>JBJDYM010000377.1:0-2962 GCA_051867315.1 Faecousia sp.
GGTCGAGGGGCCCAGGAGTTGTGGGTTGATTGCCCAAGGTTCGTAACGAATTGGCTGCGGGCCCTGCCCGCCAAACAATATTTACCTTTCTGCTGGGCTGGTATCGGAATCCTGCTCCGGATCTGTCCGGGGGGAATTTCGTCCCTGTTTTTTCAGCACCTTTGGCAGCAGCCCCAGGCCCAGCAGGATCAGCACTGCCGGGAAGAGCATCTCGGAATTCAGGCTGACGCGGAGGATGAAAATGCTCTGGGCCAGAAAGTACCCGCCGCACAGGGCGCACAGCAGCCGGAAGGCGGAGAATTTCGGCCACAGCCCCATGAGGCCGTAGGCCAGCAGGGCGGAGGTCCAGCCGATGTTCCAATAGCTCACGGGTTGGCCCATGCCCTTGTTCCGGGCCACCGCTCCGGCCAGACCGCCGATGCCCATGAGCAGAATCCAGAGGGCAAGCCCCAGATCCTCCCGCTTCCCGCCGTGCCATTCCAGCTCAAAGCCGGGCTTCCCTTTTTCCTTGTTCTCCCGGTCCGGCGCTTTCAGGGAGATGCCCCAATAGACCTTTTCTTCTTCCTCCGGGACGGATTCCTCCCGGGGGCCCTCCCGGTTCAGCCCGAACAGGGCGTCGGTGGTGCAGCCGAAAATCTCCGCCAGCTCCGGTACCATGGTGATATCAGGGTAGCAAAGCTCGTTTTCCCATTTGCTCACGGCCTGCTTGGTCACCCCCAGCCGCTCGGCCAGCTGGTCCTGGGTCATCCCCAGAGCCCTGCGGCGCTCGGCAATTTGCTTTCCAATCAAATTCTCCATCTTCGATCCTCCTTTTTGTTCTGGGCTCATTATGCCATAAATTGGCTCAAAAAGCGATAAAGCATTTGTTAATTTCCTTGTTTTTGGCAACAACCCCCGGTAGACCGCCGGTCAATCCACGGTTGAAGGGGATTTTTCTTGCAAAACCGGGGAATTCATGGTATATTGGGCCCAAAATGAGACAGGAGCGAATCATATGGAAAAAATCACCAGCTTCACCATCGACCACATCAAATTGCAGCCCGGCCTCTACGTCTCCCGGAAAGACCGGGTGGGCGCGGAAACCGTCACCACCTTTGACCTGCGGCTGACCTCACCCAACGACGAACCGGTGATGAACACCGCCGAGGTGCATACCATTGAGCATCTGGCGGCAACCTATCTGCGAAATGATCCCCTCTGGAAAGAGCGGGTGCTCTATTTCGGCCCCATGGGCTGCCGCACCGGCTTCTACCTGCTGCTCATCGGGGACTACGCTTCCGCCGATGTGGTAAATCTGGTGCTGGACTGCTTCCGATTCATCCGGGACTACCGGGGCCAGGTCCCCGGCGCATCGGCCAAAGACTGCGGCAACTATCTGGACATGAATCTGAATATGGCAAACTACTGGGGGGCCAGATACGCCGCCCTCCTGGAACACATCAAAGCGGACCGGCTGGTCTACCCGGAGTAAGGAGAAGGTTATGACGAAACTGGGAATCATCGGCGCCATGGAGCAGGAGGTGGAAACCCTGCTGCAGTGGATGGAAGACAAGCAGCAGACGCAGAAGGCGGGCAGCCGTTTTTATGACGGGACCCTGGAGGGACTTCCCGTCACCGTGGTGCAGTGCGGCGTGGGCAAGGTCAATGCGGCGCTGTGCACCCAGATCCTCTGCGACTGTTTTGGCGTGACCCATCTGGTGAACACCGGAATTGCCGGCTCCCTCTGCGCCGATTTGGACATCGGGGATCTGGTGGTGAGCCAGGATGCCATGTACCACGATGTGGACGCAGTGGCCTTCGGCTACCCCATGGGCAAGGTGCCCGGCATGGATGTTATTGCCTTCCCGGCGGACGATACCCTGTTGGGCTACGCCTTTGCCGCCGCCGAAGCGGTGAATCCGGGCCACACCAGGATCGGAAGGGTTGCCAGCGGCGACCAGTTTGTGGCCAGCCGGGAGGTCAAGGAGCGGATCATCGATTTGACCAGGGGACTCTGCACCGAAATGGAGGGCGCGGCCATCGCCCAGACGGCCTACCGGAACAATCTTCCCTTCGTCATCCTCCGGGCCATCTCCGACAAGGCCGACGACAGCGCCGGGATGGATTACCCCACCTTTGAGCGAATCGCCGCCCACCGCTGCGCCGCCGTGACCCAGGGCCTGGCGAAGCAGCTAAAAGAGGCGGAGGATTTGGGACTGTAACAGACTGTCCCGCATCCAAATTGGTGTTTATGGGGTTCTTGCCTCCCCTCAGCCTCGCTTTTCTCGGCAGCTCCCCCAGAGGGGGAGCCAAGGGTGCGTTAAATACCAATTTGACGATGATCCGATAAACAAAGAGCACCTTCCGGTTCTGCTGGAAGGTGCTCTTCAAATTTATGCGGCGTACATCATATCGATCACGGCGGCCAGGTAATTGGCGTCCCGCAGCTCCTGGGCATCAGCCAAATACTGCTTGGCCAGGTTCAGGCCCTCGCCCACGATGCCCATGGTGCGGTTGTAGGACCGGGTGGCGGCGGAAAGGCCCACATCACTCAGATCCAGCATCGCCTGCCAGTCGTCCATCCGGCTGCCGTCCAGGGGGAGAATGTGATAGTATCTTCCGCTGGTGGTGCGCAGATCCACCCAGGTGGGAATCACGTCCACATCCTGCAGGTACACGGTGCCGTCGGAATACTTGCAGAAGGTGACGTTGAACAGCACACCGTCCTCGGTATAGCCGGGGGGGAAGAGGCTGCTGATGCCCGTGCGCTGGTTGGATACCGCGTTGCCCAGAGAGTAGATCACCACGGTTTTGTGATCCGGGTCCACGGTGCTGGTGAGCAAATCCATGGGCTGCACCACATGGGGATGCCCGCCCACAATCACGTCAAAGCCCATGTCGCACAGCTTCTGGGCGATGGTATCCTGAAGGGCGTTTTCCGTCGTCACATATTCCACACCCCAGTGGATGAACATCATGGTGG
>JBJDYM010000378.1:0-40929 GCA_051867315.1 Faecousia sp.
TGGTGCCGGAGAAAATTGAGGTGCTGGGCAAGTGCATCCACAACCAGCTGCCCTTCGAAATCAACAAGTCCCGGGAGGCCGACGAAAATACCCGCCTGAAATACCGCTTCCTGGACCTGCGCAACCCCGCCGTCAAAAGTAACATCGTGCTGCGCTGCCAGGTGGTGGCGGAGCTGCGGCGGCTGATGACTGAGAAGGGCTTTTTGGAGATCACCACCCCCATCCTCACCTCCTCCAGCCCCGAGGGCGCCCGGGATTACCTGGTGCCGGCCCGGAACCATCCCGGCAAATTCTACGCCCTGCCCCAGGCGCCCCAGCAGTTCAAGCAGCTGCTGATGACCGCGGGCTTCGACAAGTATTTCCAGATCGCCCCCTGCTTCCGGGACGAGGACGCCCGGGCCGACCGGACCCCCGGCGAGTTCTACCAGCTGGATATGGAGATGGCCTTCGCCACCCAGGAGGATGTGCTGTCCACCCTGGAGGACGTGCTGGTGCCCGTGTTCCGGAAGTTCGGCAAGTATCAGCGGATCTCCCAGGCCCCCTTCCGCCATATTCCCTATAAGGAAGCCATGGAGCGCTACGGCTCCGACAAGCCCGACCTGCGCATCGACCTGGAGATTCAGGATATTTCCGATGTGGTCCAGGGCTGCGGCTTCGGCCCCTTCGAGGGCGCGACCGTGAAGGCCGTGGCAGTGGACAATTTCACCCAGGCCCGGAAGTGGATTGATAAGCTCCTGGCCGACGTGGAGGTTCAGACCGGAAACAAGGCCTGCTGGTTCAAGGTGGACGATACCGGCGCCATCACCGGCGGCATCTCCAAATTCCTGGGCGATTGCGGCGAGGCGCTGAAGGAGCGGCTGAACCTGAAGCCCGGCAGCTTTGTGTGCATGGCCGCGGGCAAACGGGCCGCGGCACAGAAGACCGCCGGTGTCATCCGCACCCTGCTGGGCCGTCGCGTTCCCGGCCACTTCGACGAGGAGCAGTACGCCCTGTGCTGGATCGTGGATTTCCCCATGTACGAGATCGGCGAGGAATCCGGGGCCCTGGAATTCTGCCACAATCCCTTCTCCATGCCCCAGGGCGGCCTGAAAGCTCTGGAAGAAGCCGAGGGCAATACCGAGAAGCTGCTGCAGATCAACGCCAACCAGTATGACCTGGTGGTCAACGGCTACGAGTCCGCCTCCGGCGCGGTCCGCAACCACGACCCGGAGATCATGGTCAAGGCCTTCGAAATGGTGGGCCTGGGCGAGGACGCGGTGAAGGCCAAGTTCCCCGCCATGTACAACGCCTTTACCTACGGCGCGCCGCCCCATGCAGGCGCGGCTCCCGGCGTGGACCGCCTGATCATGCTGCTCACCGGCGAGGAGAGCATCCGGGAGGTCATCACCTTCCCCATGAACAAAAACGCCCAGGACCTGATGATGGGCGCGCCCAGCACCGTGGAGCAGAAGCAGCTGGACGATGTGCACATCGCACTGAAGGTGGAAGAATAATTTTGCAGAGGCCGTCCTCCAACAAAGGGCGGCCTCCTTTTTTTGCCGCAGGCAGGGGACACCCTGAAAATTGTTGTTTGCCGATTTGGGTGGGGAAGCGCAATATGTGAAATGCAGTTATTGCTGGCCAATTCTGCTCAAAAAACAGCAGGATTGACCGCGTGTGACGAATTGGCTTTTTCCGCTATACCATCTTGAGATGGAGGGAAAACGATTTCGGCATTGTGAACAAGAAGTTCATGAAGCAATGGTCATTTTGCTGAATCTTCCGTGATGCTCTTGACTTTTTTGGCCAAACATGTATAATGAGCTCAAACGAAATCGTTTAAGAGTTTCGATGATTTTCGCATACTGACGAAAAAATAGCCTCTTTTTTCCTTTCATCCGGAGGATGAAAGGGCGGTTTCCGTTCTGCTTTTGTAGTTATGGCCCCAAGGGCTTTAACAAAATTTTCAAGGAGGAAAAACACATATGAAAAAGATTCTTGCCCTCGTTCTGGCTGCCGTGATGGTGTTTGGCCTGATGTCCGTCACCGCCATGGCAGACGACAAGATCACTGTGAATCTGTGGTCTTTCACCGACGAAATCCCCGGCATGATGACCAAGTTCCTGGAAGCTCATCCCGAGCTGGCTGAGAAGTTCGAGGTTAACACCACCATCATCGCCACCACCGACGGCGCTTACCAGCCCGCTCTGGATGCCGCTCTGGCCAACGGCGAAGTTGACCTGTACGGCGCTGAGTCTGCTTTCGTTCTGAAGTACACCCAGGGCGACGCTGCTGAGTACGCTGCTCCCTATGCCGATCTGGGCATCGATGTGGACGCTGCTCTGGCTGCTGCTGACATCGCTCAGTACACCGTCGACATCGGCACCCGTCCCTCCGACAACGCTCTGGTTGGTCTGGGCTACCAGGCTACCGGCGGTGTCTTCATCTACCGCCGCTCCATCGCTCAGGACGTTTGGGGCACCGATGATCCCGAAGTCGTTGCTGAGAAGATCGGCGCCGGCTCCGGCAACTGGGACGCTTTCTTCGCTGCTGCTGAAGAGCTGAAGGCCAAGGGCTACGCCATTGTTTCCGGCGACGGCGACATCTGGCACGCTGTTGAGAACTCCTCCGAGACCGGCTGGATCGTGGACGGCGCTCTGAACATCGATCCCTCCCGTGAGGCTTTCCTGGACCTGTCCAAGACCCTGGCTGACAACGGCTACCATCACGACACCACCGACTGGCAGGAAGGCTGGTTCGCCGACATGAAGAAGGACGGCGGCGTTCTGGGCTTCTACGGCCCCGCTTGGCTGATCAACTACACCCTGGCTCCCAATGCCGGTGAGGGCGAGAACTCCTCCGCTGGCGACTGGGCTTGCTGCGCTCCCAACATCGGCTTCTTCTGGGGCGGCACCTGGCTGCTGGCTGGCAAGAGCGTTGTCGGCACCGAGAAGGCTGAGTTCGTTCGTGACTTCATCACCTGGGTCACCCTGGACGCCACTGAGGACGGCCTGCAGTACAAGTGGGCGAACGGCACTCTGAACGGCGAAGGCGGCACCAAGGACTGCGTCGCTTCCGGCACTGTTATGTCCGTGTCCAACGGCGAGCTGGAGTTCCTGGGCGGCCAGAACATGTTCGATGCTTTCGTTCCTGCCAACGCTTACGCCAACGGCAAGAACCTGACCCAGTACGACGAGACCATCAACACCGCATGGCGTGATGCCGTCCGTCAGTATGCTCACGGTGAGGTTGACCGCGACACCGCCATTGCCAACTTCAAGATGGACGTGGGCGGCAAGCTGGACATCGAGATCGACTACTAATCTTACGTAGCACTGATTATTCATAACGAAAATGCCGTGTGGGGATAGGCAGCTTCGGCGGCCTATCCCCTATTGGCTATCCAAAGACAAGGGGGCGCAAGCACAGCATGAAAAAGAGCAAAAGCTTCAGCTATGCCAAGTACGGCTATCTGTTCAGCATTCCTTTCATCGTTGTTTATGTGATCTTCTCCCTGTATCCCACCATCAACACGGCGATACTGGGCTTCACCGATGCAAAGGGCATGGCCGGCCTGACCAACTGGAATTTCCTGCCGGCCAACGAACTTTTCAAAAACTTCACTCAGGTTCTTAAAAATCCCATCTTCAAAAAATCCCTGGGCAACACCCTGATTCTGTGGATCGTGAACTTCATTCCCCAGATCTCTCTTGCCCTGCTGCTGACGGCCTGGTTTACCTCCCGCCGCAATGAACTGCGGGGACAGGGCTTCTTCAAGGTCGTCTTCTACATGCCCAATATCATCACCGCAGCTTCCATCGCCATTCTGTACAAGGCCCTGTTCGCTTACCCCATCGGCCCTGTGAACAGCCTGCTGCAGAGCCTGGGCATCGTCAGTGAACCCATGAACTTTACCAATAAGGTCTGGTCAACCCGGGCCATTATTGCGTTCATTCAGTTCTGGATGTGGTATGGCTACACCATGATCATCCTGATCTCCGGCGTTTTGGGCATCAATCCCGATCTGTACGAGGCCGCGGAGCTGGACGGCGCCTCCAATTCCCAGATGTTCTGGAAGATCACCATGCCCAACCTGAAGACCATCCTGCTGTATACCCTGATCACCAGCATGATCGGCGGCCTCAATATGTACGATATTCCCAAGCTGTTCAACAACGGTAACCCTGCAAACTCCACGCTGACCACCAACGTGTTTATTTACAATCAGGCCTTCAGCGGCAGCTATTTGTACGCAAGAGCCGCTGCCGCCTCCATGATTATGTTCATCATCATTGCCGTGTGCTCCGTCTTTGTCTTTATGATGTTCGGTGATGAAGACAAGAAGGCGGAAAAGGCTGCAAGGCGGGCCGCAAGACGGGCCGCAAAGAAAGAGGTGGGCTAAATGGCTAAGAAATTGACTGGCGGCATCAAGCGCACCCCCGGCCAAAAGCTGTTCCGGGTATTTGCATACGCGGTGTGCATTTTCCTGGCGATTTTGAGCCTGTTCCCCTTTATCATCATGCTTGTCAATGCTACCCGGGATACCTATTCCATTCAGGCCCATCCCATTTCCTTCATTTTTGGCGGCAATCTGTTCAAAAACTTCCAGATTCTGACCAGCAAGGATATTTTCAGCCCCTGGGTCGGCCTGAAAAACTCCGTCATCATCTCCACCTGCGCCACCGCCCTGACGGTGTACTTCTCCACCCTGACGGCCTATGCCCTGGTTGCCTATGAGTGGAAGCTGAAGGGCCCCTTCTTCGCCATGATCCTGGCGGTGATGATGATTCCCGCCACCGTGACCTCCATCGGCTTCTATCAGTTCATGTACCGCATCCACTGGACCAACAGCCTCCTGCCCCTGATCATTCCGGCGGTGGCGGCTCCCGGCACGGTGTTCTTCATGCGGCAGTTCATGATTCCCTCATTGCCCATGGAAATTGTCCAGTCCGCCCGGGTGGACGGCGCTTCGGAGTTCCGCACCTTTAACCAGATCGTGCTGCCCATCATGAAGCCCGCCATGGCCACCCAGGCCATCTTCGCCTTCGTGTCCAGCTGGAACAATCTGTTCGTTCCCTCCATCCTGCTCACCGACAAGTCCAAGTATACCATGCCCATCATGGTGTCGCTGCTCAACGGCGATATCTACAAGGTGGAGTACGGCGCCATTTATCTGGGCATTCTGCTCACCGTGCTGCCCATTTTCATCATCTATTTCTCCCTGTCCAAGTACATCATTGCCGGCGTTGCCCTGGGCGGTGTGAAGGAGTAATTCCATGAATGCCAGATGGCAGGATACCCCGGCCGCCGTGCTGCTGCGGCTGCTGGCGGATTTGATGATCGTAAACCTGCTGGCGCTGATCTGCTCCTTCGGTGTGATCACCGCGGGCGCCTCGTTAAGCGCCATGTATGCCGTGCTGTTCCAGCGGGAATGGGATGAGGGAATGGTGCCTGTCATAAAGTCCTTTTTCAAGGCATTCGGCAGAAATTTCCTCAAGGCCACCGCGTTGGAACTGATCCTGGTCCTCGTGGTGGGTGTGGCCGCAGGGGATCTGTGGTTTGCAGTCAATTCGGAGCAGCCGATGAAAACCATCTATACGGTGGTGGGAACGATCATCGGGCTTCTGGCCCTGATTCTGTTCATCATGGCCTTTCCCCAGCAGTCAATCTACCGAAATTCCGTGTGGAACTACCTGAAAAACAGCGTCATGCTGGCGATGTGCGCCCCCGGCCAGCTGCTGCTGGCGCTGTCGGCTTGGATTTTGCCCTGGTATCTGGCGTTTTCCATCCCGGAAATCATCACGCAGTTCGGCGTATTGTACCTGCTGTGGGGATTCTCGCTGCCGGCCTGGTGCACTGTGAAGCTGATGAAAAAGGTATTTGCGCGGACCAAACAGGAGGTTCCCTAGCGCCCTCCAGACGTGATTCCCCAAACGGGCGGCGGCAGCCATGCCGCCGCCTGTTTTGCAAGTGCAGCCCCATCCGTTAACATGTAAATTGTTGTTTATTGCACATGCCCGAAATAACGCACACGCCAGAAGTAGGGGAGGCGCTGTGAACAGCAATTGATAGGCATAAGACCTGACAAAAAGGAGCAGTTTTATGAATCGTGCAGAAGCAAAGAAAAAAGCCGAAGCGCTGGTGGCGCAGATGGACGTGCTGGAAGCAGCTGCCCAGCTGAGCTACGATGCGCCGGCTCTGGATCGACTGAATATTCCGGAATACAACTGGTGGAACGAGGCCCTCCACGGCGTGGCCCGGGCGGGTGTGGCCACCAGCTTCCCCCAGGCCATCGGCATCGCTGCTGCCTTCGACCCGGAGATGGTGCAGCGCCTGGGTGACATTGCTGCCACCGAGGGCCGGGCCAAGTACAACGCCCTTTCCCAAAAGGGCGACCGGGATATCTACAAAGGACTGACCTTCTGGTCCCCCAACATCAACATTTTCCGGGACCCCCGCTGGGGCCGGGGCCATGAGACCTACGGCGAGGACCCCACGCTCACCGCTGAGCTGGGCAAGGCCTATATCCGGGGCCTGCAGGGGGACGGGGAATACCTGAAATCCGCCGCCTGCGCCAAGCATTTTGCCGTCCACTCCGGCCCGGAGGCGGAGCGGCACCACTTCAACGTCAATCCCTCCAAAAAGGATCTGGAGGAAACCTACCTGCCCGCCTTTGAGGCGGCGGTGACCGAGGCGAATGTGGAGTCCGTCATGGGCGCCTATAACGCGGTGAACGGCTACCCCTGCTGCGGCAGTCCGGAGCTGCTGCAGGAATACCTGCGGGGAAAATGGGGCTTCCAGGGCCATGTGGTCTCCGACTGCTGGGCCATCCAGGATTTCCATGAGAATCATCACTTCACCGATACCCCCGCCCAGTCCAGCGCCGCCGCCCTGAAAGCGGGCACCGACCTGAACTGCGGCTGCACCTACCGCTGCCTGCTCACCGCCCTGGCCCAGAAGCTGATTACGGAGGATGATATCCGCCAGGCCGCCGTCCGGCTGTTCACCACCCGGTATCTGCTGGGCATCATGGACGGCCAGGAAACGGCGTTTGATCAGATCCCCTACAGCGTTTTGGAGTGCAGGGAGCATGTGGCCGCTGCCATCGAGGCGGCGGAAAAAGGCATCGTTCTGCTGAAAAACGACGGGATTCTGCCCCTGAACAAGGAAAAGCTGACCGCCATCGGCGTGGTTGGCCCCAATGCCAACAGCCGGGTGGCCCTGATCGGCAATTACCACGGCACCTCCTCCCGCTACATCACCGTGCTGGAGGGCATCCAGGACGAGGTGGGCGACGATGTGCGGGTCTACTACGCCGAGGGCAGCCACCTGTTCAAGGACCGGGTGGAAAATCTGGGCCGGACCAACGACCGGATTGCCGAAGCTCTGGTGGTGGCGGACCAGTCCGACGTGGTGGTGCTGGTGCTGGGCCTGGACGAGACATTGGAGGGCGAAGAGGGGGACACCGGCAACGCCGATGCCTCCGGCGACAAGCTGAGCCTGCTGCTGCCCAAGGGCCAGCGGGATTTGGCCCAGGCGGTGCTGGATACCGGCAAGCCCGTGATCCTCTGCCTGATGGCGGGCAGCGCCATCGACATCGGTGACTTTGCGGACCGGGCCGCCGCTGTGGTGCAGCTGTGGTACCCCGGCGCCCGGGGCGGCAAGGCGGCGGCGGACATCCTCTTCGGCAGGCGGTCTCCCTCCGGCAAGCTGCCCGTCACCTTCTACTACGACAGCACCCTGGCAGAAATGCCCGCCTTCACCGATTACTCCATGCGTAACCGCACCTACCGCTACTACGAAGGCAAGGCCCTGTATCCCTTCGGCTACGGCCTGACCTACGGCGATACCAAGGCGCTGTCCGTCACCGCAACCCGGGCGGAAGCCAGGGTAATGGTGCGCAACGACGGCCGGGAGACGGAGGATGTGCTCCAGCTCTACATCCGGGACACGGCCTCCCCGGACGCTCCCGTGAACCCCGTGCTCTGCGCCTTCCGGCGGATTTCCCTTGCCCAGGGCGAGGAAAAGGAGATCATCCTGCCCCTGCCCGCCAGGGCCTTCCAGGTCTGCAATGCCGATGGCCAGTGGATTCCCGGCAGCGGAAAATGGACGCTGTACGCCTCCTTCGGCCAGCCGGATGAAAGAACCCGGGAGCTTACCGGTCAAAAGGCGGCCTCCTGCGTCATTGAATAAACAAAACGAAACAGGAGCCTTCCAAAAACGGGAGGCTCCTGTGATTTTATCCGGATTTTCATTCACCAGAAGCAGGGGAGGCTGCAGATGCCCGCCAGGCTGGTTGACTGAGCGTTCGGTTGAATGGTACAACGTTGGACACGGATGCGGATTCGCCCAACCCGGCACCACATTGAGGGTTTGTACCGCGCGGGAGGAATGATATCCTCCCCTTGCTGTTCAGTATAAAACACAAAGTTTTCGTGGTAACAGACTACTATAGTTGGCGTGTGCAATTGATCCCCTCGGGGCGGAACCGAAATTCCTTTATGGATTCTGCCAGCTCAGCACGGCGTCCTTCATGCCCTGTAAATCCAGTACGCCGTAGGCAAAGCCCTTTTTCACCAGCTCCTCCGGCAGGTATTCGTCGTACTTGTCGAACAGGGGCAGCTCTTTGGGATACACCAGCTCCATGGGATCGATGGGCTTTTGGATTTCCTCGGACACCACCCGGAAAAATTCCGCCGCGCCCGCCTTCATGGTGAACTGCATGTAGTAGGGCCGGGCGGAATCCAGATTCTTAAGTCCCAGCCGGTCGGCGCATTTGATTTTCAGGAACCGCTCCATAGCCAAAAAGGAATAGGTCCCCACCCAGGGCAGCAGACACCACATATTCCCCCCCAGGTTGATCAGCGGCTTTTTCGCCGCCTCGGAGTGGGCGGCGGTGTACCGGGCCTGCTCCAACCGGGCCACGGCGTTTTTCATCAGGTAGGGGTAGGACCGGTCCTCCGAAAGCACCTGGCGCATCCGGGCCAGGATTTTGGTGTGCAGGTCCCCGGGGCACTGGCCAAAATAGGCGGGGATGGAGCCCTTGACCTGCTCACAGTAGACAAGATGCCGCTTGTGGTCCACATCCAGCACCACCCACACGTGCCCCGCGATGGCCAGCTTTTCCCCCACCGGCGGCGGCAGCACCACGGTGCCCAGCTCCTGGGACTCGCTGCGGACGGTGTATTCCTCGTTCTCCTGAAACACGCCGTAAAATTTAAAGGAATTCACCACCCGCTCTCCCGCCAGACCCACGATCAGTCCGCCCTGCTCGGTGCGCTGGAGGTGATCCGTTTCCACCAGATGGCGCAGCAGGAGCTTGAAATCCTCCTGGCTGATCCGGTGGAAATAGTGCAGCCGCAGCACCCGGTCCGCCAAAGCCCGGGGAGAAAGCTCTCCGCAGGAGGCCAGGGTGGACATGGTTTGATGGTACAGAAGACTGTAGGGCAGCCGGTCCAGCCGGGGCGGCTCCACCCAGCGTTCCTCCAGGTACAGCTGCACCAGGGCGATGCCCTGCAGCAGCTTCCAGGGAATGGTGGTGGGCAGCATGGCCCGGGCCTCCGGCTCGTCCTCCCGCATGACGAACCACATTTCCGGCGGGCTCTCCCGCCGCCCGGTGCGGCCCATGCGCTGCAAAAAGGAGGAAACCGTCCAGGGGGCGTCGATCTGGAAGGCCCGCTCCAGCCGCCCGATGTCGATGCCCAGCTCCAGTGTGGCGGTGGTCACGGTGGTCATGTACTGGGAATCATCCTTCATGATTGCCTCGGCGGTTTCCCGGTAGGAGGCGGAGAGGTTGCCGTGGTGGATGAGAAAGCGGTCCCGCTCGTGATTTCGCTCGCAGTATTGCCGCAATGTGGTGGTGACGGTTTCGCATTCCTCCCGGGAGTTGACGAATACCAGGCACTTTTTTCCCCGGGTGTGCTCGAAAATGTAACCGATTCCCGGGTCCGCGTTTTTGGGGGCTTCGTCGGTTTTTTCCTCCAAAACCGGCAAAGCCTCAATGTCCGTCCGGTCCTCGGCGGCCTGCACATTTTTGACATAGAAGTGCTCCATGCTCAGCCGCCAGCGGCTTCCCCTGGCTTCGATTTTCGGGATGATGGTTTTTCGCCCGGTGCCGAGGGACAGGAATTCTCCCGTACCCTCCGGGTCGCCGATGGTGGCGGACAGGCCGATCCGCCGGGGATTCACCCCCGCCAACCGGCTCAGCCGCTCGATCAGGCACAAGGTCTGCCCGCCCCGGTCCCCCCGGAGCAGGGAGTGGACCTCGTCGATGACCACGAACCGCAGGTCCCCGAAGAGCCTGGGAATGGCGGCGTGCTTGTGCAGCAGCATGGCTTCCAAGGATTCCGGGGTGATTTGCAGAATGCCAGAGGGATGCTTCATCAGCTTTGCCTTGTGGCTCTGGGCCACATCCCCGTGCCAGTGCCACACCGGGATGTTTGCTTCGGCGCACAGGTCATTGAGCCGGAGGAACTGGTCGTTGATCAGTGCCTTCAGCGGCCCGATATAGATGGCCCCCACGGAGGCGGGGGGATCTTCGGAAAACAATGTGATGATGGGAAAGAAGGCCGCCTCGGTTTTGCCGGAGGCGGTGGAGGCGGTGAGCAGCAGGTTTTCGTCGGTGTTGAAGATGGCATCCGCCGCCGCCACCTGGATGGCCCGCAGATTTTCCCAATTGTTCCGGTAGATATAGTCCTGGACAAAGGGGGCGTAACGCTCAAATACACTCATGGTTTCCCTCTTAAATGTCAAATTCCGCGAATTGATCCCCGGCGGCCTCTTCCAGAACCTGATTCTGCGCGAAGGTGAACTGGTCGCTGCCCAGAAGCTGGCGGACCTTCACCCCGGGGTTCTGGTACACAATGTCCAGCACCTCGATGAAGTCCCGGATCACCTCCCGGGGGGTGATGTGGGTGTCCGCGCCGATGCGGCCGAACTCGATCTCGATGAAATCGATCATATCCCGCTGGGTGACGATCTGGGGGTATTCGTACAGCCCGGCGTGGATGTCCGCCAGCTTTTCGATGAGGATCAGCATTTCCTCGTTGGTCAGGGGCTGGAGCCGGATCACCGGGGAGAGCAGATCCTTGTGCTCCCCGGCAAAATGCCCCTCAGCCAGCCGGGAGCGCAGGGCCTCGTAGCTGTAAACGCCCCGGCGGGGGTCCTCCATGCACTGGGGGGTGCCGCAGAGGATGAAGCCCAGGTATTGGGCCTTGCCCTGCATGGCATCGTTGTACATGGTGAGAATCTTTTCGTAATTGTACTGCCGGGTGATGGCGTTGGGGATTTTGTAGATGTTCACCAGCTCGTCAATGAGGATCAGCATCCCGGCGTAGCCCGCCTGCTTCAAAAAGGCGGCGAAGAGCTTGAGATATTCGTACCAGTCGTCATCGGTGATGACGATGTTCACCCCCAATTCCTGCCGGGCCTCGGTTTTGGTATTGTACTCGCCCCGGAACCATTTGAGCACCTTGGCCTTGGTCTCGTCATCGCCCTGCAGGTGGGCCTGGTAGTACAGCGTGAGCAGCCGGGCAAAGTCAAAGCCGTGGACCATCTCGTTCAGGGAGTAGACAACGGCGGAGATTTCCTTTTCCACCAGGCGGGAAAGTCCCGGGTCGGTGATGCCCAGGCCGGAGGCTTCCATGACCTGCTGCTGCACATTGCTGATCCACCGGTCCAGGATCAGCGACAGGGCGCCGCCCTCGGGCCTGGTCTTGGTGGACATGTTCCGGATCAGCTCTTTGTAGGTGGCCAACCCCTGGCCCCGGGTGCCCTGGAGCCGCCGCTCTGGAGAGAGGTCGGCATCCACCACCACGAAATTTTTAGCCATTACATAATTGCGGATGGTTTGCAGCAGAAAGCTCTTTCCGCTGCCGTATTTGCCCACAATAAAGCGGAAGGATGCGCCGCCGTCGGCGATGATCTCCACATCGTGGAGCAGGGCGTCAATTTCGGCCTTGCGGCCCACGGTGATATAGGGCAGACCCACCCGGGGCACCACGCCGCCCTTCAGGGCGTTCATCAGGGTTTGGGCAATTCGCTTTGGAATCTTCACGGTTTTACCATCTCTTTCAGTTCGTCAATATAGTCCTCCATCGGCTGGCCGTCCTCGTCCAAAACCGAGTCCTGGAACACATCATATAGTTTCTCATTAATACTGTCCAATAAAACGGACAGAATATACCCTTCCGTCCGAACCCAGCTCCGGTCCTTTCCATAAAGAAGACATTGCAGCAGCCGGTACTCGGTGGGATTCAGGGGGGAGTCCGGGGGCATTTCTTCCGCAGCCGCCGGGGCGGGAGGTTCCGCCGGGGCGGGGGGCTCCGGCGCTTCTTCCTCCAACTCCTCCTCCACGGTCAGCTTTTCCTGGGTAATGGCGGCATCCCGGCGGATTTTTTCCAGCTGGGTCCGGTCGATGGTGATTTTCTTTGCTTCGGCGGCCTTCTTCTCCGCCAAAAGGGCCCGGACCTCCTCCTGGATGATTTTCAGAATCCACTTGGTTTCCGTTTCGCATTTGATGGGGTGCTTGTAGGCAAAGGATTCCCGCATCACACAGTCGATGGTTTTCAGCAGATCATTCAGCTTGGCGCAGCGCTGGGGGAGAAAGAAATATTTTTCCACCATCCAATGGCCGTTCTGGCAGCGGTAGGTGCAATGCGCGTCCAGGACGTATTCGTAGCTGCGGCGTTTCAGCGGGTCGCAGAACACGGCGGCCTCGAACAGCCAGGTGAAATCCTTCTGGATGCCGCCGATGTATTGCTCCACGAAGCCTTTTTTGCACCGGGTGCCATAGTGTTCCGAAAGGCGGCGCAGCACCCGGACGATCACCGTGTCCATGTCCTGCCGGTTCTGCTGGTAGAATTTAGAGCGGCTCAGCCATTTCAGAGGCAGCTGGCCCAGGGCGTCCAAAATGGCCTGGGGGCTTTCCTTCTGCAGGTTTTCCAGCACCGCAATGCTCCGGTCAAACAAAATCTGGGGAGAATCCGCCAGCAGGGCGGGGTCCAGACCATAATAGATGACATAATCCACCATCCACCGCTTGAGGTAGGGGAGGATGCCGTCGTCCAGCGCCCCGTACACCACCCGGAAATGGGTCAGCTTTTGGTAGCCGTCCAGGGCGTTGTCCACGCCCACCTGGTTGAGGAGCTCATAAATATAGAGGAAGGCAAAGGAGAGGGAGGCCTTCTGAATGTCCCCCCTGCGAAGCCTGGTGCGCCAGGAGAAATACCCCCGCAGCTCCTGGTCCGTCAGGGACTGATAGGTGGGGTAGTAGCGCTGGACGGCGCCGGCGAAGGGGTAGTCGTCCTCGTAGGCGGCCAGCAGCTTCGCCTGTTTGAAAAAAACGACTTCCCGGGACTGCCAGCCGCTCTGGGGGCCGCCCTCCAAAGAGCGGGCGGTGCGCAGCAGGGAGGGCAGGCGCTCCCCGGACGGCTCTTTTTTGGGGGTAATGGCCTCGTCGGAAAAGACCTTTTCGTAAAACCACTCCGCCGCGATTTTCATCCTGTTGGTATCCGTCGCCATTCACGCTCCCGTTCAAATGTTTGTGATTATCATACATGATACGGCCCGGACAGTCAAGCATACAGCGAAAAAAGTCCCGGCTTTCTCCCGCCTCCGGGGGGAGAGGACGAACCCTCTCAGGACGGCGAGCGGAAAACAGACTGCGCTCTGCGGTACTCCGACGCCGTGCAGCCCATGGCTGCCCGGAACTCCTTCCCAAAGTAACTGGGAGAACTGAAGCCGCAGTCATATGCAATTTGCGACACCGGGATTGTGGTTTGCGCCAGCTGGATGGTTGCCATGCGAAGCCGGTACTCCATGAGGTAAGCAAAGGGGGTGGTGTTCAGATGATTTTGAAAGGTACGAAGGGCCTCCCGTTCGCTGATGTTGGCGGAATGGGCAATATCCTTCAGCAGCAGTTTCTCCATATAATGGGCCTGAATATACTGCATCATATGCTTTAACCGGTCCTCCCCGCTGACCTTGCGGATCTTTTTCTCCTCCAATTTCTTTTCCGCCTCCTGATAAAGCAGCAGCCACATGGAGGAAAGATAATTGCGGACAACCAGTTCATAGCCGAAGGCCTGTTCATCCGCCGCGTCCTGGGCCAGCTTGATGAAATCGATGATCTTTCTTTGCCGCACGTCGGATTGCTTGAAAAGCATCACATCGATTTCCCGGCAGCTCAGCAGCGGCTCCACATATTTCTGGTCAAAAATACTGTGATGCCGTCCGGAAATCAGCGAGGCGTCAAAAACCTGATTCAGCGCGATTACTTTGATTCCGCTGCAGGGCTTCTGAAAGTGCAGTACGTTGGAATTGATGAACACAGCATCTCCGTTGCTGAGCAGATACTCGCCCGCGTTTGTCCGCAGCTCCGTCTGCCCCTGAACCACATACATGACCTCAACATCGGAATGCCAATGCCAGGGGACGATCCCGCCCGGAAATTTTTCCGGTTCCACGTAGTAGGAGGTATGCGGAAAGGGCTTATCCACATGGGCCAATATTTCCTCTCTGTTTTCCTTGGTCTCCAGTTTGTCGATAATCATATCGTACCTCCAAAATATAAAAATAACGCCAAAATAAATGTAATTTGTCCGGATTATTATAATATCTGTCGGTATATGGGTTTCTTTTCCCTGAAATTTGGATTATTCTTATAGTACACCAAGGCTCAGGAAAACGCAACCATATTTATGAGATACTTTTCAGAAAGGGTGCTGTATGATGAAAGAATATCCCATCAAGCTCATGAATTTGAAAGATTTGATTCGTTTTCAGACCTATGTTTTTTCCAATCAGCTCCATGGCGAAATCCGCCAGATGAAATATGCCTGCAATATTCGCTTTGGTTTGGGGTTGGCGATTGCGCTTCCCCTGGATGAGGCAACCCTCTGCCTGAGGGATTGCCCGGAAATCAAAGAAACAGACCTTGTCCGTATCTGTCATGTTGTCGTGTGACTTTCCTAATGGAAAGGGGTCGTCTTGCTAATGCTGCAAGGCGGCCTCTTTTCATTTGTTCGTTTTTTGATGCTTTCTGCCCTAACCAGGGCGTTTTTATACCGTGCGGGCATCCTCCCCTTCAGCTGGTGCGGTTGTGATTGGAGCATGGTTCCATTCAACCAGAAATTTGGACGATAAAACAACAATTTGTGCCCGTCGGGAAGCATAAAAAGCTGCCCCGTTTTTTGGGGCAGCCTGGGGTCATCGGATTATCGGATATCGTAGACGCTTCTGGCGCGGACCTCTTTGGCCTCGCCCCGGAGGATCTTTACCCGCTTGGCGCCGGCGTTCATGTCGAAATAGTTGTCGGACAGCAGTGTGTCGGCGCCGGCCATCAGCTCCACGCTTCTGGCGTAGGTTTTGGCGGTGACCACGATCTCGTCACCTTCGAGGTGGGCCTCCAGCCGGGGATCGGCGAAGTGGAAGTGCTTGGGCGCACAGAAGAGCACGCTGCCCTCGCCCACGGTGACGCCCGCTTCATCCACCAGCTCATAGGAGTAGTAGCAGTCGTAGGTGGCCTGATCGGAGAAGTCCTGCTGGGGCAGCCAGACGGCGCTCATGGGGCCGACGGCAACGTCAAAGCTGCCGCTTTCGATGACGGAGGCATCCGGCCGCCGCAGGGCCCAATGGGCTTTGCCGTTGAAGGGCTTCAGGGTCTCGTTGCTTACGTTCAGCCGGGCGGTCTTCTTCAACTCGAAGGGCTCGGCGTTGACGTTGGTGTTCTGGCTCAGGATGCCCTCTTCATGGCAGGAGATCAGCACCGGGGCGAAGAACCGCTTCTCATAGTAGTGCAGCGCCTTCCAGCGGCCGAAGTAGTCGATGGAGGCCCAGCTTGCCACGGGCCAGCAGTCATTGAGCTGCCAAACCACCGCGCCCATGCAGCGGCAGTCGTTCCGGTTGCGCCGCCAGTGCTCCACACCGTACTGCATGGCCTGGGCCTGCAGCAGCTGGGAGGCATACACCAGATCGGTGAGCTTGCCGGGGTACAGGTACATCTGGGACAGGTAAGAGACGATCCGGCCATTGGCGGAGGCGTTTCTCTGGTGCTTCTCCATCACATAGGAGAACACGTTCCGGTCCTCCGGGGCGGTGAAGGCTTCGATGGTCTGCATGCAGGGGAAGCTCTGGAAGCCGAACTCCGAGACGTAGCGGAACAGGTAGTTGCGGTAGTCAGTGAAGGGCTTGAGCCCGTGCCACACATCCCAGTAGTGCACATCGCCCCGGCCCGGGTCCTGGGGCGCGTCGAAGCTGCCGCCGCTGGAGGGGGAGGCGGGCCAGTAGAAGGTCTGGGGGTCCTCTTCCTTCAAAATCTTGGGGATGATGTACTCATACATCTTGATGTAGTCCGCCTTCTGGCGCAGGGAGCTGACCCATTCGTCACAGGCCACAAACTGCTCCATCTCGTTGTTGCCGCACCACAGGGCCAGGGAGGCGTGGTGACGCAGGCGGCGGATGTTGTCCACAAACTCGGCTCTGATGTTCTCCTCGAAGTCCTCGGTGAGATTGTACACGGCGCAGGCGAACATGAAGTCCTGCCACACCAGCAGGCCCAGCTCGTCACAGGTGTCGTAGAAATAGTCCTCGGGGTAGTAGCCGCCGCCCCAGACCCGGATGCAGTTCATGTTGGCGGCCCTGGCATCCTCCAGCAGACGGCGGGTGCGCTCCGGATTCACCCGGGGCAGCAGATTGTCCTCTGGAATGTAGTCCGCACCCATGGCGAACACGTCCACGCCGTTGACGCAGTGGCTGAAGCTCTCGCCCCACTGGTCCTTTTTCCGGGTGACGGTGAGGGTGCGCAGGCCGATTTTCCTGTTCCAGCGGTCCAGCCCATCGCCCAGGGTCACCTCCACGGTGTAGAGCGGCTGCGTGCCCAATCCGTTGGGCCACCAGAGCTGGGGATCGTCAATTTCAATGACGGCCGTTTCGCCCTGGGCGGCGAATACCCTGCCGTCGGGGGCGGTGACCTTCACGGCAACGGGAGCGGAGCCGGTGATCTGGGAAATATGGGTATTGATTTCCAGAGTGACCCTGCCGCCTTCATGGTGCTGCGCCACATACACATCCCGAATCCGGGCAGTGCGGATGCCCAGAATGCTGATGTCACGCCAGATGCCGGCGTCCGGCAGGCGGGGACCCCAGTCCCAGCCGAACATGCAGTGGGCCTTGCGCAGCAGGGGGAAGCCCACCATGGCGTCGGAGGAGCCGTCCGCCCGGTTCTCGGCATAGGCTGCCTTGATGAAGCGGGTGGGGGAGTCGAATTTCACGGAAATGGTGTTCTGCCCGGCCTTGAGCACAGATTTGACGTCGAATTCATAGGTCCGGTGCATGTTTTTCGCGGTGCCCACCACAATGCCGTTGACGGTGACGGTGGCCAGGGTATCCAGCCCTTCGCAGCGAAGCACCACGGCATCGTTTTCCAGCAGCCCGGCGCTGACGCAGAAGGAGCGGCTGTAGACAAAATCATGGTCCATGATTTTCAGGGCTTCGTTTTCATTGTCCCGGTAGAAGGGGTCCGGAATCTGGCCCGCGGTGAGCAGGTCGTGATAAACCGAGCCGGGGACGGTGGCGCTGACGCGGGGAAAGGCGCTGCCGGGGATATCCAGTACCCAGGCGCCGTTTAAGGACAGTCTTTCCATGATGATACCTCCGAATACGTTTTCGAAAGAATTTACAAGTTGACGAAATAACTATACGACGTTTCTTGTTAAAAGTCAACAGATTATCTTACCCTATCGGGGATTTGCACGAAATAGAGTTGGTCGATTTTGATATAATTCACAAAAAATACGTTTTCAATTCATTTTTTTGTAATAACTATTGACAGAACCGCCGGACGAAACTATAATCAAAGCGAAAGTAAACGTTTTCGGCTAAGCCGCATGTGCGGCAGAAAAAGGAATCGCCATGGTAACATTAAAAATGCTGGCCAAGGAATGCGGCGTGTCCGTCGCGACGGTCAGCAAAGCGCTTAACGGTGCTCCCGACATCAGCACCGAAACGGCTCTGCGCATTCAGAAAGCCGCATCGGAAATGGGCTACACTCCCTGTGCCGCCGCCCGTTACCTAAAAACCAGCCGCTCTCACAACATCGGCGTGATTTTCAGCGACGGCACCAGCAGCGGCCTGACCCATGAGCATTTCACCCATGTTCTGAACAGCTTCAAGCGCCGCGCTGAAGAGCTGAGCTATGACATCACCCTCATCAGCGATCAGCCCGGCCCCTGGGGCAATGATTATGTAAACCACGTCCGCTTCCGCAACTGCGACGGCGTGGCTGTTTTGGTGGCTGACAATGCCGCTCCCGTGGCCCAGGAATTTGTCCGGGCCGGTGTCCCGGTGGTCTCTCTGGACTACCATTTCGACAATTGCAGCTGCATCGAGTCCGACAATGTCAGCGGCATCCGGGACCTTCTGGAATATGTCTACCGCCAGGGCCACCGCAAGATTGCCGTTATTTTCGGCGACGACAACGCCGTTACCCGCATCCGCATGTCCAGCTTCTTCCACACCTGCTCCCAGCTGGGGCTGACCATTCCCGAGGAATATGTCCGCTACGGCCGCTACCACGAGGGCGAAGTCTCCGCCCGGGCCACCCGGGCACTGATGGAGCTGCCGGACCCGCCGACCTGCATTTTGTACCCGGATGATTTTTCCTTCTTCGGAGGCAAGCGGGAGCTGGAGTCCATGGGCCTGTCCATCCCCGAGGATGTGAGCGCCGCCGGCTACGACGGCATCTCCGTGGGCAAGGTGGTCTCTCTCACCACCGTCCAGCAGGACACCGTAGCCATCGGCATCGCCGCCGCCAACGAGCTGGCCCGGGCCGTGGAGGAGGGCAGGGGATATCTTCCCCGCACCGAGGTGATTCCCTGCAGCCTGATCACCGGCGCAACGGTAAGGAAAATCTGATCCGCGCCAATTTCACAGCCCCCACCAAAAGGAGTACTCCTTTTTCATTTCATCCAATGGATGAAATGATGGCTTCTTGCCTGGGGAAATCGTTTCGTAGTTATGGCCCATAAGGGCCTTAACAAATTTGTAAGGAGGATTCATCATGAAGAAAATGTCCAAGCTCTTCGCAATGCTGTTGGCCGTTGCTATGATCTGCGGTATGTTCGCAGTCGCAGCTTCTGCCGAGAGCGACGTCGTCCTGCCCCGCGACGAGACCCTGTATTTCGCAGGTCAGCAGTGGGGCGCTGTCAACAGCTGGAACATTGTTGGCACCAACCAGAACAACTCTATGGCAATCGCCGGCGGCCCCGGCGGCTACCGTACCGTGATGTTCGAGACCCTGTTCATGTACAATTTCATGAACGGCGAGAAGATCGGCCTGCTGGCTGACGCCTACGAGTGGAACGAGGATCTGACTCAGATGACCGTTTCCCTGAAGGACGCTGCCCACTGGTCCGACGGTACCCCCGTCACCGGCGCTGACGTGGTCGCCACCTGGGATGTGAGCATCCTGACCAACAACGGCACCGGCGCAAGCTACAAGGCTTACATCGAGGGCATCGAAGCCACCGGCGACAAGACCTTCGTCATCACCTGCAAGCTGAATGAGGCTGGCCAGCCCGTCAACCCCCTGAAGGTTGAGGACTTCCTGACCGGCGCCCCCATCGCTCAGGCTGGCTGGATTGCCACCCTGCGCGATCGCTGCAACGACGATCCCACCGCGATCCTGAACGATGCCGGTGAAGACGTTGTCTGGAGCGGCCCCTACACCAAGTACTATGCCGATGACCAGAAGGTTGTCTTCATCCGTGACGACAACTACTGGGGCCAGGACGAGTCCATGTGGGGCAAGCTGCCTGTTCCCAAGTACCTGGCTCACGTCATCTACGCTGACAACGCTGCCGGAGAGCTGGCTCTGAAGGCCGGCGAGGTCGATGTCTGCCAGCAGTTCATCGGCAACATCCAGAACCTGTGGCTGGAAGACGACCTGCCCATCTCCACCTTCTATGATGAGGCTCCCTACGGCGTCTGCCTGACCATGCCCACCGCATGGTACAACATGAACATCCCCGTGATCGCTGAGAATGTCGCTCTGCGGAAGGCCATCGCCATGGCCACCGATTACGAGGCCATCATTGCCAACGCCATGACCAACCAGTCCCCCACCTTCGAAGAGGTTCCCCGTTCTCTGATGAACCCCACCGCCGGTGAGCAGGCTCTGTATGACCATGAGGCTGTTGCTGACCTGCAGTGGGCCGGCAATGACATCGACGGCGCCAACGCCCTGCTGGACGAGGCTGGCCTGATCGATACCGACGGCGACGGCTGGCGTGAGTACAACGGTGAGAAGATCTCCCTGAACGCTGTCTGCCCCAACGGCTGGTCTGACTGGCAGGCTGCCATGCAGATCGTTGCCGCCGCTGGCGACAAGATCGGCATCTCCATCGAGCCCGAGTACCCCGAGTGGGACATCGTGCAGTCCCGCTTCACCGATCCCGACCAGACCGATTACGCCATCTTCATGTGGTCTCCCGACGCTGCTTCTCCCTCCATGCCTTGGGGCCGCTGCAACCAGATTCTGTCCAGCCAGTTCGTTGGCCTGCAGAACAACTGGAGCGGCAACTGGGGTCAGTACGTCAACGAAGAGGCTGACAGAATCCTGGCTGAGATTCCTCTGACCACCGATCAGGACAAGCTGGTGGAGCTGTACACCGAGCTGGTTAAGATTTACCTGACCGACGTGCCCAGCTTCGCGCTGATGTATCGTCCTTCCCTGTTCCACGCTGTCAACGAGAGCGTGTGGACCAACTTCCCCTCCGGCGATGACGGCCGCAACATTCCTCCCGCTGACTGCACCGATGGCTACGGCATCGCTGCTCTGTACGAGCTGGAGCTTGTTGGCTAATTAGTTTCCAAGCACTGGCCATGCTCCGGGCAACCGGGGCATGGCCCCTTCTACTTAATCGATTAACCTGGAGGGAGAGAAAATGAAAGGCTATAGAAAATATTTTGGCAAGAAGCTGGTGTGGTTTCTGATCACCCTGTTTTTTGCCGTTATTTTGAACTTCATCCTGCCCCGGCTGATGCCTTCTGACCCCGTTTCTGCGATCACCGGCAAGCTGGCCGCCGGCATGTCCGACGCTGCCGCTGTTCGGGAAATCTATGAGCACTATCAGGAAGAGTTTGGCACCAATAAACCTCTGATTGTGCAGTTCGGAATGTTTGTGAAGAATATGCTTCACGGTAATTTCGGTAAATCCTTCAGTCAGTATCCCCGGGAGGTCAGCGATATTCTGGCTTCCTCCATCGGCTGGACCGTGGCACTGCAGCTGCCCGCCATTCTGGTCGGCTGGATTCTTGGCAATGTTCTTGGCGCAATGGCTGCATACCTGAGAAAGGGCTTTGATAAGGTCCTGCTCCCGGTATCCATTTTCTTTGGCAATGTACCTGCCTTTGCCATGGCAGTTGTTTTGCTGGTCGTGTTTGGCGTGGTGCTCAAGGTGGCGCCTCTGGCCGGCGGCTATGCAAGTGATATGATTCCCAATTTGTCCTGGCCCTTTATTAAGTCTGTGATTTCCCACTATCAGCTGCCCTTCTGGTCCATCGTGATCATCAGCATCGGCGGTCAGGCCATCGGCATGCGCTCCATGTCCATCTACGAGCTGAATGCCGACTACGTCAAGTACAGCCGCTTTTTGGGCATTAAGGACAGCAAGATTGTTGGCTACGTGTTCCGCAACGCCATGCTGCCCCAGATCACGGGCCTGGCCATGTCCCTTGGCACCATGATGGGCGGCGCCCTGGTGGCTGAGAAGATTTTCTCCTATCCCGGCCTGGGCAACACCATGTACAAGGCCGTTGTGGCTGCTGACTACCCCCTGATTTCCGCCTGCACCCTGATCATTACCATCATGGTGCTGCTGGCAAACTTCCTGCTGGACATTGTGTACGGCTTCATTGATCCCCGGGTCAAAGCAGCCCAGGTCGACTAAGGAAGGAGGAATTTACAATGAAAAATACGCTGCGTAACGTGTTCCATTCCTCCAAGTTTGTTGCCGGTTTTGTCATCTTCGTGTTCCTGCTTGTGACCATCATTATCTACCCCTTGATTAATCCCGGCAGCCCTCTGGAGCAGATCGGCGTTGGCACCTTCGCCAAGCCCGGCACCTACATATCCCTGTATGACGCCGCCAAGACCGACTCCGACCGGGAGCGGGAGACCCTGCGGCTTCCCGATGCCGACGACAAGCGGCTGGCCAAGGCCCTCAGCGACTCCGACCGGGTGCTGATGGTGGAGTGGCTGGGCCTGTATGGAGTGGACCTGGAAGGCGTTGACTACCAGGACACCGAGGCGCTGCTGGAGCTGTGGCATGCGAACTATGATTCCACCTTCAAGCCCAAGGGAATGACCTCCGCCGCTCAGAAGAAATATAAGCGGCTGAACGACGCTCTGCTGGATCTGCAGACCGCCGACAACCTTACCGTCGTGTCCGACGGAGAGGAATTGAGCACCATTAAAAAGACCGACTATGTCAACGTGAGCACCATTGCCAACGTCAAGGTTCTGCCCCTGGGCACCGACAACTTCGGCCGTGACGTGCTGAAGGAGCTGGTGGGCGCCACAAAGACCTCGTTGGTGGTTGGCCTGGTGGCCGGCGTGGTGGCTACCCTGATCGGCCTGACGCTGGGTCTGCTGTCGGGCTACATCGGCGGCATTGTGGACGACATCATCATGTTCGTCACCAACCTGTTCACCGTGATTCCCGGCTTTATTCTGCTGATTCTGATTTCCTATTCCATCAGTCCGGACCTTCGCGGCCCCACCACCGTGGCCGTGGTCATCGGCTTTACCAGCTGGACCTGGACAGCCCGTAGTGTCCGCAGCCAGGTCATCTCCCTGCGCAACCGGGACCATGTGAACCTCAGTAAGCTCTCCGGCCACAGCCTGATCCGGATTGTGGTCACCGATATCCTGCCCTACATCGCGTCCTACGTTGTTATGGCTTTCATCCTCCAGGTCTCCTCCGGCATCCTCAGCGAAGCGCAGCTCAGCTTGCTGGGCCTGGGCCCCAAGACCACCGTCACGCCCACTCTGGGCCTGATGATGAACTGGGCAATGAGCTACTCCGCACATATCAACGGCACTTGGTGGGCCTACCTGCCTGTCATCCTGACCATCACCCTCATCTCCTTCTCTCTGAACCTGATGAACACCGGTCTGGACCAGGTCTTCAATCCCACCCTGAGAGACTAAGGAGGCAGTTATGGCGAACGAAAACATGGAGAAAAAGACTTCCGGCAGAGTGATGCTGGAGGTTCGGAACCTGAAAACCAAGTACGTCACCCGCTTCGGTGAGAGCGTCTATGCCGTGGACGGCGTCTCCTTTCAGATTGAGGAGGGGAAGTCCCTGGGCATCGCCGGTGAGTCGGGCTGCGGCAAGTCCACGCTGGCCCTGAGCCTGATGGGCTACTACTTCCCTCCGCTGCACTACATGAGCGGCGACATCATCATCGACGGAAAGAACATTTCCGGCATGAATCCCGATACCGTCCGCAAGACCATCCTGGGCACCGAGATTGCCTACATCCCCCAGGCGGCCATGAACGCCCTGAACCCCACCCAGAAGATCATCCGCTTCATTGAGGACGTGGTCCATGCCCATGATCCCAAGGCCGACAAGAAGGCCATCCGGGAAATGGCGGAAGCGAGATTTGCTGAGCTGGGTCTGCCTGCCAAGGTGCTGGACCAGCACGCGGTGGAGCTGTCCGGCGGCATGAAGCAGCGTACCGTCATTGCCGTGTCCACCATTCTGAACCCCAAGGTCCTGATCGCTGACGAACCCTCCTCCGCTCTGGACGTGACCAGCCAGAAGATGGTCATCAAGATGATGCGTGAGCTGATGGAAAAGGGCCACATCAAGGCCATGGTGTTCATCACCCATGAGCTGCCCCTGCTGTATAACGTCACCGACGACATCATGGTCATGTACGCCGGCCAGATCGTGGAGCGGGGCACCGCCAAGGAAATGGTGTTCGATCCCACCCATCCCTATTCCCACGGCCTGATGGGCTCCATCCTGGTTCCCGAAGAGGGCACCCGGGGCCACAAGCTCACCGCCATCCCCGGCACTCCGCCCAACCTGAAGCATCCCCCCGCAGGCTGCCGTTTCGCGGAGCGCTGTAGGTATGCAAAGCCGGAATGCAAGTTCTATACCGTTCCCGAGAAGGAGTTCGGCGACAACAGAATGTACCGCTGCCTGATGGGACTGGACGAACTGAAGGAGGTCTACAGCCATGAGTGAAGATAGAATTGTTGCGTCCAAGGACTTTTCAAATGCCCCGCTGTGCCTCAGCGGCCGCCATGTGACCAAGGTCTTCGGCTTCGGCGACAAGAAGACCATCGCCGTCAATGACGTCAGCTTTGATTTCCACGAGGGCGAGTTCGTTTCCATCGTGGGCGAGTCCGGCTCCGGCAAGACCACCCTTTCCAAGATCCTGCTGGGCCTGCTGAACCACACCGAGGGCGAGATCCTCTTCCAGGGCCAGCCCCGGGACATCTCCACCGGCAAGAAGAGAAACGCCTATTGGAAGGGCATTCAGGCCATTTTCCAGGACCCCTTCTCCAGCTACAACTCCTTCCACAAGATCGACGCGGTGCTGCTGGACTGCATCAACATGCGCGGCGGCAAGAACCTGCCCATGGAGAAGAAGATCGAAATGATGACCGAGGCCTGCTCCTTCGTCAACCTGAAATTCGCGGAGCTGACCAACAAGTATCCCTTCGAGCTTTCCGGCGGCCAGATGCAGCGGCTGATGATTGCCCGGATCTTCCTGCTCAAGCCCAAGATCCTGCTGGCCGACGAGCCCACCTCCATGGTGGACGCCTGCTCCCGGGCCACCATCCTGGATATGCTGCTCCAGCTGCGCGATGAGATCGGCATGACCATCATCTTCATCACCCACGACATCGGCCTGGCCTACTATATTTCCGACACCGTGTACATCATGGAGCACGGCAAGTTCGTGGAATACGGCAAGGCGGACGAGGTCATCCTGAATCCCAAGGCCGCTTACACCAAGCGCCTGATCAGCGACGTGCCCAAGATCCACGAGGAATGGGACCTGTCCACCGTGGATTTGATGAACGGCTGATATCCCCACTCTTTCCGCCCCCGGCGACCAACCTCGCCGGGGGCGTTGTTTACAGGAATGTCCGCCTGGAAAAATGCATGAAAATTTCGCCGAAATACTTGCAATCGTTTTGGGGATATGGTAGAATGAAAACGTTTAAGGAAATGTCTTTTTCGTTTAATTCGCCGTCACTTCCCCAGGGACGGCAATTCCGATAAACACATCCAAAAATGCAAAGGAGAGTCGATATGCGCTACGGATTTTTTGACGATGCAAAGAAAGAATACGTCATCGAGACACCCGCAACCCCCATGCCCTGGATCAACTACCTGGGCAGCAAGGATTTCTTCTCCCTGATCAGCAATACCGCCGGCGGCTATTGCTTCTATCGGGACGCCAAGCTGCAGCGCCTGCTGCGCTATCGCTATAACAATGTCCCCGCGGACATCGGCGGCCGCTTTTTCTATGTGAAGGAAGCGGGCAAAGCCCCCTGGAGCCCCACCTTCCATCCCTGCGACACCCCTCTGGACCGCTACCGCTGCCGTCACGGCATGGGCTACACCATCTTTGAGTCTGAAAAGGACGGCATCGCCGCCCAGCTGACCTTCCTGGTGCCCGGGGACGAGAACTGCGAGGTGCAGCGCGTCTGCCTGACCAATAAATCCGGAGAAAACCGCTCCTTCCGCTTCACCGGCGCGGTGGAATGGTGCCTGTGGAACGCAGTGGACGACTCCACCAATTTCCAGCGGAACCTGAACATCGGCGAGCTGGAGGTGGAGGGCAGCGTTATCTACCACAAGACCGAGTACCGGGAGCGCCGGGACCACTATGCCTACTACGGCGTCAACGCCCCCATTGCCGGGTTTGATACCGACCGGGACAGCTTCCTGGGTACCTTCGGCCACTTTGGCGCGCCCCAGGCCATCCTGAACACCAAGGCCGGCGACTTCGTGGCCCACGGCGGCGCCCCCATGGCGGGCCTGCACCTGGATGTGACCCTGGCTCCCGGGGAGAGCAGGAGCTTTGTGTTCGTGCTGGGCTACGGCAAGAATCCCAGAGACCAGAAATTCATTGCCCCCGGCGTCATCCGCAAGGACGGTGCTTACCGGGTGCTGAAGGCCTTCTCCACCGACGAGGCGGTGGACAGGGCCATGGACGAGCTGGCCGCCTACTGGGACGGCCTGCTGAGCACCTATACCCTGGCTTCTCCCGATGAGAAGCTGAACCGGGCTGTGAACATCTGGCATCAGTACCAGTGCATGGTCACCTACAACATGAGCCGCTCCGCCAGCTATTTTGAATCCGGCACCGGCCGGGGCATGGGCTTCCGGGACAGCTGCCAGGACCTGCTGGGCTTCGTCCACATCGCCCCCGACCGGGCCCGGGAACGGATCATCGACATCGCCTCCGTCCAGTGGGCGGACGGCTCCACCTACCATCAGTACCAGCCCCTGACCAAGCGGGGCAACAACGACATCGGCTCCGGCTTCAATGACGACCCCCTGTGGCTGGTGGCCGCCACCCATGCCTACATTGCCGAAACCGGCGACTGGAGCATTCTGGACCATCCCACTCCCTTTGATAATGTCCCCGGCTCCGAGCAGCCCCTGATGGAGCACCTGCGCCGCAGCGTGAACTACACCATGACCCACAAGGGCCCCCACAATCTGCCTTTGATCGGCCGGGCTGACTGGAACGACTGCCTGAACCTGAACTGCTTCTCCGAGGAGCCCGGTGAGAGCTTCCAGACCTCCGGTCCCTCCGAGGGCCCCGTGGCCGAGTCCGTGTTCATCGGCGGCATGTTCGTGCTCTATGGCCGGGAGTATGCTGAAATCTGCCAGGCCCGGGGTCTGGCTGACGAGGCCAAGACCGTTCTGGAGGCCGTTTCGGACATGGAGCAGGCCATCGAGACCGCCGGTTGGGACGGTGAGTGGTTCGTCCGTGCCTACGATGCCTTCTCTAACCCTGTTGGTTCCAACAAGTGCGACGAGGGCAAGATCTTCATCGAGCCCCAGGGCATGTGCGTCATGGCCGGTGTGGGCAAGGACGACGGCAAGGCCGTGAAGGCCCTGGATTCCGTGCGCAAGCACCTGCTGGGCAAGTACGGCGTGGAGCTGCTGGCCCCCTGCTATACCGTTTACCACAAGGAACTGGGCGAAATTTCCTCCTATCCTCCCGGATACAAGGAGAACGGCTCCATCTTCTGCCACAATAACCCCTGGATCTCCATCGCCGAGACCGTGGTGGGCCGGGGCGACAATGCCTTTGATATCTACCGCCGTACCGCTCCCGTGTATCAGGAGGAGAACAGCGACATCCGCCGGGTGGAGCCCTATGTCTATGCCCAGACTGTGGCCGCCCGTGCCTCCTACGAGGAAGGCGCCGCCCGCAACAGCTGGCTGACCGGCACCGCTTCCTGGACCTTTGTCAACATCAGCCAGTACATCCTGGGCATCAAGCCCACCCTGGCGGGCCTGAGCGTGGACCCCTGCCTGCCCAAGGAGCTGGGGGAGTACACCGTCACCCGCCGCTACCGCGGCGCCAAGTACCACATCCACGTGAAGCAGACCGGCGTACCCGGCATGAGCGTGGACGGCGCAGCCGTGGAGGGCAAGGTCATTCCCGATACCGGGAAGGCTGAATACAGTGTTGAGGTAACCGTATGATGTTTTCGAAGGATTTCATCTGGGGTGTGGCCTGTGCCTCCTACCAGTGCGAGGGCGCCTGGAATGAGGACGGGAAGGGCCCCAACATCTGGGACGATTTTTCCCATACTCCCGGCAATATCCTCGGCGGCGACACCGGCGACCGGGCCTGCGACAGCTACCACCGCTGGGCGGAGGATGTGGCGCTGATGAAGCAGTTTGGCATCCAGGCCTACCGGTTCTCCATCAGCTGGGCCCGGATCATCCCCGACGGGGACGGCGCGGTAAACGAAAAGGGATTGGAATTCTATGACAATCTGGTGAACGAGCTGATTGCGTCCGGCATCAAGCCCATGATCACCCTGTACCACTGGGATCTGCCCAGCGCCCTGCAGGATAAGGGCGGCTGGCTGAACCGGGATATTGTGGCCGCCTTTGGCCGGTATGCCCGGATCATTGCCGACCACTTCAAGGGCCGGGTGGATACCTACATGACCCTCAATGAGCCCCAGTGCGTTTCCGTTCTGGGCTATGTGTCCGGAGTTCATGCCCCCGGCTGGAAGCTGGGGGAGCGGGAGGCGCTGAAGTGCTACTTTAACCTGTGCCTGGCTCACAGTGAGGCCACCCGCCAGATCCGCGCTGCCCTGGGGCAGGACTGCCAAATCGGCGTTGCCTCCTGCGGCAGGCTCTGCTATCCGAGAGTGGACACCCCCGCCGGGCGGGAGGCCGCCTACAAGGCCACCTTCGACCCCACCGACTGGCTCTTCAGCATGAACATTTTCCTGGACCCCCTGTTCTTCCGCCGGTATGCGGAGGGCTCTCCCAGGGTGGTGGAGGAATTCGCCGCGGAAATCCCCCAGGCGGATTGGGACCAAATGGAGGCTCCGGATTTTGTGGGCATCAACGTCTACCAGGGCGACCCGGTGGAGGAGGATGGCTCCAAATCTCCCATTCCCGCCGGCTTCCCCCTGACGGCCACCAAGTGGAAGGTCACCCCCGAGGTCCTGCATTTCGGCCCCATGCACGTTTTCAAGCGTTATGGCAGGCCCGTGCTGATCACGGAGAACGGCCTGTCCTGCAATGACCGGATCTACCTGGACGGCAAGGTGCATGACGCTGACCGGATCGATTTTCTCACCCGGTACCTGCGCGCCCTGTCTAAGGCCGGGGAAGAGGGCGTGCCCCTGCTGGGTTACCTGCAATGGAGCTTCCTGGACAATTTCGAGTGGTCCAACGGCTACAGCGAGCGCTTCGGCATCGTCTACGTGGACTACGAAACCTGCCGGCGCACCCCCAAGGACTCCGCCCACTGGTATGCCCAGGTCATTGGGACAAACGGCGAAATATTGAAATAATCCCATACCCTTTCCCCTGACTGCCTGCGCAGAACGGGAAGGACCCGGAATAACAATCAACATGCCTCGACTCACACCTGGAGCCGAGGCATGTTCATTCTCATCAAAAGTACCGCTGGTCGTTTCCGGAAGCCTTTCCACTGCCCGGCTGCTTTTGGGAGCCGGACGCAGCCCGTCTGCATTGCGTATGAAATTGCTCCCCGGAGGCGTCACATTGGAAATAGCGGCAGGGCGATTTGCAGGGTAAAGATGCCATTTTCCGGCGTAAAGGTATACAGGCCGCCATGCTGCAGCACGATGGCACGGATGCTGCGGCAGCCATAGCCGTGGCCTGCTTCGCTGGTCACCGGCAGACCGTCCTCCATGGCGATGCTTCCGGCATAGGGGTTCTTGATCCCAATCAGCAGCTGGCTGCGCTTGACACCGCAGTACAGCTTGATCCATTTGGCCGCGTCATCCAGATGGGCAACAGCATTCAGCGCGTTTTCCAGACCGTTGGAGAGAATTGCGCACAGCTCCGTATCGGAAACGGAGAGGACCTCCGGCAGCTGGGCGCTGACGGTCAGCCGAACCCCCATTCGGGCGGCTTTGTCCGCAAAGGAGGAACAGATCAGATTCACCGTCTCATTTTCGCAGAACCGCTTCACGGAAATGGAGGTCATATCCTCCCGGGTTTTGCGGATATAGGCGAGGGCCTGTTCCGGCTGGCCGGTGGCCAAAAAGCTGTCGATCACGTTCAGATGATGGCGCATATCGTGCCGGTAAATCGCGGCCTGTATCTGCGCCTGATGCAGTGCGTCCATCTCTTTTTGTGCTTGCCGGAACAGCGCGGCCTGTGCGGAGCTTTGCAGCTCTGCCCTGGTGCGTTCCTGGGTCTCGTGGTGGTATACCGCCAGGAAAACCAGATAGAACAGGATCAGCGCCGTGGGGATCAGCTCATTCAGCGCCGGAATACCGGCATACAGCGAATCGGAATAGATGGTGGTGGCGTAGTCAAACAGATAATACACCGCCGGGAGGCTGCCGAACAGCAACAGGGACTGCCTGGAATAGGTCATCGCGCTGTGGGCAGGCTTCACAAAATAACGCAGCAGCAGGAAAAACAGCGGTGCGATGAGCAGGGTGTAGACGATCTCCCCCGCCAGCTCCGATCCCATCACCGCCTCCACGGCAATATTCCCCCAACGGGGAAGCTGACAGCACAGATAAGCCGTGAGCACGCTGACGATGGAGACCCCCACCGGCTTTTTCAGCGCGAAAATCAGAATTAGCATCAGCGGCAGATGGACGATCAGCGGATAGAGCTTTTTGACCGTATCCTCCCCCAGGAGCAGCCAGAAGGGGATCTGGATCAGAATAAATACAGGGCACAGGGCAATCACAAGGCTGCGCTGGTTCCCATTGCCCCAGCCGCCTGCGATGAACACGCTGAGAAACAGGCCGTAGATCAGCACAAGGCCATAGTTGAACACGCCCCAAATGGTTAGAAGCTTCATAGATGCCTAACTTCCTTCTGAAACAGGAAATCCAGATATTCCTTTCGCACCGCTGCAGAAAGAAGCCGGGAGACGGGAACGGCCATCCCTGAACAGGTGACCAGCTCGTTTGACCGAAAATGCTGAATGTAGTCCATGTTCACAAGATAAGAGCGGTGCACTTTTACAAATCCGCCGTGCCCCAGCAGCTGAGGCTCGTACTGCGTCAAGGTTCCGGGAATTTCCCGGACGGAACCGTCCGTCAGATAAAACAGCAGACGCTTGCTGTTGACCTCTAAAACCTCAATGCGGGAATAGGGCAGGCGTACCAGCCCGGAGGGCATGGTCAGCAGAAGGGTATCCTCTGCCCGGCGAAGCTGCTGCAGCAGCCGGTCCAGTACGGGGAAAAGATCGCCTTCTTTGATGGGCTTGAGCAGATAGTAAAACGCATCCACCCGGTAGCTTTCCACGGCAAACTCCGGTGAGGAAGTGAGAAAGATGATCTTCGTCTCACTGTCAAAGGTGCGTATCTCCCGGGCTGCCTGGATGCCCGTGAAGCCCGGCATCAGGATATCCAGGAGCAGCAGCTGATAATTGACGCTGCGCAGCGCCTCCATCAGCTCCATGGCGCTATGAAAGAAATCAATGCGCGATGCAATATGCTTCTGCGCCTGATACTGTTCCAGCAGCGCCGTTATATGGGATAATTCCGCATTGTCATCGTCACACACCGCAATCTTCAGCACGGCAGGCCCCTCCTTTCGACAATCATGTGCTGCGGCAAGTATATCAGGAAAAGCGGCATTTTGCAAGAAAATACCGGGCGCCGGCGTTTTACGCGGGCACGTGCTCGACACAAACGGCATGCACCACCAGGCGGTTCATATCGCCGACGCAGGTGGAGAGGGTCAGAACCTCCGATTGGGCGGTCAGCTCCAGATTTGTGCGATGCTGGGACTGATGGAGGGTTTCGCTCAGGGCGGCTTCCCAGGCCGCATCCGCTGCGTAATCCGTCCTGTAGACCCGGCTGTCCAGGGCATCGACACGCTCCACGGCAAAAATTTCATAGACTCTGGTTTCGTCCGGAAGGTAGAGAAGAACGGTTTTGTCGTTGCTTTTGTAGAATTCCGGACCTTCCCATTTGCCAAGGGACTGGAACATGGAGCCGTCCTTCATGCAGTGGCCGTACAGAATGTTGTGGATTTGGGAAAAATCCCCCGGATTCCGGAAGTCCAGAAAAATCGCGCCGTTTTCGCTTTCTTCGCCCTCCCAGGAATGGGAGGTGTAGTAGGCGTTATCCCCGCCCAGTACCACCGGATAGTTGATTACCTCCAGGGCCGGAATCTGAAGCCAGCCCACCACATCCGCATTTTTCCGCTGCAGTCCGGCAAAGTCGATGGTCGGAAATCTCGGGGGCTCCGTCGGCGCTGTGGTCTCCGGAACCGTCGTCTCGGGAGCGGTTTCTTCCTTCGGTGCGGTGGTTTCCGGGCTTTGAATTTCCGTCGGGGGTGCCGTTTCAGGCGCGGGGGCGGTTTCGGGTGCGGACGGGGCAGGCGTGACATAGGTCTGGATCGCTTGACGGCTGGCATTTCTGGCTTTCACCGCTCCGTAAAGGAATTTCCCTACAGAAAGCGCAAACGCCAGCGCCAGAATGCTGCACCCAACGCCGAGCCACCAAAAGGGCCGGGAACGGGATGCGCTTTGATATTTTCCGCGATATTTCGGCATAGAGGACCTCTTTATAATCGGAACCAATTCAGGAGCGGCAGGCTTTGCCGCTCCTGAGGTGAGGTTTTGGAGAATCGGAAGAATCAGCGGCCGGCTCTGCGCCTGCTGTCAATGATAAACGCGGCGGCAGCCATGGCCGTGCAGACAAGAAGGCCCATGGTCATGATTTCAATGGGGCGGTTATCCCCGGTGGCAGCGGTCTGGACAGGGTCGATGGCCTGGTATTGCACGAACGCGGAATGCTGCATTCCATTGGCGTCTTCCACATAGATGATTGCCTGATAGGTGCCCGATTTGGGAGTGTTCATGTCCGGATCAGCAAAGGAGGAAGCACCCACGGCCTTGTACTTGTAGCCGGGACGCTGCAGGGTGTCCAGAGGATGCACCTTTAACCCGGTGACGGCTTCAAACTGCTGCGCATTGTTCACGCTGGCGTTGAAGGGGCTGGCGGGCAGTGTGACGCTGCTGGCCGCAATGGAAACCGATACGCTCCCCCCGGCGCTGCAGGTTCCCTGACCAACGCAGACAGCGGTCAGCGTGTCCGTGTTATCGCCGGTGATCTGCCAGCTGTGGATGTGCTGTGGGGCGATTGTCGCCAGATCCTGATCAATCGTCACCGTTTTGGAACCGCTTAAAGGCGAATTGCTGAGCAGATAGGTACATCCGTCATTATTCCAGTTATCACCAAGAAAGGTGGTTATTTCAGAGGAACGGGCAAAAATCGCGCCGTATGCAACATGGACTCCGTTTTTCGTCAATTCGTACACTTCAACCTGTGTTGGCTGGACCCCATAAGATTTGGCGATGTTGGTAATGACAGGGGTAAAATAGGAGCCTGCCCCGATGGCTGCTGACATGCCGGAGGTATAATACCCTTTTGAGGTCAGAACCCAGCTGCCTGCAGCGCCTGCATCCGCGCTGCTTCCGGTCATCACCGGGTCCTTAATGGAGGAGGCAGTAAAAGACTGGCCGGCCTTTGGAAATGCCGGGCTTCTCTGACAATCGTACGCATAGGAAAAATTGTACGCAGCTGATGCCGTCACGGCGCTGATCTGAACCAGACCAGCCACCAGCACCAGGCTCAGCAGCAGGGGCAGCACTCTCATGTTTCCATTCCAGAATCGCTTCATTGTAAATCCCTCTCTTTCCACCCTGATAGGTGAGGTATGTATTCCGGCGGGAAAGGCAAGGCACTGTTTCAAACCCTTTCAGCCGGAGATACAGCTGCATTTTAGCATGAATTCCCGTAAGGAATCCCGCCGCGGCGTGAAATGCCTTTTTTTCGACCCGAAATGCAGTTCCCCGCTGTCATCCTCCGCGCTTCCGGGGACGGCAGGACTGCATTTTCTCCCAAATTCCAGAAATTCTATCGACGAAAGCCCCTTGACCTGCTATAATACCCTTACGATACAGGTCAGGGGGCCATGTTGTTATGGGTAATGAACCAAAAAAAGCGCCATGTAGTATTGCTCTGCTGGCCCATGTGGACGCGGGGAAGACAACCCTTTCCGAGGCGCTGCTGTATTGCAGCGGGGAGCGGCGGACGCTGGGGCGGGTGGATCATGGGGACGCCTATCTGGACAGCCACAGTTTAGAGCGGGAGCGGGGAATCACCATTTTCTCCAAGCAGGCCCGGCTGGAGACGGATCACCGGCAGATCATCCTGGTGGATACCCCGGGGCATGTGGATTTCTCGGCGGAGGCGGAGCGCACCATGCCGGTGCTGGACTGCGCCGTGCTGGTGATCAGCGGCACCGACGGGATTCAGGCCCACACGGTGACCCTGTGGCGGCTGCTGGAGCGCTACCAGGTGCCGGTGTTTCTTTTCATCAACAAAATGGACCTGCCCGGGGCTGACCGGGAGAAGCTGCTGGCCCAATTGCAGGAGCAGCTGAGCCCGGGCTGCGTGGATTTCGGCATGGAGGAAGGGGAAATCGCCGAGGCGGCGGCCATGTGCGACGAAGCCCTGCTGGAAAGCTACCTGGTCAGCGGCACGGTGACGGAGGGAAATCTGCGGGGGCTGATTCAATCCCGAAAGCTTTTCCCCTGCTGCTTCGGCGCGGCGCTGAAGCTCACGGGGGTGGAGCAGCTGCTCTCCCTGCTGGATGCCTGCGCGCCCCGAAGGGAATACGGCAGCGATTTCGCCGCCCGGGTGTACAAAATCTCCCGGGACGCCGCGGGAACCCGGCTGACCTGGGTGAAGGTCACCGGCGGCAGAGTGAAGGTGCGGCAGACCCTGCGCTATCAAAATCAGAAGGGCGAGGCGCTGGAAGAAAAGCTGGTACAGCTGCGGCTGTATTCCGGGGACAAATTCACCGCTGCGGAGGAAATACCCGCCGGACAGCTGGCGGCAATCACCGGCCTTTCCGCCACCTATGTGGGCCAGTCCCTGGGGGCGGAGCCGGAGGGGCCAAAACCCATGCTGGAGCCGGTGATGACCTACCGGGTGAATCTGCCCAAGGGGTGCGATCCGGCCCAGGCCCTGCCCAAGCTGCGGCAGCTGGAGGAGGAAGACCCCCAGCTCCACCTTCTGTGGGAGGATGGGCAGATTCATGTACAGATCATGGGCCGGGTGCAGCTGGAGGTTTTCCGCAGTCTGGTCCAGCAGCGCTTCGGTCTGGAGATCACCCTGGACGACCGGCGGATCTTCTATAAGGAAACCATCGGGAATACCGTGGAGGGCGTGGGCCATTTCGAGCCCCTGCGCCACTATGCCGAGTGCCACATCCTCTTAGAGCCCCTGCCCCAGGGCTCCGGGCTGGTCATCGACACGGTTTGCCCCCTGGATGTGCTGGATGGAAATTATCAGAACCTGATCCTCACCCATCTGGCGGAGAAGACCCACCGGGGGGTGCTCATCGGCGCACCCATCACGGACATGAAGCTCACCCTTCTCGTTGGCAAGGCCCATTTGAAGCACACGGAGGGGGGCGATTTCCGCCAGGCCACCTACCGGGCGGTGCGTCAGGGGCTGATGCAGGCAAAGAGCATCCTGCTGGAGCCCTGGTATGATTTCGAGGTGACTGCCCCCACGGAGCTGATCGGCCGGGCCATCACCGACATCCGGGCCATGGGCGGGCAATTCGACGCCCCGGAAAGCCAGGGGGCCATCTCCACCCTCCGGGGCAGGGTGCCCGCCTCGGAGGTCCGGGACTATGCCGACCAGCTGGCGGCCTACACCCAGGGCCGGGGGCGGCTTCAGCTGTCGCTGCACGGCTATGCCCCCTGCCACAACGCCCAGGCGGTGATTGAGGCGGCGGGCTACGACCCGGAGGCCGACCTGGACAACACCCCGGACTCGGTGTTCTGCGCCCACGGGGCGGGGTTCAACGTGAAATGGAATCAGGTCAAGGATTATATGCACCTGGAAAGCGGGCGGAAGGAGGAAAAGCCGCCCCAGATCATTCCCCGCTCCAGCATCGACGACAAGGAGCTGGAACGGATCATGGAGCGCCAGTTCGGCCCCCTCCGCCGCAGGCAGTACGCCGCCCCCGCTGCCCGCCCGGCCACGGAGGAGATCACCATCAAGCAGCCCAAGCAGCGCTATATCATTGTGGACGGCTACAACATCATCTTCGCCTGGGAGGCTCTGGCCAATCAGGCCAAATCCGACCTGGACGCCGCCCGGCGGCAGCTGTGCGACAGCCTTTCAAGCTACGCGGGCTTTACCAAATGCCGCCTGGTGGTGGTGTTCGACGGCTATAAGCAGAAGGGCAGCCCCGGGGAAAAAAGTCAGTTCCACAACATCCAGGTGGTGTACACCCGGGAGGGCCAGACCGCCGACCGCTACATCGAGGAGCTGGCGTCCCAGATCGGAAGCAGCTACGCCGTGCGGGTGGCCTCCTCCGACGCTCTGGTGCAGCTGAGCTCCTTCCGCAGCGGCGTGCTGCGGATGTCCGCCCGGGAGCTCCGCGACGAGGTGGAGAATGCCCACCGGGAGATGGGCAAATATTTTCACTGTTAGAAGCAAGCTACTACAGTGGGGTGGGATATGCTCTTTTTTCATTTCCTCTTCCTTTCGGCTGATTTTGCCGGGGAGGTATGATAGGATTCAGGAGGTGCTCCGTGGAGGACGCTTATTTTATGGAACAAGCCCTGGCTTTGGCCCGGGAGGCTGCTCAGGATGGGGAAGTGCCTGTGGGCTGCGTGATCGTCCGGGGGGACGAGATCGTGGGCCGGGGCCGCAACCGCAGGGAGTCGGACAAGTCCGCCCTGGCTCACGCGGAATTGGAGGCCATCGCCCAGGCCAACCGCACCCTGGGGGGCTGGCGGCTGTGGGAGTGCACCCTGTATGTCACCCTGGAGCCCTGCCCCATGTGCGCCGGGGCCATCCTCAACGCCCGGATTCCCCGGGTGGTCTATGGGGCCAGGGACGAAAAGTACGGCGCCTGCAGCAGCGTTTGCAGCCTGTTTGACTTGAATTTCAACCACCATCCGGTGGTGGTGGGCGGCGTGCTGGAGCAGGAGGCGGCCGGGCTGATGCAGGAATTTTTCCGGGAGCTTCGGGTTCAACTGAAGAGCAGGCCAAGATGGAGGCGGCCGGGATAACCGCTGGAGGGATTGGATTGGAGCAGGTGCGCAGTGCCCGAAAATTCGGGATTTCCGTCGTTTTGTTGACCATTTTGTTTCGGCTGTTTGAGCTTGGGCTCCCTCAGAGGGTGCTGCAGCTTGTCCAATGGCCGTCCTCCGGGCAAATAGAGAAAGAGACCGAACGGGCAGTTCAGTCCTTTTCTTTTCCCTTTCCCTTTGAATCCTCTCCGCCCGCGGACTATTCTCCGGAGCCGGTGCGGCCGTTGTTCACCGCTGCCGATGCTCAGGCTGTGGCCGTGGTGAACAGCGGCCGGGAGGAGCCGGACTGCGCCGCGCTGATGGCGGAGCCCCTGAACTGGCAGCTGGTTTCCGACGGTCCTACGGTGCTGATCGTCCACACCCACACCTCTGAAAGCTATGAAAAGAACGGGGCGGACTACCAGGAGACCGCCGCCTACCGCACCCTGGACGAAAACTACAACATGCTCTCCATCGGCGACCGGGTGGCGCAGCTTCTGGAGGCGGAGGGCATCCAGGTGATCCATGACCGGGAATTCCACGACTATCCCTCCTATAATACCGCCTACACCCACGCCCGCAAGGCGGTGCAGGGGCTGCTGAAGCAGAATCCCGGGATTCTGCTGGTGCTGGATCTGCACCGGGATGCCTCCGAGGGTGGCGGGGGACAGCTGCGCACCCACGCCCAGGTGAACGGGGTGGACAGCGCCCAGCTGATGCTGGTGCTGGGCACCGGCAATGCCGGTCTGCCAAACGAGGGATGGGAGAATAACCTCTGCCTGGCTTTGAAGCTCCAGGCCACGCTGGAGGAGCAGTCCAGCGGCATCTGCCGCCCGATTTCCCTGCGCGGCCAGCGGTTCAACCAGGATCTGGCTCCCTACTCTCTGCTGGTGGAGGTGGGCGCCGCCGGGGACAGCCACGAAGCCGCCCTGGTGGCCGCCGAACAGCTGGCAAAGGCGCTGGCCGCCCTGAAATACGGCACAGCCCCGGCCGGGTAATGATTTTTTTCACGTGCCATCGGTTTTCTCGGCAGCTCCCCCAGAGGGGGAGCCAAGGGCGCATTAAATAACAATTTGCTGGGCAGTACTGGTCGAGGGGCCCAGGAGTTGTGAGTTGATTGCCCAAGGTTCGTAACGAATTGGCCGCGGGCCCTGCCCGTCAAACAACAATTTGCTGGGCAGTACTGGTCGAGGGGCCCAGGAGTTGTGGGTTGATTGCCCAGAGTTCGTAACGAATTGGCCGCGGGCCCTGCCCGTCAAACACCGATTTGCTGGGCAGTACCGGTCGAGGGGCCCAGGAGTTGTGGGTTGATTGCCCAGAGTTCGTAACGAATTGGCCGCGGGCCCTGCCCGCCAAACGCAAATTTGCCGGGCTGCTGCAGGAAACCGATAAAAAAGAGGTCAACCATGATTCAGGATATTTCTCCCCACATGCTTTACAATCAATACGACCCCACCGCCCGGCCTTCCGCTGAGGACTGGGTGCTCTGCTTTGATGGGCAGGCGCTGCTTCTGGGGCCGCAGGGCCAATTCCCCCGGGTGGCGGAGCTGGGGGCAGAGGACTATACTTACCTGTTCACCGTGGACAAAGAACGCTTCTTTTTGCTGCGGCAATTGGAAATGCTCCCGGAGGGCTTCACCTTCACCGATGTGAAGCAGCTGCGCCGGGAGCAGTGCTTACCCAAGCATCAAATCTTTGCCGCCCTCACCGGCAAGCACCTGGCGGACTGGTACCGGGATACCCGGTTCTGCGGCCGGTGCGGCGGGAAAACGGTCCACTCCCAGACAGAGCGGGCCAAAACATGCCCCGCCTGCGGCTACACCGCCTACCCCAGGATCATGCCCGCCGTCATCGTGGGCGTGAAGAATGGGGACAAGCTGCTCCTCACCCGCTACCGGGAAGGCTTCGCCCACAACGCCCTGATCGCCGGCTTCACGGAAATCGGAGAGACCGCCGAGCAGACCGTTGCCCGGGAGGTGATGGAGGAGGTGGGCATCCGGGTGAAGAACATCCGCTATTACGCCTCCCAGCCCTGGGGCATCGCAAATGACCTTCTGCTGGGCTTCTTCTGTGACTTAGACGGGGACCCCACCATCCATATGGATGAAAACGAGCTGAAATACGCCCAATGGGTCCGCCGGGAGGACATCCAGCTCCAGCCGGATGATTTCAGCCTGACAAACGAGATGATGACCCGGTTCAAAACCGGGGCGGAAGCATAAAAAACGGAGCCCTGGCCGGGATTTTCCCGCCAAGGCTCCATTTATTCTTTTTCCCAATCCAGCAGCCATTGTTTTCGTTCCAGGCCTCCCGCGTAGCCGGTAAGCTGTCCGCGGCTGCCCACCACCCGGTGGCAGGGGATGATGATGGAAATGGGGTTATGGCCCACCGCGTTTCCCACCGCCTGGGCAGACATGTGGGGAACGCCCCGGTTTTTCGCAATTTGGGCGGCGATGGCAGCGTAGGTGGCGGTACCCCCATAGGGAATGCGGCACAGGATATCCCACACCTCCCGGCGGAATTCGCTTCCCTTTGGATTCAGAGGCAGTTCGGCAATCTCCGGGCGCTTCCCTGCGAAATACCGGTCCAGCCAGTCTGCGGTCAGGGCCAGCACAGGGGAAAACTCCCGCCGTGCATTCCGGTTTTGCGGGAAATATTTCTGACCCTCCATCCACAGGCCGGTCAGCGCCCCATCCTCCTCCGCCAGGGTCAGAGGGCCCAGGGGGGAATCGTACTCCCAGACCGCAGCGGTCTTTTCCGTCCCAGCGCATTCCATCAAACTCAACCCCTTTTCATTGATGGAAGCACTATAACATACCCTTGCGGAATTGGCAAGCCTGAACCCCGGCAATGGCCCCATCCGACACGGCGGTGACGATCTGCCGCAGCTGCTTTCGCCGCACATCCCCCGCCGCGAACACCCCGGGAACGGAGGTTTGGAGATTTTCATCCGTGATCAGATAGCCATTTTCATCCATTTCCAGCTTCCCGGCGAAGAGCTCCGAGGCGGGCCGGTAGCCGATGAAAATGAACACCCCGCAGCCCGAAGCCGGGACCTGGGTGGTTTCCCCGGTCTCGGTATCCCGAAGCAGCAGCGAATCGATCGCATCCGTCCCCCGGATCTTTGCCAGCTCCTGATGGAAGGAAACCTGGATTTTCGGATGATTCAGCAGCCGCTCCCGGATGGCCGCGTCACAGCGGAGCGCGTTTTTCCGCACCAGAAGCTGCACCTTGCGCCCAATTTCCGCCAGGTGCAGCGCTTCCTCCCCGGCGCTGTTGCCGCCGCCCACCACGTAGATGTCCTTTCCCCGGTAGAAAAAGCCGTCGCAGGTGGCGCAGTAGCTGACCCCCCGGCCCTGAAATTCCGCCTCCCCGGGGATGCCCAGCTCCCTGGGCACCGCCCCGGTGGCGAGAATCAGGGCATCGGCGCTGAAGCGCCCTGCCTCTGTTTCCACGCTTTTATGGGCAGGGTCAACAGACCCCACCCCGGTGCACAGGATCTCCGCGCCGCAGCTTCTCGCCTGCTGCTCCATCTTCTGCATCAGGCTTGCCCCGTCGGTGCCGGGCAGGCCGGGATAATTGTCAATGGCAGCCGTCAGCGCCGCCTGTCCCCCGGGCAGGCCCTTCTCCAAAATCAGCACCTCCGCCCCTGCCCGGGCGGCATAGATTCCCGCCGTCAGGCCGGCACACCCCGCTCCCAGAATCAGAATCTGTACATGCTTTTCCACTCCGGCTCTCCTCTCCTTTTGGTCTATCTTTCCCCCTCATTTGCATTTCATTCCGGTCCAAGCCATCTCAGGGCAATATGTTCAACCGGGCAATTGCAGCGACCCGAGCTGGATGATTTCCTTCTTCCTTGCAATCGCATAACGCAATGCCGTCGCTGCTCCGCCCCAACCGTGGTTGACGTATGTCACGGTGACATCCGCGTTTTCTACCATCCACCTGTTGCGATGGGAAATGGCATATTTCTTTGGAACGGTTTCCAGGGGCGGACAAATCGCAGAATCATAGCCGCCGACATCCACGCTCCGTTCCAAATAAGGAAGCACCAACACGCACGACAAACGCATGAGTAAAAAATAGCTACAAAAATCTGACAAATCTGCTACA
>JBJDYM010000379.1:0-10081 GCA_051867315.1 Faecousia sp.
TACTTTCGGCTGAGCCAAAATCCCTCGCCGTCAGCTCTTGCCGATTGAATCAGAGGTTCCCTAATGTCAAAAAAAGCCAAGCTGGGGATCGGTGAAAGAATGAAAATCCTGCAATTGCTCGGTGTCAATCAGGACCGCACCCATCCCCTCCAACGCCGCAGATGCAGCGCTTTCATCCCGAAAGCAATAAAGCGGACTCCATTTTTTCCGAAGGTTCTGAGCGCTGCCGTCCCAAGTGCCTCCTCTTTCCAAGGTACACTGGGCGACAAAGGCAACCTCTCCCCAGGCGTGAATGGCATAGTTACGGTGCAGTGCCCGGAAGGTGGAGAAGGGCTCATCGAAATCCTCCTCGCTCACATACAGCACATTTTTCTCCCGGGGATGATCCGCCAGAGCATCGGCCACGACGCTGATGACGCAGCCGCCGGCTTCCAGGCAGGCGCTCTGGGCGGTGGAATCCGCGCCTCTGGCATTGCCGGACACCAGGGCAAACCCCTGCTTTGCCGCCTGGGCCCCAACCTCCCGGGCGAATTTCCGGTTTGGCACGTTCAGTTCCCGGCTGCCAACCAGGGCAACCGCGGGCATTTTCAGAATCTCCGTGTCTCCTTTTGTCCACAGACAGCCGGGGGCGTCAAAGCCCAGCCGCTTTCGGAGAATCAAAGGGTACTGGGGATTGGCCCGTGTGATGGGCTCACAGCCACATTTTTGTGCCTTTTTCAAATAGGCATCCAGCTGGAGCTCGTCCTCAAGCAAAACCAGGATATGCTCTGCCAGTGTCTTCTCCATCCCGATGGACAGCAAATGGGAAACCGTCAACTGCGCCCCTTCATCCGGCGGCGGCAACAGCGAGACCCGCTGTGCAAGCAGGCGAAGCTGAGCAGTGGTCAGCGGTTTTCTGTCCGGGTCGCCCAACTTGCAGGAGAGCAGCATGAAACCTTTGTCTCTGGCATTCATCGGAACCGCCTCTTGGGGGCGACTGGAGCTTTGATTTCCTCTTCAGAGAGCGTACCGCCCGCATTCAGAATCATAGGCTTCACCTGATAGTGAGAGAATTTTGCAATTTCATCCAGCTTCGCTTTTTCGGGGAAATTGCTGACAATACTCCAGGCGACACCCTTCCGCTTGGCCCGGCCGGTACGGCCGATCCGGTGGACATAGTATTCGTTTTCCTCCGGGATATCGTAGTTGATGACACAATCCACATCGTCCACGTCAATCCCCCGGGATGCAACGTCCGTCGCAATTAAAACCGGCAGCTTCCCGGCCCGGTAGCGCTGCATGGTCTTTTCCCGCTGGCTCTGGCGAATGTCACCGTGGAGGCAATCGCAGTCCACGCCTGCCCGCTGGAATTCGTCGCAAAGCCGCTGGCACATGTGCTTGGTATTGCAGAAGATCATCACCCGCTCAAAGCCCTGGCTTCTCATCAGGCGCAGCACGGTTTCCGCCTTTTCCAGCGGCGTACAGGTCAGCGAAAACTGGTCAATGTCGGGACGGTCCTCCTGCTTGGGCTCCACGGTGATTTCCACCTCATCCCGCTGGTACATCCAGGATACCGTCATCACCTCCTGGGAAATGGTTGCGGAGAACAGGCCCAGGTTTTTGCGGTTTTTGATCTTCTCGATGATTTTGGTGACATCCTTGAAAAAGCCCATATCCAGCATCCGGTCGGCCTCGTCCAGAACCACGGTTTGGATTTTGTCCAGCCGGATGGTTTTCCGGTTGTAGTGATCCATCAGCCGTCCGGGGGTGGCAACCACGATCTGAGGCTTCTTTTCCATTTGGCGGATTTGGCCGCCAATACCGGCTCCACCATAGAGCACGGCAACCCGGATGCCGTTAAAATAGGTCAGAAGGCCCCGCAGCTCGTCGCCGATCTGGATGGCTAACTCTCGGGTGGGAGCCAGGATCAGGCCCTGCACGTCCTCACATTGCGGGTCAATGTGCTCGATCATTGGGATGCCAAAGGCAAAGGTCTTGCCCGTTCCGGTGGGTGCTTTGGCAATCACGTCTTTCCATGCCAGAAAATGGGGGATTGCCTCTGCCTGGATGGTGGTGGGATACCCGTAGCCCTTCTTTTCCAGGGCCTTCAGCATTGCCTCGGACAGGCCAAGGTCTTCAAAGGATATGTTTTTTTCTTCCATAATCAAATTTCCTTTTATTATCCTGTGTAATCTTTTATTTATTCTATCATTTTTCCACTGGATTTGCAACCATCCCATGGGAAATTTCAGAATTAGTATAAAATTAAGCTTCTCCGGGCGGCTGACTGTGGACAAACGGGGAAAAATATGGTATATTAAAGTGCAATACTTTGGATGCAAAGTCATAATCCATAGTTCTTATGGAAAAATAGAGTTATCTCATGGAGGGATGAAAATGGTATATATGCTGCTTGGCACCGGATTTGAGGAAACGGAAGCGATCGCTCCGCTGGATTTGCTCCGCAGAGCCGGTGTGGAAATACTGACAGTTGGCATCAACGGAAAAACCGTTTCCGGAAGCCACAAGATTGTGATTGATGCGGACATCACCATCGGCGAAATGGATTTGACCGACGTGGAAATGATGATCATCCCCGGCGGCCTGGGTGGCGTGGCGAGCCTGCGTTCCAGTAAGGAAGCCCTGGAAGCGCTGAAATTCGCCTGGGAAAACGGAAAGTATGTGGCCGCAATCTGCGCCGGCCCCACCGTTCTGGCGGACCTGGGCATCACCGACGGACTGCGGGCAACCTGCTACCCCGGCCAGGAGAAAAACATGGGGGCTGCTTTGATGCAGGAGAATGCGGCAGTGGTGACCGACGGCCGGCTGATTACCGGCACCTCTGCCGGCTGCGCCATTTCCTTTGGTCTGGCCCTGGTGGAAGCGCTGAAGGGAAAAGACATGGCCGAGACGATCAGAAAGCAAATTGTGATTCGATAATGGAGGTACCCCTATGACCTACGATCCCAATTCGGATCAGGAGCAGCAGTTTTTTCCGGAAGATCATCCGGAAATGCAGCAGGACGATCCCCAGCTGAACCCTCAGGAAGACTTCCCTGCTGATGCCCCTGTTTTCGAGGACCAGGCCGTTTCCCAGGAGGAAATGCCTCAGGAGCCCGGTTTCACCGGCGCCTATGCAAATAACGACACTTCTGAGGAGTGGGAACCGGATACGGGCTATCGCGGAAAGTTTTCTGCGCCGCCATCCGATGCCCGGAGTGATCAATTTGATGAATCCCCTGCTCCCGAGCCGGGGCAGCCCTATGATCAGGAGCCGGTACAGGAGGGTGCGCCTTCTGCGGAAGAACCGGTGTATCCTGACGAAAGCCAGCCATATCCAGCCATGGAACCGGAATACCCCTCTGATCCGGAACCGCCAATGTTCCAGGACGGAATAAATGACATTCCGCCCCAGGAGCCGCTGCCCCCCTACTCCGGCAGCTTTGAAGAGGAGCTTCCCCCTGTTCCCCAGCAGCCCAGGCGCACCCGGGCCATCAAAAAGGGCCGTCCCCGCCGGAAAAAGGGAGAGGGCCTGTTCGGCATTCCCAATATTCTTGTCACAGGTGTCTGGATTGCGTTGACGCTGCTGATCAGTATTACCCTGGGACGCATGATTTGGGTGTGCGCGGCAGAGGTTTTGGCCTTTGGCCGGGAGGACAAGACCGTGACCATTACGGTGTACGAAACCGACACCATTGATGATATCACAAAAAAGCTTGCCCGGGCCGAACTGATCCACTATCCGGGACTGTTTAAGCTGTATGCCAAGTTCGCCGTTGACGAAGGGGACATTCACCCCGGTATGTGGGATCTGAATACCAAGTATGACTATCATGCCCTGGTGAAGATGATGTCCCCCTCCTCTTCCAGAGCGGTTGTAAAGGTCATGATTCCAGAAGGTTACACCTGCCGCCAGATTTTTGCGCTGTTGGAAGAGAACAAGGTCTGCACCGTACAAGATATTTCTTCCTACGCAGCCTACGGGGAACTGAACGATTACTGGTTCCTGGACGGTGTAACAAGAGGAGACAAATACTGCCTGGAGGGCTTCCTGTTCCCGGATACCTATGAATTCTACCAAAACGACACGCCCAAGAATGTTCTGACCAAGATGCTGAACAATTTCGACAATCGTTTTGACGAGGATATGCGTGGAAAGATTCAGACGCTGAACGCCCACCTGACCGATCTGATGCGCCGGGATGGAAAGGGACAGGATTATATCGATGCCCATCTGTTTACGGTCCGTGATGTGGTAAATGTGGCTTCCATGATTGAGAAGGAAACCTCCAGCGCCCAGGAAGGCTACACCATTGCCTCCGTCATCTACAACCGCCTGTTCTGCTGGCAGGGCAATCCCCCCTATCTGAACATCGACGCCACCATCGTCTACGCACTCGATGGTAAGACGGACCTGACCGCTGAGGATCTGCGGGTGGACAGCCCCTATAACACCTACACCAACACCGGTCTGACCCCGGGCCCCATCTCCAATCCGGGTCTGTCCAGCCTGCGGGCTGCTCTGGAGCCTGCGGATACCAACTACTACTACTATGTTCTGGATCCTGCGGCCGGTTCTCATATCTTTGCGACGACCCAGGCCGAACACGAGGCCAACCGGGCCAGTGTGGGAGGATAAGATGAAAAAACTGGAGCTTCTGTGCCCTGCCGGTGATGCAGAGCAGCTGAAGATGTCCGTGCTCTACGGCGCAGATGCCGTGTACCTTGCAGGAACAAGCTTTGGAATGCGCTCCTTCGCGGGAAATTTTTCCCCGGAGGAGCTGCCCAAGGCGGTGGAATTTGCCCACAGCCATGGGGTTAAGGTCCACGTCACCGTGAACACCATGCCAAGAAATGATGAGGTGAGCGCTCTGCCCGCCTATTTGGAGCAGTTGGACAGTGCCGGGGTGGATGCTCTGATTCTGGCGGATCTGGGAGCCTTTATGCTGGCCGGGAAATATGCTCCCCACTGCCAGCGTCATATCTCCACCCAGCAATCCATTTCCAACTATGAATGCGCCCAGGCCTGGCATGACCTGGGCGCGCAGCGGGTGGTGCTGGCCAGAGAGCTGAGCCTGGAGGAAATCCGGATCATCCGTCAAAAGGTTTCCCCGGCGCTGGAGATTGAAACCTTTGGCCATGGGGCCATGTGCGTCAGCTATTCCGGCCGGTGCTTACTCAGCAACTACATGACTGGCCGGGATTCCAACCGGGGTGCCTGCGCCCAGCCCTGCCGCTATCAGTACACGCTGATGGAGGAAAAGCGGCCTGGGGAATACTTCCCGGTGTTTGAGGACGAGAAAGGAACCTACATTCTCAACTCCCGGGATATGTGCACCATCGATCATTTGAAAGAGCTGATGGAGGCGGGCATTGACTGCATCAAAATCGAAGGCCGGGCCAAATCCCCCTACTACGCTGCCATCGTCACCGGCGCCTACCGGCATTGCATTGACGATACCCTGGCAGGCCGGGAGATTGACCCTGTATGGCGGGATGAAGTCGAGCATGTTTCTCACCGGGTTTACTCCACCGGTTTCTATTTTGGGTTTCCCGGGCAATATACCGAGAATTCCCGCTACATCCGGCAGTGGCAGATCTGCGCCATCGTGGAAAGCTGTGACGGAAACGGCAGAGCGGTTTGCAGCCTGCGCAACAAATTCCATGAAGGCGATGCGCTGGAAGTGGTCGGTCCCGATTTGCGTCCCTTTGCCATCCGGGCGGAGGGCTTGACGGATGGGGAAGGAACCCCCATTGATGAGCCGCGGACGCCCCAGATGCAGTTTACGATGAAGCTCCCAAAGGCAGTCCCCGGCAATTCCATTCTCCGCAGAAGCGTGGATTTATCCCTCAAATGATCTTTTGGCTGCTGCATGATACATGCGGCAGCCTTTGCAGCGTCCCAAGGAGGCGATTTTTATTTCATCCTATTTGACCGAACGCAAATCGGGAAACAACAGCAAAGCACGGCAGCGCCTGGTCCTCACGATTTGCTGCGCCGCCATCGGCATCACGCTGGCAGCATTGATTATCCTTCTGCTCCTGCCCTCAAAAGCAACAGAACCTGAAACACCCCTCCAAGACGGGCAAGAGATCTCCGAAAGCCGGATTCCTGACTTTCTTCCCAACCAGATCATTTCCGATGGCGTGTCTATTTCCGGCATTCCTGTTGGCGGAATGACTGAGCAGCAGGCAATGGATGCCGTCCGCCTTGCAGTTTCTGATGTGCTCGAAAAGGAGGATATGGTGCTCTCAGTCGGTGACAGTGATCGGACCCTTCGGCTGACACCCGACAAGACCAAGGTCCACTGGGACATTGAAAAAGCGGTCAGCGAGGCACTGAACAGCGGCAAAGAGGCCATTTCTTTAGAGCTGGCTCTGGACAAGGATTATGTGACGGATCAATTGGAGCAATTCTTCGATTCCCTGGGCGGCGTTTATGTCCCCTCCGGCTACTGGCTGGATGGCGATTCGCCGGATCTGGAACGGCAAACCGGCCCTTGCCAAACCCTGGTGCTGAATACGGGATCTGCCGGTTTCCCGGTGGATTTGCAGGAGGTATACGACCAGATCGCAAGCGCCTATGAGCGCGAAGAATTCCAGGTGTCCATAGATTCTCTTGGGGAACGAAAGGAACCGAAGAACCTGGATTTGGAACAGGTTTTCAATCAGGTTTCCATCGCCGCGCAAAATCCCACGATTGACCGGGAGAGTTTGGAAGTGATTCCCGGGAAGATGGGCTACGGATTTGACTTGGAAAAGGCTGCAGCCCTTCTGGAGACGGCCAAACAGGGCGATTCGGTCCGCATTCAAATGGAGTTTACGGAGCCGTCCATCAGCGAAGCGGATGCATGGTTCCAGGATACTCTGGGCTACTGCAAGACGGAATATACCGACAATGAAAACCGAAATGAAAACCTGCGGCTTGCCTGCTCCATGCTGGATGGCAAAATTCTGCAGCCGGGAGAAACACTGTCCTATAACGAAACCCTGGGAAAGAGAACCACAGAAGCCGGCTACAAGCCTGCCCCGGCCTATTCCGGCACGGAGCTGGTGGATGAAGTGGGCGGCGGCATCTGTCAGGTCTCCTCTACCCTGTACCTCAGCTCCCTGTTCGCTGAACTGACCATTGTGGAGCGGAAAAACCATGGCTATCCTGCGGACTATATTCCTCTTGGATTGGATGCCACCGTCAACTGGGGCACCACCGATTTGAAAATCCGCAATGACTATGACCTTCCGGTAAAGATTCTGGCAGAGGTATCCGACGGCTACGTTAAGGTACGAATTATGGGCGTGGAGCAGCGGGATTATTACGTCAAGATGGAATACCGCGTAGACGACCACCCGTCCTATGCAGCCGCCTACCGCTGCCGCTATGACCGGGAGACAGACGAGGAAATCTCCAGAACATTGGACCATACATCGATCTATCTGGAGGAAGTTTGGTGCTGGCCCGGTTATGCGGAAAGCGCCACCGATGAACCAATCACGGCTGACAATCCATAAAAAACATCCGGCGAAGAGAACGCTTCTTCGTCGGATGTTTTTTGAAAATTGCCAATATCAATTTTTCAGGCTCTGAAGCGGTGCAGGGATTCGGCCGCCCCTGGCGATGAAGGCATCGCTTCCCTCGCTGTGAACCGGCATCACAGGGGCACTGCCCAGCAGGCCGCCCATTTCTACCCGGTCGCCCACGGTTTTGCCCAGAGCCGGGATAATGCGCACAGCGGTGGTTTTGGTATTGACCATGCCGATGGCTGCTTCGTCTGCGATGATGGCGGAGATGGTTGCAGCGCTGGTATCGCCGGGCACAGCAATCATATCCAGGCCCACGGAGCAAACGCAGGTCATGGCCTCCAGCTTGTCAATCACCAGGGTGCCCCGTTCCGCGGCGGCGATCATGCCCTCGTCCTCGGACACGGGAATGAAGGCGCCGGAGAGACCGCCCACATGGTTGGAAGCCATCACGCCGCCCTTTTTCACGGCGTCATTCAGCATGGCCAGCGCGGCGGTTGTCCCATGGGTTCCGCAGACCTCCAGGCCCATTTCCTCTAAGATACGGGCCACACTGTCTCCCACGGCTGGAGTGGGGGCCAGACTCAAATCCACAATTCCAAAGGGCACGCCCAGGCGGCGGGAGGCCTCCACACCCACCAGCTGGCCCATCCGGGTTACCTGGAACGCAGTCTTTTTGATGGTTTCGGCCACCACGTCAAAGGGCTGTCCCTTTACCTTCTGTAAAGCGTGATGTACCACACCGGGGCCGGAAACACCCACGTTCAACACGCATTCCGGCTCGCCTACCCCGTGGAATGCGCCGGCCATAAAGGGGTTGTCCTCCACGGCGTTGGCAAATACAACAATTTTCGCACAGCCCATGCAGCCGTCATCCCTGGTGGCCTCCGCAGTCTGTTTGATGATGCGGCCCATCTCCGCGACGGCATCCATATTGATTCCGGCCTTGGTGGAGCCCACATTGACACTGGCACAGACCCGCTCTGTGGCAGCCATGGCGGCAGGGATGGAGCGAATCAGCTTCCAATCCCCTGTGGTAGCGCCCTTCTGCACCAGCGCAGAGAAGCCTCCGATGAAATTAACACCGCAGGTCTTGGCGGCAGCGTCCAGGGTTTTGGCGATTTCCACGTAGGAATCCGTCTCACAGGAACCGGCCACCAGGGAAATGGGCGTGACGGAGATGCGCTTGTTCACAATGGGAATACCAAACTCCGCTTCGATGTCATTGCCCACCTTCACCAAATCCCTGGCGCAGCGGGTAATTTTCCGGTAGATTTTTTCGCAGCAGGTTTTCAGGTCCGGGTCGCAGCAATCCAAAAGGCTGATACCCATGGTGATGGTTCGGATATCCAGGTGCTGCTTCTCGATCATGGCCTGGGTTTCCAGAATATCATTTTGATTCAGCATGGCGCGACCTCAGATCCGGTGCATGGCCTGGAAGATGTCCTCCCGCTGCACATGGATGGACAGGCCCATTTCCTTCCCCGCCTGCTCCATCCGCTTGGCCAGCTCTGCAACCGGAATGCTGCACTGGGAAATTTCAGTGGCCATCATCATGGTGAAATAACCCTGCATGACGGTCTGGCTGATATCCAGAACATTGACATTAAAAGCGGCAAGCTGGGTGCAGACAGAGGCGATAATGCCCACCCGATCCTTTCCAACCACAGTAACGATTGCCTTCATACCCTTTCTCCTTAAACATCATAATCGGCAGCCACGCGGCTATCCAGCAGATGAAAGAACTGCTCTTTTGCTTCAAGGTGCAGAGGATGCACCGCATAAGAGGACAGCGCTTCCCTGCTCTCAAACTCAGAATAGAGTGCGTAGTCCATCCCATTGTAGGCCTGCCGGATTTCCAGATGCAAAAGGCCTGGGATTTTACCCACCAGGGGCTCCAGCAGGGAAGCAACCAGCCTAACCGTCTCAGGCTTGTCGACACCGTCTTTTATCTGATACAACACAATATGCTTAACCATGATTCTCCTCCATCATTTAAAAAATACCGAGGCAGTTTCCTGCCCCGGTATGTGTGCGTAATGGTTACTCAGCGTCCTCGTCAGGCTGCTCCAGCAGAGCACGGATGGACAGAGAAATACGCTTGTTCTCTGCGATATCGGTGATCTTGACCTGGACGACCTGGCCTTCGGACAGGACATCCTCGGGCTTGCCAATGCGGCGGTCAGCAATCTGAGAAATGTGAATCAGGCCATCCACACCGGGCAGAATCTCAGCAAAAGCGCCGAAGGTCATCAGCTTGACGATCTTGGCTTCTACCACGTCGCCAACGCTGTACTTGCTCATGAACTGATTCCAGGGATTCATCTCGGCGGTCTTGTAGCCCAGAGAAATCTTGCGCTTCTCGGGGTCAAAGGAGATGACGTAAACGTCGATTTCGTCACCAACCTTGACAACGTCAGCAGGGGTCTTGATGCGGTTCCAGCTCAGCTCGGAGACGTGAACCATGCCGTCCACACCGCCGATGTCCACGAACGCACCATAAGAAGTCAGGGACTTGACAGTACCATGGTACTTCTTGCCCACTTCGATTTCGCTCCAAATCTTCTCCTGAGCGGCCTTGCGC
>JBJDYM010000380.1:0-2937 GCA_051867315.1 Faecousia sp.
CCTGTTCCTTCTCCTTCTTGGGGTCCAGGGTGAGCTTCATATTGAAGGTCTCCGCCCGGTCATACTTCAAATCGGCCAGTGCCTGGGCAAGTTTTTCCTCCTCCTCGGCGGTGAGGGAGGCCTTGCTCTTGGCTTCGGATTCCAGGCACTTCATCTGCTTATAAACGGAGGCGCCGTTTTCCAGCTTGGAATACGCATCCAGCCGCTCGGCAATCTGCTGGATTTTCCGCTTCTGGGCATCACCCAGCTGCACGGTGAAATCCGCCAGGGATTCATCGGAGAAGATGATCTTGCCGGAATCCACATAGCCGTTGGAATCCAGCATATTGGCGAAGGTCTTGGTAAACACGGACTTGCCGGAGCCGGACTCGCCCACGATGGCGATGGATTCATTTTCATAGATATCCAGGGAAATGCCCCGGATGGCCGTGAGGGAACGGCCGCGGACCTTGAATTTGACCACCAAGTCCTGAACGGACAGCAATACTTTTTTCTCTTCCATACTGTCCACCTCTTACATATGGGTTCTGGGATCGGAAGCGTCGCCCAGATTCTGGCCCACCACATACAGCACCACGGTGATGATGGAAACCACCACCACGGGGCTCCAGAACTCGAACTCCCAGCCGGGAGTGACCATGGCGCTCTGGGCGGAGCCGATCAGCTTGCCGAGGGACATATCGGACATACCCATGCCGATGAAGCTGAGGAACACCTCATAGGAGATATAGGAGGGAATTTCAGTGGCGGCCAGGGTCACAATCACGGAGGTCATGAAGGGCAGAATGTTCTTCATGGCGATGGTGAAGGTGGAGGTGCCCAGGCACCGGGAGGCCAGGTTGTATTCCCGGTCCCGGATGATGACCACCTGGGTCCGGATGAAATAGGCGATGCTCAGCCAGCCGGTGATGGTCAGAGCGAAGACCATGGTCCAGAAGCTGGGGGAGAAAATCAGCACCATGACGGAGATAAACAGGATATAGGGCACGTTGCCGATGATGTTGTAAACCTCGGTCATGAAGATGTCCACCTTTTTGGAGAAGCCCCACACCGCGCCGATGATCACGCCCACGGTCATGTTGATCAGGGCGCACATAAAGGCCAGGGAGATGGAGATCTTGGCGCCGTTCCACACCGCGTCAAAGGTGGAGTTGCCCGCCGCGCCGGTGCCCAGCACCCAGTGCAGGTTATAGCCGAATTTCTCCATGGCGGCCATGGGGCGCAGGTGCTTGGCGGTGGAATCCATCAGGTTGACATAGGTGTCGTAATGGGAGATCAGGGGATAGATATAGGAAATGAAGATCACGGCGGCCAGCAGGCAAAGCACCACGATATTGATCTTCTTCTTGAAGAACACCCGGAACACGCTCTTCCAGTAGGAGTAACGGGGGGCGGTGATTTTCTCCGCGCTGTTCACGTCGTTCTCCACCCGGGAGAACAGCTCCTGCTCGCTGAGACCCAGGCCATCCAGATTCACTTGATTTTCTTTTTTCATATCGATCACCTAGCTTTCGAGGAGAAGGAGATTCTGGGATCAACCAGGCTCATGACCACGTCGCCCAGGATGATGGAGGTCACGCTGAGGGCGGCATAAAAGAGGGTCATGCCCACGATCACGCCGTTGTCGTAGTTGTTGATGGCCTTGGTCAGCAGGTTGCCTGCGCCGGGGACCACGTAAACACGCTCGGTGATGATGGCGCCGGTCAGGGCGCCCAGCACGCTGGCGGGGATGCCGTGGGTGATGGGGATGATTGCATTCTTCATGATGTGCTTGCTGAAGATCTCTCCCTCGGACAGGCCGCCGGACCGGGCGAACTTTACATAGTCAGCGTTCATCTGGTCAATCATATACCGGCGCATCCACTTCATCAGGGTGCCGATGGAGGGCAGGGCCAGGGAGATGATGGGCAGCACGTACATCAGCTTGCTCTTGGACTCCATGTCGAAGGTGGTGGGCAGCCCCAACGCGCCGCCGAAGGCCTTGAACATGAAGATATAAGCCAGGGAGGGAACGGCCATGATGAACACGATATAGAACGTGCCGATGTGATCCACCAGCTTGTCCTTGTTCCGCGCCATCAGCACGCCCAGAGGCACGCCCACAAAATAGGCGATGATGGTTGCGATGATGCCGATGACGAAGGAGAAGCCCATCTTCGACATATTGTTGTTCACCGTGGCCACGTTGGTGTAGTCGTCAGTAAACCGCTCGGAGGCCAGCGTGCTCAGCTCCCGGGAACCGGCCACGTAGGTGGCGGTGTGCAGATCATCCGCGCTCTCCTCCACCAGCCCCGTGGGGTAGGTGACGGTGGACTTGACGTAGGAGCCCTGGGTTCTGGTCATCACGGTGAATACATCGATGCCCGCATACTCCACGTAGGATTTGCCCAGGTTCAGGCTGAGCAGATTCTGGTGGATGAAGGGGAATTTATTATCCGTATACAGCAGGTACTTGTGGATCGTTCCGTTGCCGATGATGGCCGGGGCGATTTTGTCTCCGCCGTACAGGGGATCTTTCAAAGTAAAGGTCAGACCTCTCTCGCCGATGTCCTCCTCCACCTTGTGGATGTTGTCCACAGTGAGAAGGCCGCCGAAATAGGTCAGGACACGATTGAGCAGGGGCTTGTCCTTATAGGCGAACAGCTGCTCATTTCCGCCGGGCTTGTATTTCTTACCGGTTTTCTGGGCGTCCAGACGCACCACGGTATAGCCCTGGGATTCATAGTAATCCGTAAATTTCGCGACCATTTCCGCCACTTCGGGCTTGTCGTCGCTGGCTGTCGCGCCGAATTTCACCACGGCGTCCCGCTCCTCGGCGGTGAGCTCGCCCGTTTTGGCCAGCTCGTTTAGCCACTCCACATAGGGCACGTAGTCAAGATAACCGTACTCTTCCCATTTCCGATACTTATATACTTCTTTCTGGTTGTTGGACTGCTT
>JBJDYM010000381.1:0-2936 GCA_051867315.1 Faecousia sp.
TGATGCACGGCCAGCTGATCACCGACGCCCGGCAGAGCGACGGCAGCTATGATTTTGGCTACATCTTCCCCTACATCACGGAATATGTCAGCGCCGCGGACTACGCCGTGGCCAATCTGGAAACCACCCTGGCCGGCACCGCCAAGCCCTACCAGGGCAACCCCATGTTCAACTGTCCGGACGCCATTGTGGACGCGGCCAAGGCAGCCGGCTTCGACATGCTGCTCACCGCCAACAACCACAGCTACGACAGCCAGCAGGCGGGCTTTGAGCGCACCATCCGCACCGTAAGGGAAAAGGGCCTGCAAACTCTCGGCACCATGCTCACCGCCGAGGAGCCCAAATACGCGGTTCAGGACATCAACGGCATCCGCATCGGCATGATCTGCTATACCTACGAGGATTCCACCGGCCCGGGCAATCCCCCCGCTCTGAACTACAATCCCATGCAGTCCGGCGGCTACGACATCATCAACTGCTTCCGCCACTCCGACCCCAGCTCCCTGTACAATCATCTGGAAACCCAGATGGAGCTGATGAGGGCCGACGGAGCCGAGGCCATCGTGGTATATCTCCACTGGGGCCAGGAATACGAGCTGGAAGCCAACGCCAGCCAGAAGGAAATCGCCCAGAAGCTCTGCGACATGGGCGTGGACGTGATCATCGGCGGCCATCCCCATGTGGTGGAGCCGGTGGAGCTGCTGGAGAGCACTGTTGATCCCAATCACCGCACCGTGTGCCTGTATTCCATGGGCAACGCCGTCTCCAACCAGCGGCTGGGCGAAATTTCCAAAATGTCCACCGCCCACACCGAGGACGGGGTGCTGTTCTCCATCACCTTCAGCAAGTATTCCGACGGCACCGTGTACTTGGAGGACGTGGAGCTGATTCCCACCTGGGTCCGGGCCATCGACATAAACGGCAACACCGTGGTGCGCAAAAGCGCCACCATCGTCCGCTATGAGATCCTCCCCCTGGACGACACCCGCCGGGACCAGTGGGCGGAAGTTTTCGGCATCGACGACAGCACCCTGACCCAATGTGCGGATTCCTGGCAGCGCACCACGGATCTCACCGGTGCGGGCATGAGCCAGGTGAAGGACTATCTGAACGCCGAAAAAATCGCCCGGGAAGCCAACTACCTCTGGCTTGCCCAAAACGCGGCATAACCATTTTTCCTCCCCACCCCGGGGAGGAAATTTTTTATGATGATTGAAAAGAATGGAAGATAATGGTATAATCAGTCGAGCAGTCCATATTGCTTTTTTAAGCAGATAAATTGTTGTTTGTGGGGTTCTTGCCCTCCCCTCTGTGGCCGAGAAAAGCGAGATCGGGTGGGGTGTCGTCGCATAAGCGGCACAATGTTCCGATTTCTGGGGCTCTGTTCCTCCGAACCGGCGACACCTCTCGGCAGCTCCCCCAGAGGGGGAGCCAAGGGTGCGTCAAATAAACAATTTACCCGCATGCAGTTCAGAATCAGAAAGGGGCATAATCATGAAGCTTCTCTACAAACTCTTGCGGCAGGACCCGGGCAGCCGGGAGGGGGCGGTGGTTACCGTTTCCGCCTTGAACATTCTGGTGAATCTGATTTCCGCCGCCATCAAGGTGGTCATCGGCATGGCGGTATCCTCCATTGCCATCGTCTCCGAGGGCGTGAACAACGCCACGGACTCCGCCACCTCCCTGATCACCATCGTGGGCACCAAGCTCTCTGCCAAACACCCCACGGAAAAGCACCCCTTCGGCTTTGGCCGGATCGAATATCTCACCAGTCTGCTGATTTCCGTGCTGATCCTCTTCACCGGAGTGGAACTGATGGAAAGCTCCGTGAAGCTGATTTTTAACCCCCAGGAGATGTCCATTTCCTATGTGACCATGGCCATCATCGCCGTGTCCGCTCTGGTGAAATTCCTGCTTGGCGTCTTCACCATCAAAGAGGGCAAGCGGGTGGATTCCTCCAGCCTGACGGCCCTGGGCACCGAATGCCGCAGCGATTCGGTGGTGTCGGTGATCACGCTGATAACCGCCCTGGTGTTTCTGATTTTCCACGTTTCCCTGGACGCTTACGCGGGCATCCTCATGTCCCTGATCGTGCTGAAGGCCGGATTTGAGGTGCTGAAGGAGACCCTGTCCGACCTTTTGGGCCAGTCCGGTGAAAAGGAGCTGGCCCAGGAGCTCTACCGCACCATCCGGGCGGAGCCCCTGGTGCTGAATGCGGCGGACATGATGCTCCACAACTACGGCCCGGATGCCTTCAGCGGCTCCGTGAATCTGGAAATCGACCACAGCAAAACCGTGGGCGAGGTCTACTCCACCCTCCACGAGCTGCAGCTGAAAATCATGCACGAAAAGCACATCACCATGGTGTTCGGCATCTATGCCGTGGACCGGGACCACCAGCAGATCCGCCAGCTCCGGGAGCAGGTGGCCGCCTTCGTCCGGAGCCAGGCGCACGTCATCAGCTACCACGCCCTGTACATCCATCCCAACGACCGGGACATCTATGTGGATCTGGTGGTGGATTACGATCTGGCCGACTGGGAGCAGCTGCGCCGGGAATTCACGGACTACATGGCAGGGCTTTATCCCGACAAGCACCTGGAGCTGGTGATTGAAACCAACTATGTGTAACGTCCCCGGATTTTTTGCGGCGGAGACATTGACAAATTCGGTTTGTTGGGGTATCGTAAGCACATAAAAGAGTGCTGCCGGCAGACGGTCAGCCCTCAGAGATTCGTCAGAAGTGACCGCACTCATTGGACGGGGGCGGTCACTTCTGGTTTTTGGCCATGAGAAACCGGCCGATTATTTCGATGTCCCCATCATCCGCTCCTATAGGGCGGATTTTTCTTGCAAATGGCAGTCAGTATGATATAATACTCTGTTATGAAATGACCTCCGTCAAGAGATAACATCTCACAAATTACGGGCTTACA
>JBJDYM010000382.1:0-2922 GCA_051867315.1 Faecousia sp.
TTGTACATGGAGCCGTTGTCGGCGTAGGTCTTGTAGCGGAGCATGGTGGGGGTGTTGGGATAGCAGCGGTCGGTGATCAAATCCTCCCGCATGATGCCGATGACCACGCCGGCAGGGCCGATGTTCTTCTGCACGCCGCCGTAGACATAGCCATACCTGGTCACATCCATGGGCTCGGACAAAAAGCAGCTGGACACATCGGAAACCAGCATTTTGCCCTTGGTATTGGGCAGCTGCTTGAATTTGGTGCCGTAGATGGTGTTGTTTTCGCAGATGTAGACATAGTCCGCATTCTCACTGATGGGGAGGTCGGAGCAGTCGGGGATATAGCTGAAATTCCGGTCAGCGGAGGAGGCGATGGCATTGGCCTGGCCGTACATCTGGGCCTCCTTCCAGGCTTTCTTGGCCCATACGCCGGTGATGATGTAGTCCGCCACGCCGCCGGGCATCAGGTTCATGGGCACCATGGAAAACTGGGTGTGGGCCCCGCCCTGGAGGAACAGCACCTTATAGTTGTCGGGAATGTTCAGGAGCCTGCGCAGATCCGCCTCGGCCTCGTCGATGATCTTCTGATAGGGCTTGGAGCGGTGGCTCATCTCCATCACGGACATGCCGGTGCCCTGGTAATCCAGCATTTCGGCAGCGGCTTCTTTCAAAACCTCCTCCGGCAGTACGGCAGGGCCGGCGGAAAAATTATAAACTCTCATGGTTATCCTCCCTTATTCGGCGGCAACCAGCTGATCGATCAGCCGGTAGCCATTGGGTTCAAAATGATTTGCAGCCCGGGCCGCTTCCTCGGTGAAACGCTCCCGCTTCTTTTGCTGCTTGGTGCTGTCATAGAGCAGGTAGGGCACCGGGTCGCCGGTGTGGGTGCGGATGCGGATGGGGGTGGGATGGTCGGGCAGGATCAGCATCCGGTAGTCCTCTCCGGCATCCTCCATGGCCTTTTTCACCAGGGCAATCAGGCGGCTGTCCAGATATTCGATGGACTTGACCTTTTCGTGCACCTTACCCTGGTGGCCCATTTCGTCGGGGGCCTCCACATGGATATAGGCGAAATCATAGCCGTCGCGCAGCAGGGCGTCGATGGCCGCCTGGGCCTTGCCCTCGTAGTTGGTATCGATGGAGCCGGTGGCTCCCTCCACCTGGCAGACCTTCATGCCCGCGCCCACAGCGATGCCCTTGAGCAGGTCCACGGCGGAGATCATGGCGCCCTTCAGGCCGGTCTTCTCCCGGAAGTTCTGAACCTTGGGTTTGGTGCCCGCCCCCCAGAACCAGAGGGAGTTGGCCTTGTTCTTCCCCGCTGCCGCCCGGGCCCGGTTCAGGGGATGGTCGTTCAGCACCGGAAAGCTCTGCTCCATCATTTCTTTCAGCACCTGCTCTTGGGGCAGGTACGGGCCGATGACGCTGCCCAGATGGTCGTGAGGCGGCTCCAGCTTGGAAACCCTGCCATGCTTCCACACCAGGATATGACGGTAGCTGGTGCCGGTGTAGAACTGGAAGGTCTCATTGTTGAATTGTTCCCGGATGGCATCCATGAGCACATCGGCATCGGCGGTGGAGATTTCGCCGGAGCTGTGGTCCAGGATGGTCTTTTCCCCGTAGGGCTCCTGCTCGGTAAGGGTGACGATATTGCTGCGGAAGATCACATCGTCTTCCTCCATGGGGACCCCCACACTGAGGGCCTCCAGAGGAGATCGCCCGGAATAATTCTCCGCCGGGTCGTAGCCCAGCACGGACAGATTGGCCACGTCACTGCCGGGTGCCATGCCCGCAGGCACATTCTGGACCATACCCAGGCTGCCCTTGCTTGCCAGTTCATCCATCACAGGGGTACGTGCTGCTTCCATGGGGGTTTTTCCGCCCAGCTCCGGAATCGGCTCGTCGGCCATACCGTCGCCCAGGACAACGATGTACTTCATAAGGGTGTTCTCCTTCTGTCAATATTCGTCCGCTGCATAGGGACAACAGATATATTTTTACTGATTATAATACCATCTTTCCCCTGGGATTACAATATGAAAATCAAACAGAAAAAGAAAGAAAAATGAATCGAAAGGTATGCAATATTGCAAAATGTACAAACGTAACCCCCTTGACGGCAGGGGGTATCTGTGCTACCATACCAATGGAACCGGGAAAACCGCCGTTTTTCGGCTGCCCTCCCGGAATTTTTCGGAACCGTCGCTCACCTGCCCCGGTTCCGCCAAACAGAAAGGTTGATAGAAGATGAAAGACTGCAACTGCGGCTACTGCATGGGCGGCGATATTCTGGCGGGCTTCGGCATCAAGATCTGCGACCTGGATGTCAGTCAGCTGATCCTTTTCAAGGAGCAGAGCCATCCCGGCCGGGTCATTGTGGCCTACAAGGATCACGTCAGCGAGCTGGTGGACATCAGCGACGAGGAGCGAAACGCCTTCATGGCCGATGTGGCCAGAGCCTCCCGGGCGGTCCACCGGGCCTTCCACCCGGACAAGGTCAACTACGGCGCCTACGGCGACGGAGGCTGCCACCTGCATTTCCATCTGGTGCCCAAATACCGGGATGAATTTGAATGGGGCTCCACCTTCGCCATGAACCCCGGCAGGGTGAAGCTCAGCGACGGCGAGTATCAGGAAATGATTGAGAAAATCAAAGAGAATCTGTAAATTCAGCGGCTGCGAGGGATTTCCTCGCAGCCGCTTTCATGTTGAAATAAATCACTGGTTTTCCGTGGCGTATAGATAAATTGGGGTCTGTGGGGTTCTTGCCCTCCCCTCTGTGGCCGAGAAAAGCGAGGTCGGTTGGGGTGTTGTCGCATAAGAGGAGTTGTGGGTTGATTGCCCAAAGTGCGTAACGAATTGGCCGCGGGCCCTGCCCGTCAAGCACCGATTTGCTGGGCAGTACTGGTCGAGGGGCCCAGGAGTTGTGGGTTGATTGCC
>JBJDYM010000383.1:0-2912 GCA_051867315.1 Faecousia sp.
ATGGCCAGCGTCTCCACCTCTTCTCCGCGCATCATGTCCATGGCCTCGAAATTCTCCAGTGTCACCTCTCCGATGGGATTCTTGACCCCGGGAATGAACCGGATGGGCACCGGGCAGATTTCCTCCATCCGCCCGGTCCGGCAGCCCCGGGCCAGTTCCTCCGCCCCGGCGGGGGCAGCCACGTGGGGCACCTCCAAAAGGCCCACATTGGAGGTGATCATGCCGCTGGCCAGGATCTGTGCAACATCATCCCAGCCGATGCCCGCCTGACAAAGCAGCTCCAGCAGGCAGCTGCGCACCGCCTGCTTCAGCCTGGCATTGCTGCCCTCCGCGGCGGTATCGTGGACCCCCACGGATGCCCCGGAGGAAGCGGCCAGACTCCGGTTTTCATCCCAGAGATAGGCTCTGGTATTGGTGGTGCCCGTGTCGATGGTGATGGTGTATTTCATGATTTTCCCCTCCTTACACTCTGGCTGCCGCCACAAATTCTTCCGCCAGCGCTTTCAGACCGGCATAGTCCCCCGCCTGAATCAGCGTCCGGTCGGTCAGACTGGAGCCGATGCCAGCGCCGAGGAAACCCGCTTTCAGAAACGAAGGAAGATTGTGCTGATCCACACCTCCCACCGCAATCATGGGGATGTGGTTCAGGGGGGCCATCACCGCCTTGCAGTAGCCCAGTCCCAGATTCCCGGCAGGAAACAGCTTGACAATCTCCGCCCCGGCATCATAGGCCCTGGCAATCTCCGTGGGGGTCATGGCTCCGGGGATGGCGCACATGCCCTGCTCCACCGCCGCCCGGATAACCGTCTCGTCCACATTGGGGGCCAGGATGAACTCCGCCCCGGCCTGTCTGGCCGCCAGCACCTCCTCCACGTGCATCACCGTCCCGGCGCCCACATACAGTTCCTCCCCATAGGTCTCCTTTGCCCAGCGGATTGCCCCGGCGGTATCCTCCAGCCGGGAGGGGGATTTCTGATTGAAGGTCACCTCCAGCAGCCGGATGCCCCCGGCAAACAGCGCCTCCACCACCGGCTGCAGGCGCTCTGGGTCGATTCCCCGGAGGATCGCCGTAACCCGGTGCTTTCTGGTGGCCTCTAAAATGCTTGCTTTCATAGATGGTGCTCCTTTCGCCTTTTTTCTTATGCTATCACATCTCAGAGGATTTCACAAGCGGAAAACGTCCGCTGGCACTTCCGTCAAAAAGACTGGTTTTGCCCGCTCTATTTTGGGTAAAAAAATAGAAAACCATTTTGAAAACAAAATTGACAAGAAGTGGCAAAGATGGTACAATGATGTATCAAGGAACATAATCTTATGGAAGGTTGGTGGCAGGAAATGTCCGATGCATTGCGAATCCGGTCAGGGACCAAGCTGCGTTTGGCGCTGGATGCGCCTTTCGGCAAGGAACCGGAATTCAATCTGATTTGTACCTTTGTAAAAGCCCTGGACACCGCTTCCTTTTTGATCTCCATCCCCATGCGGGACGGTGCGCCCCTGCCCCTGGACGAACAGCAGAAGCTTTTGATCTGCTCCGGCTCCGGCGCGGACGCCAAGATCGTGGCAGGCTACGCCGACGACATCGTCAAGGAGGGTATCCGCCGCTGCTGGAAGATCCGCCGGGTCTCAGAGCAGCGCCAGTTCTTCCGCCGGACGGACGAACGTCTCAAGGTCACCATTCCCATCCGCTATACCCAGCCCACCTGGCGTCCCAACGCCGACGGCATCATCCCCCCGGAGGAGGGCATGACGCTGGATATCTCCGCCGGCGGTCTTGCCTCCTATCTCAACCGTGCCCTGGCGGTGGGCGAGGTCTGCGAGATGACTCTGCCGTCCATCGGCACAACCAAAGAGGGGCAGGAGATCCCCGCCGCCGTGGCCGTGGTCTGCTGGGCCCGGGAGGCTCCCAAGGGCAGCCCCTTCCGCCGGGTTGCCGGCTTCCAGTTCCGGTTTGCCGACAGCGTAGAGCGTCAGCAGATGCAGGATTATGTGGCGAACATTAAAAAGCGGTATAAGTTATGACAGACACGACAGATACAATAAATGATACAATAGATAATGTAGATCAGGCAGTTCCGGATACTCAGGAAAAGCCTGATAAAAAGAAGCCGAAGCGCCGCCGCAGGCGCAAGGACGATAAGATGCTCCGCATTGAGGAGCTGGAGGATCTCCTGGCCCAGACCCACGGCGAGGTGGACCCCGAAACCATCGTCAGTATGTACATGCCCCACCGCAAGCGCAGGCTGCTGGGCGCGGCGCTGCTGCGGATGGACAAGCTGTGGCTCTGGTTTCTGGGGCTGCTGCTGGCGGTGGCGGTGCTGTTCATCGCCGCCTTCACCCAGGAGAAGATGGGCAATTTCACCATCAACCTGAACCGTCTGGAGCTGTTCCGCAAGGGCATCGCCATTGATGATGACCCCTACTTCTCCAATCCCACTGCCCGGCTCACTGCCACCACCGTGGTGGATGCCACCAACATCTCCATCGATGATATCCCGGCGGATGTGGACGAAATTGACGGCGACCACAACGGCGACAACTACATGGCCTACACCTACTACGTCCGCAACGCGGGCAAGGAGGATGTGTACTATAACGCCACCATCACCCTGGACGCCTGCTCCAAAGGCGCAGAGGAAGCGGTGCGGGTGGCAGTGTGGCGCAATGGCAAGAAAGCAGTCTATGCCCTCCCCTCTGCCACCGGCGAGCCGGAGGAGGACTGCGAAAATTTTGAAAGCAGCACCACCGTCTGTAGCTTCTACGAGGAAAACTTCCTGGTGGGCAACGTGGACAAATATACCATCGTCATCTGGATGGAGGGCGATGACCCGGAGTGCGTGGACAAGATCGTGGGCGGCTCCGTGGAGTTCAGCATGAACATCTTCTCCGACGACAGCAACGACGACAGCCTGCTC
>JBJDYM010000384.1:0-2899 GCA_051867315.1 Faecousia sp.
GTCAAGAAGTGTCTGGAAAAGGGCCTTCTGAATATCGAGCATATCGACCGGGCTGTCCGGAATATTCTAAAGGCGCTGATCCGGCAGCAGCCGAAAATCAAGCCCCGGTCCAAAGATGTGGTCGGTTCCGCAGCAAGCCGCGCCGTGGCGCTGGAGTCGGCGGAAAAGGGCATGGTTCTGCTGGAGAACAACGGTGTTTTGCCCCTGCGCAGGGACGCTTCCGTCATTGTCTGCGGCAGTTATGCGGATGTGGTGAACACCGGCGACCACGGTTCCAGCCGTGTCTGGGATCAGAATGTCGTGACACCCTACAAAGGCATCCGCAAGGTTTTCAAAAACACGGTTCTGGCGGGATCCTCGGATCCGAAGAAGGGGAAGAAGGAACCGGAAAAGGTGGAAAACGAAGCAGCCTGGGGCGCGAAGGGCGATGTGGCTGTGGTCTGCGTGGGCTTTGACTACAAGACGGAAGGCGAATACTTTGCCAATATGAACTACAAGCTGACGGAGAAACCCCACAACGGCGGCGGCGACCGGCTGACCCTGCGGCTGTCGGCAGAGGAAGTCGATCTGATCAAGGGCTTGAAGAAAGCAGGGAAGAAGGTCGTGGTGTGCCTGTTCTCCGGCGGCGCGGTGCTGATCGATGAGTGGAAAGAATACGCCGATGCTGTGATTATGCATTACTACGGTGGCTGCGAGGGGGGCACCGCTCTGGCCAATCTTCTCAGCGGCGAGGCAAACTTCTCCGGCAAGCTGCCTTTCACCGTGGCGCAGCGGGAGGAGGACTATCCTGACTTCAAGTACATCGGCCAGAAGCCCTATGAGATCGATTACAGCTACTATCACGGCTATACCAAGCTGGACAAAGAAGGGAAGGCGGCTGCCTACCCCTTCGGTTATGGTCTGAGCTATACCACCTTCCGGCTGAGCGATCCGGATATCTCTGTCAACGACGGAAACGTCACGGTCAAAACCACTGTCAGAAATACCGGCGGGGTAACAGGTGCGGAGGTTGTCCAGGTCTATGTCGGTTCTGCCGGTGCCTGCAACGGCGACGACCGTCCCGTGAAGCTCCTGAAGGGTATGAAGCGGGTGGAAGTGGCGCCCGGCGCAGAAAAGAAGGCAGAGATTGTAATTCCCGTGGAGGAACTTCGTTTCTATGATCGTGGGGAATGGGTGCTGGATCCGGAGTACACTGTGTATGTCGGTACAGACTGTGCAAACGCAGTTAACTGTGCGAAAACTGTTCGGGTGTAAATGGCGAAAATGGCTGGATGTAAGTCGAGAAAGAATCTCGCTTCATAAAAAACAAAGGGAGGAAGAAAATCAATGAAAAAAGGAAAAGATCCCAATCGACTGCGCTTCAAGGATTACTTCGGCACCACGGCAATGAACTCCACCTTCTCTATCGCAGAAGCACTGATGACCTCCTGGTTTATGGTCTATCTGACCGACTACGCAGGACTGGGCATCTGGGGAGCCACGCTGGGCACGGCACTATTGATGTTTGGCCGTCTGTTTGACGCTGTCAATGATCCCATCGAAGGGTGGATCATGGACCGCGCCAAGGTCGGTAAGCATGGTAAGTACAAGCCCTTTATCCTGTTAAGTACGCTGCTCATGACGGTGGGCGTCTGTGCGTTGTTCTTCATTCCTGAGGGAATTACAGGCAGTCCCGTGATGGTCTCTGTTTGGATCATTATCGGTTATCTGATGTTCGATGTTGGCTATTCCTTCTACGCGCCTAACCTGATTTACCGTACCCTGACGCTGGATCAGAATGCCCGGGGCAGGCTGATCATCGGACCCAGAATGGTCTCCATGCTCGTTGGCATGATCGCCGGCGGCCTGATTGCCATCGTTCAGAGCGTCAATGCGGGCATCAACAACATGCATACCTCTTTTGGCATTACGGTTATGATTATGGTCGGCATTATGGCTGTGATCACCCTGATTGGCACCTCGCTCATCAAGGAGAAATACCATCCCACTGCCGAAAAAGACGAGCAGGTCAAAATTACCGATATCTTCATGGTCCTGAAACGCAATAAGGCCTTGGGAACCATGACACTGTCCATCGTGTTCTCCGGCTTTGTTTGGACCTTCCTGTTCGCCACCATGCTGTACTATGTTAAGTGGGCCTACTGTGCGGACCTGACCACCGGTGTGGTTGACGCTTCTGCTTACGGCATGCTGTCCCTGGTTGGTTCCATGATGATGTTCCTTCCGTTAATTGTCGGCACCATCATTGCGACACCTTTGATGAAGCTGGCAAAGTCTGCTATGCGGCTGCACCGCAGCCTGATGCTGGTGGAGGGCATCGTAGGCGGCGCGCTGTTCGTGCTTCACATCGTCGGCATTCTGCCCAATTCTCCTGTCCTGTTCTTCGCCCTGGTGGCTGTCACCGCCACTTGCATTGGGATCGACTATATCCCCCAGGAGACCATCAATCTGGAATGCATGGACTATGAGCTGTATGTCGGCGGCAAGGACCGCAGCGCTCTGTGCAATGCCTGCAATAAGTTCGTCAATAAGATGCAGAATGCATTCGCCTCCGGTATTGTCGGCATCGTCCTGGGCGCCATTGGCTACAATATCGACTCTGCAACCGATACATATTTGGGCGAGCTGTCTGCGCTTCCCAATCTGCTGACCTGGTTCATTGTCATTATGGGTCTGATTCCCTGCGCACTGGGCATTATTGCGTTCCTGATCCTGAAGAAGTATCCCATTACTGATGAGATCCGTGTCAAGATGAAGGGACTGCTGACCAAGTAACTGCTTCCTTTCTCACCCATTTTTCTTAACGTGACAAGGGCGGCGGCGTTTGCCGTCGTCCTTGCTGCCTGTGCGCCCGGCATGGGCGATAACTTGGTGGTGAAAGTCCACTGCGGACTCGGTA
>JBJDYM010000385.1:0-2897 GCA_051867315.1 Faecousia sp.
GTATTCATGCCGGTGATGGCCTACAATTTCCTCCAATCCGCCCGGCTGCTGGCGGAGGCCATGGTATCCTTCAACGACCGGTGCGCCGTGGGCATCAAGGCCAACCGGGAGAAAATGCGGGGCAACTTACACAATTCCCTGATGCTGGTCACCGCCCTGAATCCCTACATTGGCTACGAAAACGCAGCCAAAACCGCCAAAAAGGCATACAAAGAGAATATCTCCCTGAAAGAGGCCTGCGTGGCGCTGGGCTTTCTGACCGGGGAAGAATTTGACAGAGTGTTCCACCCGGAGGAAATGATCTGATGGAAAAACGGCCCTATTACGAAGCCTATGACGACCGATACCGGCAGGTGCACCGGGAGAATCTGGAATGGTTCAGCCGGAACCCCTCCCCCATTGTGGGCCAGGTGATGGCGCAGTTTGGCATCGGCGCCGATGCCGCAATCCTGGAGCTGGGCTGCGGCGAGGGACGGGATGCCCTGGCGCTGCTGGAGCAGGGCTTTGACGTTCTGGCCACCGACATTTCCCCGGCGGCCATTGCCCACTGCCAGGGAATCGCCCCGGCCTTTGCGGAGCGGTTCGAAGTGCTGGACTGCATTGGCGGCAGGCTGGACGCTCAGTTCGATTTTATCTATGCCGTGGCAGTCATCCACATGCTGGTGGAGGACGAGCACCGGGACGGATTTTACCGGTTTATTCAAAGCCATCTGCGCCCGGAGGGCATCGCCCTGATCTGCACCATGGGTGACGGAGAGATTCAACGCAAGTCCGACATCACCAACGCCTTTTCCCTCCAGGAGCGCACCCATGAGCAGAGCGGGAAAATACTGCACATCGCCAGCACCTCCTGCCGGATGGTGGATTTTCCCACCTTCCGGGCAGAGCTGAAACGGAACCGGCTTGCAGTGCTCCAGGAAGGGCTGACCGCCATCGAACCGGACTTCACGGAAATGATGTACGCTGTGGTGCGGCGAGAATAACCCAAGATGCGAAACGCCCCGGAACCAATTGGTTCCGGGGCATCGTCATTCTGATTATCCGTTGCGGACGGACATGAACAGGCTCTCCATGTAGCGGGACGTATCCTCGGGCAGGTAGTCGAAGCTGGTGGCGTTGCGCAGCTCCTCGGCGTCGGGATAGGCCACGGGGTTATTCACCACATCCTCGTCCATATACTGCTTGGATTCCGAGGCGGGAACGCTGTAGCCGATGAAATCCATATTCGCGGCGGAAATCTCCGGGTCACACAGGAAGTTGATGAACAGCTCCGCGGCTTCCTTCTCCTGGCAGCAGGTGGGGATGCACATGGCGTCGATGAACACGTTGAAGCCCTGGTGAGCGGGGCGGTAGAAGGCCAGGTTCTCATTTTCCTCCACCATGGTCAGGAAGTCACCGGCGTAGTAGGGGGCGATCCAGGCCTCTTCATTTTCCATGGCGTCAAAAATCTGGTCCATCACGTACTGCTGGACCACGCCCCTCTGCTCCGAGAGCTTCTCGGAGCAGGCCTGAAGCTCGGCTTCGTCGGTGGTGTTGATGCTGTAGCCCAGCAGGTACTGGGCGATGCCGAAGGCATCCCGGGAGTTATCGAACATGAGGATCTTGTCGGCATACTTCTCGTTCCACAGCAGCTCCCAGCCGGTGACGTCGGCCTCGTCCACATATTTGGTATTGTAGATGATGCCCACGGTGCCCCAGGTATAGGGGACGGAATACTTGTTCTCCGGGTCATAGGAGGTATTGCGGAAGGATTCATCAATATACTGGGCGTTGGGGATATTGTCGTAGTTCAATTCCAGCAGCATGTTCTCCTGGCGCATCCGGCCGATCATATAGTCGGAAGGGATGATCACATCCACGGTGATGCCGCCGTTGGAGAGCTTGGCGTACATGCTCTCGTTGGAATCGTAGGTGGAATACTTGACCTTGATGTTGGGATAAGCCTCCTCAAAAGCGGCGATGATGTCCATGGAATCATCGTCCCCTTCGGCGATGTACTGGCCCCAGTTGTAGACGTACAAGGTCACCTTCTCTCCCTTGGCGGAAGCGGACATCGCACAGCAGCCCAGCAGCAGGCAGACTGCCAGTGCAAAAGAAATGAATTTTTTCATCTCGGTTTCTCCTTTCATTTACCCCGGGCAACCTGGCGTTTTTTGTCACCCATGAGCTGTATCACATTAGAAATGACCATCAGCACAAAAATCAGCAGGAACAGCAGGGTGAACATGGCATAGATTTTGGGCTGGATGGGTTTTTTGGTATAAGAATAGATTTCCACCGGCAGTGTCACAAAGTCCAGTCCGGTGACGAAATAGCTGATGACGAAATCATCCAAGCTCATGGTGAAGGCCATGATGGCCCCGGAGATGATGCCGGGCATGATCTCGTGGATGGTCACCTTGAAGAAGGCCTGCAAATGGGTGCAGCCCAGATCCAGGGCGGCATCCGTCAGGCTTTCATCCATCTGCTTGAGCTTGGGCATGACGTTGAGGATCACGTAGGGCAGATTGAAGGTGACGTGGGCAATCAGCAGCGTCCAGAAGGTCAGACTGTTTTTCTGCCCCAGCAGCTTGGTGCCCACGAACACGAACAGCAGCGACAGCGACACGCCGGTGACGATATCCGGATTGGTCATAGGGATGTTGGTCAGGCTCATGGCCGCCTTGCGCAGCTTGGGGTTCAGACCGTTGATGCCAATGGCCGCCACGGTACCGAAGGCCGTGGCAATCAGGCTGGCGAGCACCGACACCACCAGGGAGTTCCGCAGAAGCTCCAGAAGGCCGTCGTCCTGAAAGAGCTTCACGTACTGCTGGAGGGTGAAGCCGTCAAAACGGGTGATGTTCTTGCCGGTATTGAAGGAGGCCACCACCAGCACCGCCATGGGGATATACAGGAAA
>JBJDYM010000386.1:0-2882 GCA_051867315.1 Faecousia sp.
GATGATCATCCTTATTTATTTTCATTCCTTAATGATATTATATATCATTAAGGAACTGTTGTCAACTGTTTTTTAATGCCGCAGTAACCGGATATAGTGGTTTGCCTCCCGGAGAACATGGTCTGCAAGAAGCGGCAGGATTACGCTGCGAATTTTGCACTGCTGAATTCCCTGTGCCGCCGCTGTTTTAAAATCACGAAACCGGACCGTCTGAGCCAGGGATTCTCCCGGCTGCGCGTTTTGGGAGGCGCTGCGGCTCTTTTCCAGCAGCCTTCCATACTCTTTTGCGAAATTATCGGCAGTGCAAAACAGTTCTGTCTCGCAGGGGTCCAGCAGACCACGGATAAACTGAGCGTGCTCCATCATAATCTGGTTCCAGAAGCATTCATTTTCCTTCATGAAGCATTCGGTCAGATCTCCTTCCCGTTCCAATATTTCCACATACTTGCGATATAGCTTCGCCTCCCGCAGAATGTGCTCAATCAGCAGCGGGTAATTCATCGTAAACAGTTCGCATTTCAAGACACATTTGAGCACGTTTTCTTTGAAATCGATCAGCCCGTCCAGCCGCTTCAAAGCGATGTGATTCAGTCTGCGTACCCTTCCCTGCATCTGGGCCAGGTCACGCCGAAAGCCTCCTGGCTTCAAGCACAGGGTTCGGTTCGTGATTTCCTTGTCAATGGGAATTCCCGTAAAGCATTCTGTCTGTTTTTCTGCCCAGGCCGTGAACTCTGTGATGATCTCTCCCGAGCCAGCCACTTCTTTGCCAACGATGCCGTTTGCCAGCGTCACTGACTCCCGAAGCAGCGCCTCAAATTCCTTTTGAAAGAAAGCTGCTTTCTCAGAGAAGCCCGCAGCGGCAGGCGTGAACCCGGCTTGCAGAAAAAATGCGTGCTCCTTCATGATTCGCCCAAAGAAAAGGTGCAGCTCCAGGGATTTCACAACATATCGATTCGGATTCATAATACCTCCAGAACAACGCTTGATTTGATTACCATAGCAATATATGCTGCAGAAATGGAAAGCGTGCAGAAGGACAGGGAAGATTCAGGTTGTTTCCGTAATAGATGAAGGGAATCGCCATATGCAAAGAGAATTGGACAAAGTGCAGAAAAATGTCGGTTTGTGACGATAAAATATGTGAATAATACTTGCAAACCAACGCTGCGGTATGCTATAATGCGACTATAACGATATCGTGGGGTAGAATCAGTTTTTGGATTGCCCGGTTTTGCCCCACAAATCCGGTACCGAAAGGGGAAGGAATATGAAACTACTTCAAAGGTCGTTTGTTTTGCTGCTGGCTGCCGCAATGCTGCTGACACTGTCCAGCTGCTCAGAAAAAGTGAAGCCCGAGAATATCGACACCAAGGATTACAGCCGTGAGATTCGGCTGGATGGTTCCTGCGAAGGAGTAGAAATTCTTCATGCCGATCAATCCAGTCAGAGCGCCCAGCCGGGGCAGGTTCTGCAAAGTGATGACGGCGTCCGTGTGGATGCCGGCGCGGAGCTGATCCTGAATGCTGATGATGACAAGCATGTCTATGGTCAGGAGAATTCTTACCTGCGTCTGGAAGCCTCCGGTACTTCTGAAAGCGGCAAGACCAGAATTTGTCTGGAAGAGGGGTCCGTGCTCGTTGGATTGGACGAGCCGTTGTCAGAAGGGGAGCTTTTCGAGATTCAGACCCAGGCCAGCACGGTTTCCGTTTCCGACGGAATCGTCCGGGTTACCAAAATCAACGAGGCAGAAGCATCCTATACCCTGGTTGAGGTATTTGAGGGCGAAGCCAGTGTGGTAATCCGCCAGACCGGTGAAAAGGCCCTGATTGTGGCCGGGGAAGCGGCGCTGGTGAATGAGACCGGCAAGAAGCCTTCCATTGTCCTGTCCGATGAGATCGACCAGGATTTCTGGAAGTCCAGCCAAACCACTGGGCTGCAGGTTGGGAAAGATGGCACCGGAAGCATGACCTTGCCCATTCCTTACAGCAAACTGCCTGTCCCGGTGCTGGAACAGCTGCTGGACTATGCGAAGGATGGGCGAAAGCTCTCTGTCTCGGAAGCAACGCTGACCAATTTAATTGAGACCGGCCATGACTATGTGGAAACCATTGTTAAGGAAGCCACCTGCACCGAAGAGGGTCAGATTTCGATGGAGTGTGCCCTTTGCGGTGATCAATCCGAAAAGACAGTACCGGCTGTCGGACATGTTGAGGAGGAGATTCCCGGAACGGACGCCGCCTGTACCGAGGATGGCCTGACAGCCGGTGCAAAATGTGCCGTGTGCGGCGAGGTGCTGGCAGAGCAGGAAATGATCCCCGCACTGGGCCACCAGCCGGAAGAGGACGCGGCGGTGGAGGCCACCTGCACCCAGGAAGGCAGAACCGCCGGGACACGCTGCGCGGTCTGCGGTGAAGTATTGACCGGATACGAGGTAATTCCCGCTCTGGGTCATCAGGAAGTGGAGGTCGCGGCGGTGGAGGCCACCTGTACTCAGGAGGGCAGAACCGCCGGAACGCGCTGTGAAGTCTGCGGCGAAGTGTTGAGTGGGTACGAAGTGATTCCCGCCCTGGGTCATCAGGAAGTGGAGGACGCAGCGGTTGAGGCCACCTGCACCCAGGAGGGCAAGACTGCCGGCTCCCATTGCGCAGTCTGCGGCGAGGTGCTTACCCCTCAGCAGATCGTTCCTGCATTGGGGCATCAGGTACATAAAGATGACGATGTTCCTGCCACCTGCACCGAAGACGGATTGATTGGAGAATCCCGTTGTACCGTTTGTGGTGCTGTGATTGAGGAGGCGAAAGTCATTCCTGCCCTGGGTCATCAGTTGGAAGAGCTGCCCGCTGTGGCTCCCACCTGTGAAAAGGATGGCCTGACTGCCGGTG
>JBJDYM010000387.1:0-2879 GCA_051867315.1 Faecousia sp.
CCTGGCGCATGTAGGTGGATTTGCCCGCCATGTTGGGGCCGGTGATGATGCACACCTGGTTCTCCCGGCTGCCCAGCTCCGTGTTGTTGGGCACGAAGAGGGAATCCTTCAGCATGGCCTCCACCACGGGGTGGCGGCCGTCGGTGATGGAAATTTCCGGCCCCAGACTGATTTCCGGCCGGCAGTAGCCCCGCTGCACCGCCACGGCGGCGAGAGAGCACAAACAGTCCACGGTGGCCACGGCGGCAGCGGTGCGCTGCACCCGTCCGGCCCCCACGGCCAGGTGGCTGCGAAGCCGGGTAAAGAGCTCATATTCCAGGGCGGTGAGCCGGTCCTTGGCGGTGAGCACCTGGTTTTCCAGCTCCTTCAGCTCCTGGGTGATGTAGCGCTCGCAGTTGGCCAGGGTCTGCTTGCGGATGTACGTTTCCGGCACCTGGTTGACAAAGGATTTGGATACTTCAATATAATAGCCGAACACCCGGTTGAAGCCTACCTTTAGGGTGCGGATGCCGGTTTTCTCCCGTTCCTCCGCCTCGATGGCGGCAATGGTACTGGAGCCGCCCTCCATGATATCCCGGAGCCGGTCCGCCTCGGCGTCCGCCCCCGGGCGGATGATGCCGCCCTCCCGGACGGTGAGGGGAGGATCGTCCACAATGGTCTTTTCAATCAGCTTGGCGTAATCGGCCAAAGGGTCCATGGCGGCGTTGAGCTTCTGCAGCAGGGCGGAGGTGGTTTTTCCCAGCTGCTCTTTCACCAGGGGCAATCCCCGGAAGCCCCGGGCCAGGCCCAACAGATCCCGGCAGTTGACGGTGCCGGTGACCACTCTTGTCATCACCCGCTCCAGATCCGTCACCTGCTTCAATGCCTCTTCCAATTCTCCCCGGACGATGGGGTTTTCCACCAGCTCCTCCACGGCGGCCTGGCGGCGGGTGATCTCCCCGGCGTCCAGTAACGGCTTTTCCAGCCAGCTGCGCAGCAGCCGCCCGCCCATGGGGGTGTGGGTTTTGTCCAGCACCCAGAGCAGGGACCCCCGCTTGTCCTTGGAGCGCATGGTTTCCGTCAGCTCCAGATTTCTCCGGGCGTCCATGTCCAGCTCCATGAATTTTCCGCCTGTGTAGTATTGCAGCTGGCGGACCTGGGCCAGATCGTTCTTTTGCAGGGTCAGCAGGGTTTGCAGCAGCGCCCCGCTGGCAATGGCGGCGGCGGGGAAGGAGGCAAGCCCCAGCTGCTCCGCCGTGGCCTTGAAATGGGAGCCCAGCAGCTCCAGGCAGGGCTCCAGCCGGAACAGCTCTGGGCTGCCTTCGTCCACACAGCAGCGCAGCCGGCGGAACAGAGCGTCCTGGATGATTTCTCCGTCCACCCCGGGACCGAAGCGCAGCACCTCGCTGGGGGAAAACCGGCCCAGCTCCGAGGCCACCGCCGCGGCATCGGGGCACTCGGTGGCATAGAACGCACCGGTGGAAATGTCGCAGAAGGCCAGGCCGAACCGGCCGCTATGGCCGTAGATGCAGGCCATGTAATTATTTTTATTTTCATCCAGCATGCAGCTTTCCGTCACGGTGCCGGGGGTGACGATGCGGGTGATGTCCCGCTCCACCAGACCCTTGGCGGTGGCCGGGTCCTCCATCTGCTCGCAGATGGCCACCTTGTAGCCCTTCTGCACCATCCGGGCGATGTAGGCGTCCACGCTGTGGTAGGGCACGCCGCACATGGGGGTCTGTTCCTCCTTGGGCTTGCCCCGGTCCCGGGTGGTCAGGGTCAGATCCAGCTCCCGGGCCGCCAGGGTGGCATCCTCGTTGAACATCTCGTAGAAGTCGCCCAGCCGGAAAAACAGCACGCTGTCCTTGTTCTTTTCCTTCAGCGCCCGGTACTGCCGCTGCATGGGGGTCAGCTCTTGATTCGATGAAGCCATAGGTTCTCCTCTTTACGTTTTTCACAGTAGGGGAGGCTGTCAGCCTCCCGCTTTTGTAACGGAACTGGGTGTTTGGGTGAATGGCACAATATTCGGCGTGGTACGAATTCGCCGAACCTGGCCGATGATTGTGGGTTTGCGCTGCGCGGGAGGATGATATCCTCCTACAGTGGCCGGTGAGCCAAATTCCGGTTATAAGAGTTAGAGACTGCTGCAATTGGAGCAGGGTGGTTATTCCAGCTCCCCCGTCAGGCTCCAGGTGGTGGCGCCGGTGATGCGCAGGCCCAAAAAGGTGCCGATGAGCTGATCGTCTCCGGGGAAGCGGACCAATCTGCCCCCTTCGGTGCGGGCGGTGAGCAGCTCGCCGTCCCGGCCGTCCACCAGGCAGCGCTGAATGCTTCCAATGTAGCCCTGGTGAATCTCCTCGGAGATGGCGTTCTGCACCTGGCACAGCCGGTCGAACCGGCGGTTTTTTTCCTCCCTCGGGGTGGGGTCCTCCATGGAAGCGGCGGGAGTGCCGGTCCGGGGGGAGAAGATAAAGGTGAACAGGCTGTCGTAATGCACCTGCTCAATCAGCGAGACGGTTTCCTCGAATTCCTCCTCCGTCTCCCCGGGGAAGCCCACGATCACGTCGCTGGTCAGCACCAGGTCCGGCATGACGGATTTGGCGTAGTTTACTTTTTCCAAATAGGTTTCCCGGTCGTAGTGCCGGTTCATGGCCTTCAGCACCCGGCTGGAGCCGGACTGGAAGGGCAGGTGGAGCTGCTTGGCGATTTTCGGGTAGCGGGCCATGGTGTCGAAGAGCTTTTCCGATGCGTCCCGGGGGTGGCTGGTCATAAACCGGATGAGAAACTCCCCGGGCAGCTGGGCAATCTGGGCCAGCAGGTCGGCAAAGTCCACGCCGCAGCTTAGATCCTTGCCGTAGGAATTCACGTTCTGGCCCAGCAGGGTGATGTCCTTCACGCCG
>JBJDYM010000388.1:0-3484 GCA_051867315.1 Faecousia sp.
GACTGTCAGGGTTCCGTCGGTTCCCACGGTGGCACCCACATCCAGCTTCCCCGGACACTTCTCCACCAGGGGCACCTTGGGCTCCGTGACGCAGCCGCGGACATTGCCAACGGCATCGGAGACCACGGTGATGGTGCCGATGGGGCCGCCGCCCCGCACCTGCAATGTCATGGATCCGTCGTCCACCTTCTGCATGTTTCCCATCATGGACCCCGCCGTCAGGGTCCGGCCAAAGGCGGCGGTGGCGTTGGGAGTGGTGCCGTGAATCTGAGCGGCCCGGCGGACAATTTCCGTGGAACGGATGGCTGCTGCCTTGACAAAGCCATCCATGCTCATGCCGCGAACAAGATAATCTTTCATTTTACTTTTCCTTTCCTTGCGCTGAAATAGATGCGCTGTGCTCCCTGCTGCGGCGGTGCGAATGTCCGGTCCCCGTATATCCGGATACCGGTAAACCCGGCGGTCTTCAAAAAGCCGGTCAGCTGGCTTTGGGAATAGGCATATTCCCGGTGCTCTTCAAAGGAGCGGCGCCAGACTCTCCCCTCCCGCTGGAACAGATCCATACCGTAGGAACAGATATTTGCTTTCTCGTCGAATTCTCCCCGCCAGATGCAGAAAACGTCCTCATCCTCGTCCAGAAAAATCTGACCGTCCATGGCCCGGAGCTTTTCCGGGGTGTTCACATCAAAGATGAAGACGCCGCCGGGGTTGAGGATCTTATAAATTCTGCGGACGGCAGCAGCACAGCGTGCGGGGTTCGTGATGTAATCCAGGCTGTCCAGGGCGCACACAGCCAAATCCACCGCCCGGGGCAGATAGAGCTCCGCCAAATCCTGGCAGAGGAAAAGCGGTCTTGGAGACAGCGCCTGGGTCTTCTGCTGGGCCACCGTCAGCATTTCTTCAGACAGGTCCACCCCAATGACCGGAAGCCCTCTTTGGGCCAGCAGCGCCGTAACAGAGCCGGTGCCGCAGGCCAAATCAGCCGCACTGCGGGGGTGAACGCCCTCCCGCTTCAGAATTTCAAAATAAAAATTCACCGTGGCATCATAGTCCACGTCACAGGTCAGCCGGTCATAGCTGGCTGCCAATGCTTCGTATGCTCCCATGAAAATCCTTCCTGTCAAAAACATCCCGACCCGGTGTGGGTCGGGATTGTTGGGTATCAGTTGCGCTTGAAGATGCTGAAGATCTCATCGATCTCGCCGATGTCCACAGGCTTGGTGGGCCTGGCCGCCGCACCCACAGGCGTATCAATATCATCCACCGCAGGGGCAGAGGAAGCGGCACTCTTGCGGGTGGTGTAGTTGATGGCGCTGCCGTCAAAGCCGGTGGCGATAACCGTGACCCGCATCTCGTCCTGGAAGGTTTCGGAACAGGTGGCGCCGAAGATGATGTTGGCATCGGGGTTCGCTGCCTCCTGCACAATGCCGGCAGCGGTTTCCACGTCGTCCAGGGTCATCTCAGAAGAGCCGGTAATATTGATCAACACACCGGTGGCACCGTTGATAGAGGTCTCCAGCAGGGGGCTGGAAACAGCGGCGGTGGCAGCCTGCTCCGCTTTCTCACGGCCGGAGGCGGTGCCCACACCCATATGTGCACGGCCGGCAGACTTCATCACGGCGGAAACGTCGGCAAAGTCCAGGTTGATGATCACGTTCTGGGAGAAGCCCACCAGCTCGGAGATGGAAGTAACGGCCTGCTTCAGCACATCGTCGGCAATGCCGAAAGCGTTGGCGAAGGTGATCTTCTGATCGGTGACGTATTTCAGCCGGTCATTGGGAATGATGATCAGCGAATCGACCTTCTCGCTCAGATCCTGAATGCCCTGCTCGGCCTGACGCATCCGGTTGGCGCCCTCGAACTTGAAGGGCTTGGTGACCACGCCAACGGTGAGGATACCGGCTTCATGGGCCAGATCAGCCACGATGGGTGCCGCACCGGTGCCGGTGCCGCCGCCCATACCGGCGGTGATGAACACCATATCGGTGCCCTCCAGCACCTTGGCGATGGCAGCCCGGCTCTCCTCGGCGGACTTTTTGCCGATCTCGGGCTTGGAGCCTGCGCCCATGCCGCTGGTCAGCTTTTCACCGATTTGGATTTTGTTCTTGCAAACGGATTTATTCAAATCCTGCTTATCAGTATTGACAGCGATGAACTCCACACCGTCCACGCCGGATTCAATCATTCGGTTGATTACGTTGTTGCCAGCGCCGCCAACACCAATGACCTTGATTTTGACAACACGCTCCTGTAAACTTTCGGACATATCTTCTTCCTCCTATGTATCGTTTTCCATAACGCAGCCGGTTTGCCGCAGTAATTTCACCTATGCTTTTCTATTCTAGCGTGAAATTGCGGATTGGTCAATAGAAAATCTCATTTTTTCGGCAAAATATTCCCGTCAGCCGAAGGGCGTATAGCCAACCTGGTCGGGCCAGGTGGTGAAACTCACGTCCAGAATGCCGGTTTGGTAGTCGCTCATCTGCAAAATGGCGTTCTTCATATAGGTGATTTTATACACGATATCATGCTGGCTGTTGTTGATGGAGCCAAGATTAACCTGGTACTGGGTTCCGTACCACAGAATGATATCCTGGAGCTGGCTCACATCCACGCTGGCGGCATCACCCACGATGTCGTTCAGCTCCAGCGCCTGCAGGATCTTCAGCGCCGCATTCAGCCGCTGGGCTCCGGTGATCATCACCGGCACCGCTTCACCGGTTTCATTCGTTTCCGTAGGCGCTTCCTCGGTGGCAACGCCGGGTTCGCTGGGCTGGGGCTGGTACAGCGTCACACCCAGAACCTGGGTATGGGTGCGGGCGGTTTGGGCGTTGGTCTGCTCCACCACCTTGCCGTCGGAGTTCATCAGCCACCACACGCCATCCTGATCCTGGATGGAGTAAACCACCGCTTCCTCTTCTATTTCAATAATAACCGTATCCGGCAATTTTATTCCAATCCTGGCACTTTTTACATAGGGCAGGTTGGCAATAATCTGACCGGAAGCCTTGGTGCGTCCAAAGGTCAGCAGGTTGTCGCCGATGTTGATGCCGGACTTTTCACGAACGGTCCAGTCACTGTAAACATTTGCGCCGATGACGGAAATCTTTTCCACCTTGAAAAACACGGACATGCCCAAAACCAATGCCAAAACAACGGCAAGAATCGTCGTCAGCTGGATCGCCAGCCGGCGGCTGTTGAAGGACGTGGGCTGGGTGTAAATCACGGCGGGGGTTTTCAGCCGTTCGGCCTGTTTCCGCTTTTTCTCCGCCTCAGCGGCCCGCTTTTCCCGCCGGGCAGCGCCGGCATCCTCGCCGAAGACGCTGGGGTCCTCCTTATAGAACCTCCGGACTATGGGATTCTGATAGGAGAAGAATTTCGAGACATTGTCCCGGAAGGTTTTCTTTTTCCTGGCCTTACTGCGCTGATTGGCCTGACGGTAGGGGCGATAGGCAGCCTCCTGATTCCGGGAGGTACGCTTTTG
>JBJDYM010000388.1:3584-39843 GCA_051867315.1 Faecousia sp.
TGGCCTGACGGTAGGGGCGATAGGCAGCCTCCTGATTCCGGGAGGTACGCTTTTGTGACGTCCCCTTGGGCTGCTGGGCAGGTGCCTTTCGGGTTTTGCCGGCCGGCGCCTTCCCGTCACCGGAGTCGTAGCGCACCTGCTGGCTTTCCGCATCGGGAATATAAACCTCATAGTCCCCATTGGGAGCGGAGGCGGGCTGCTTTGGCTTGGGCCTTGCAGGCGCTTTCCCGGCGGATGGCTTGCGCTGGCCGGCGGGGGCTTTTTTCTCCCGGTTTTTTTCTTTTGTTTCCATTGTTTTCCTCCTGGGATCATTGGGCCCCGCTCACTGCCAGGGCCAAAAATCCCGCTCTATAGATGCTTTGCCTTGTCATTTTGGCCCAATCCGCTCCCGGCGAATCCATACAGCCCATAGGGAAGTATGACGTTATCCGCGCCCGGTACCATTCAACCAAACACCCTGAATGTTTCAGGGTGCGGGAGGATAATATCCTCCCCTGCAGTGGCGCTGCAATGGATTGGGTGGTATACACCTTTTATCTTGCCAGTTTCTCCACGATATCGCAGATGCGCTCTGCGCTGTCCAGCGTCACCATCTGACGCAGGTTCTTTCCCATTTCCGCTCTGCGGCTGGGGTCGGCCAACAGCGACTTGATCTCGGCATAAACTTTCTCCGCGCTGCAGTCCTTTTCCACAATCACCACCGCACCGCCTCTGGCTTCCAGCACCCGGGCATTTTTCTCCTGGTGGTTGTTGGTCACGTTGGGAGACGGAATCAGGATGCAGGGCAGTCCGGCGGCACCGATTTCATTGCAGGTGGATGCTCCGGCACGGCTGATGATCACATCCGCCGCCGCCATCAGCGTGGGCATATTGTAAAAATACTCCTGCATCTCAATCCGTGCCGTGTTCTCCAGATCCACGCCCTTTTCCTTGACCAGCCCGGGCATCCACTCCCAGCCGAAGCTGCCGGTGGCATGGATATGGCGGAAGGGGAAGCCATCCTCCTTCTCCAGGCGGAACACCTCCGCCATGGTCTCATTCATCACCTTCGCTCCCAAACTGCCGAAGGCCGAGAGCACCACCGGCTCGTCGCCGATGCCCAGTTCTTTTCTGGCAGCGGTTCGGTCGCCGTAGATGAATTCCCGGCGCACGGGCATCCCCACCACCTCCACCTTGGACTGGTCGGCATACATGGCCTTGCTCTCCTCAAAGCAGACCAGCACCCGGTCCGCCAGCTTGGCGGCCAGCTTGGTAGTCACGCCCGGAACGGCGTTGCTCTCGTGGACGCAGACGGGAATCTTCATGCTGGAGCCAGCATACAGTGCCGGGAAGCTGGCGTAGCCTCCGGTGCCGATGATCACATCCGGCTGGAATTCCCGGAAAATCCGCTTGCACTCCTTCACCGCATCCAGCACGCATTTCACGGCATGAATGTTCTGCTTGATGCCGGCCGGGTTCAGTTTTCTGCTCAGGCCGGAGCCGGGCAGGCACTTCAGCTCGTAGCCCGCCTGGGGCACCAGCTTTTCCTCCATGTGGCCTGTTGCGCCGATGAAGAGAATTTTGCAGTTCGGGTCCCGCTCCCGCATCATATTGGCCACGGCCAGAGCCGGATTGATGTGCCCGGCGGTTCCACCGCAGGTAAAAATCAGATTCATAGGTTTATGCCTCCAGTGTTTTTCTTTCGTCGCGGTGCCGGGAGATGCTGAGCACAATGCCCATCTCCCCCAAATTCACCGCCAGAGCCGTGCCTCCATAGGAGAAAAACGGCAGGGAGATTCCGGTGGAGGGCAGCAAATTGGTCACCACTCCCAGATTCATCACCGTCTGCACGGCAATCAGCGTGATCAGCCCCGCCGCCAGGACGGTGGAAAACCGGTCCTTTGCGTGCAGCGCGATCCAATACCCCCGCAGGATCAGCGCCGCCAGGAGCACGATGATGGCCGTAGCCCCCACCAGTCCCAGCTCCTCGCAGATCACCGCGAAGATATAATCGTTATATTGAAAGGGCAGATACAAATATTTCTGCCTGCTTTTTCCAAATCCAAGGCCGAAAACGCCTCCGGAACCGATGGCGTAGAGGGATTGCAGAATTTGATATCCCGTGTCCCCCGGGTCCCGTTCCGGGTGGAGCCAGGCAGTGATCCGGTCACCGGCATAGCCCATCAGGCTGACGTAGACCACCACGAAAGCCGCAGCGGCCCCGGCGCCTGCCAGCAGCCATTTCACTCTGGTTCCGGCCACAAACATCATCACCACGCCCACCATGCCCATAAGCATAATGGCGCTCAGATGCTTTTCCAGTGCCAGAGGGACTAAAATGCCCAGCATGGCCAGTCCGAACCCCAGCACGCCGTATTTGAATTTTTCCGCCCGGGAACCAAATTTCCGGGTCAGTCTGCCAAAGAGCAGAATCATGGTAAATTTCGCCAGCTCCGAGGGCTGGAACTGGATGCCCGCCACGTTGATCCAACGCTTGGCGCCGTTCACCGACTCCCCCACCACCAGCACCCCGAGCAGCAGCACAATGCTGCCCAGGTACAGCGGCCAGGCCAGCCGGTACCAAAGCTCCGCCGGAAGACGGCTGAAGGCAAACATGGCCACAAGCCCGATCCCGGCGCAGATGGCCTGCTTTTGCAGATACCGGGTGGAGCTTACATACCCGGTATCATATTCACTCTGGGCAAAGCTGGCGGAGTAGAGCATGGTCAGCCCCACTGCCAGGGCCAGCAGCACCAGAATCAGGAAAGGATAATCAACACTTGCCATCGCCCCCAGGGGGCGGCGGTTCTCTTTGGCACGCAGAGCGTCTGCTGCCATGCTTGCTCCTTCCAACAGTGCCCGGAATACACCGGGTTAAAATCAATGAATCAGGCCGGAAATACCGAACCAGGCCACAATACACATCAGCGCGGATACGCCGGCAAAGGTCAGGACGATTTTCTCTTCCTTCCAGCCGCACATTTCAAAATGGTGGTGAATGGGAGACATTTTAAAAAGCCGTTTGCCGTGGGTCAGTTTGAAATACCCCACCTGCAAGATGACGGACAGTGTCTCACAGATGTACACGAAGCCCACAAAAATCAGAATCAGGGGCATATCCAGCGCTATGGCCATGGCGCAGACCACGCCGCCCAGAAACAGGGAACCGGTATCGCCCATGAACACCTTGGCCGGGTGCCAATTGTAAAACAGATACGCAATCAAGCCGCCAATCAGCGCCGCAGGCAGCAGAGCCAGCTCCATCCTGCCCCGGGCCACGGCGGCAGCGGTGAAAAACACCATCACTGGCAAGGTCACGGAGCTGCTCAGGCCGTCAATTCCGTCCGTCAGATTCACGGCATTGACACAGCCCACCACCACAAACATGGTGAAGACCACATAAAACAGCGGGTGGATAGGAAGCGACACACCCACAAAGGGGATGTACAGGCTGGTGCTCAGGCTGCCGTTTTTGTACAGGGCATAGACAAACAGGGCAGCAACTGCCATCTGAAACAGCATTTTCTGCAGGGCGGACAGGCCCAGATTCTCGTCATGCTTGATTTTGGCAAAATCATCCACCATACCGATGGCCCCAAAGGCCACGGCCATCAGGTAGACATAAAAGACGGAGTAGTCCTTCATGGAGCCAAGATTTAAAAGCAGGCACACCAGGGCGGCTGCAATGAACATCAAGCCGCCCATCACCGGGGTGCCGGCCTTCTGGTTGTGCCAGGTGGGGCCGATTTTCCGCAGCTTGATCCCGGCCTTCAGCGCCCGGAGCACGGGCAGCAGGAAATAGCCGAAAATACCGGAAAGGATGCAGCCAATCAGGGCTGTGATTAGGATTCTGGTCATTTTTTCTTCCTCCTGCGTATCAGTGATCGCTTTTGATCAGCGCATCCACGATTTGCTCCATGTGCATGCCGTGGCTGCCCTTCACCAGAACGAAATCCCCCGGCTTCAGGACATATTTCAGCTGCGCAATCAGCTTTTCTTTCTCCGTAAAAGCCTGGGCGTGAAGTCCATCCATGCCGCCGGTGAGGCAGCCGCTGACCACCCGGGCTGCATTGGGGCCATAGGCAAGGACAAAATCGCTTTTCTGCGCGGCCATTCTGCCTACACGGTAGTGCTCCGCCGGGGTGCAGGCCCCCAACTCCAGCATGTCCCCCAGCACGGCAACCCGCCGCCCGGGCTTGGAGCCCAGCACCTTCAAGGCCGCCTCCATGGATTCCGGGCCCGCGTTGTAGCAGTCCTTGATGACGGTCATGCCGCCAAACTGCAAAACCTCCTGACGGCCCGCCATATTCCGGAAGAAATCCAGCCCCGCCTGAATGCCCGCCGGCTCCACCCCCATGGCAAGGCCCACGGTAATGGCAGCAAGGGCATCGCTGACATAGTGCTGCCCCTCCGCATGCAGCTGCACAGGGAAGGAGTCCCCTCCGTCGTCGTGCACCGTAAACCGGAGAAGCTCCCCTTCCTGCTGCACATCGGTGGCGTACACGCTGCACCGCTCGTCGCTGCCGAAATAGAGGATGGGCTGCTCCGGCTTTTCCTCCAGGCTGCGGAGCAAAGTGTCATCCCCGTTCAGAAGGAGTCTGGCATCGGGAGCCATCCCCTCCAGGATCTCCATCTTTGCCTTGCGGATGCCTTCCTGGGAGCCCAGATACTCCAGATGCGCGGTGCCGATGTTGATGATGGCAGCCAGATCCGGCCGGGCGATCCGGGACAGGTAGGCCATCTCCCGGAAATGATTCATGCCCATTTCCACCACGGCAGCCTGGGTATCCTCCGGCATGTCCAGAATGGCCATGGGCATGCCGATGTCATTGTTGTGGTTTGCCGGGGTTTTGGCGGTGCGGAAAGTCGTTTCCAACACCCGGGCCACCATTTCCTTGGTAGTGCTTTTGCCCACGGAGCCGGTGATGCCCACCACCTGCATGCCGATGCGCATCCGCTCCCGGCGGGCAATCTCCCCCAGAGCAAGACGGGTGTTCGCCACATAGATGGCGGGAAAGTCTCCCATCATCCGCGTGCACAGCACGGCGGCGGCCCCCTTCTTCATGGCGTCATCGATGAATTCATGGCCGTCCCGCGCCCCCTGAAGGGCGACGAAAAGCTGGCCCGGGCGGAGCGTCCTGGTGTCGTTGCTCGCGCCCCGAAACGTTACGTCTGCATATTTCTCTTCCACGGTGCCGCCGCACCAGGCTGCGGCCTGCCGGAGTGTAATCGTACCCATTACTTCTGATTCCTCAATTCTTCCAGGTGGGCTGCAACTTCTTCCCGTTCATCCAGGTGGTATTTCACACCGCCGATTTCCTGGTAGGTTTCATGGCCCTTCCCTGCCAATACAATTATATCATCTTTTTTCGCAATGTCCATAGCGTATCTGATGGCTTTGCGCCGGTCTTCTATCGCAATATACTCCCCCATGGACGGGTTTATCCCCGCCAGGATGTCCTCGATGATGGCCATGGGCTGCTCCGTTCGGGGATTGTCGGAGGTGATAATGGCGAAATCCGCGTATTCTACACCGATTCTGCCCATAATGGGCCGCTTCAGGGGGTCCCGGTCGCCGCCGCAGCCGAAGACGGAAATCAGCCTGCCCTTGCAGAAATCCCTGACAGAACTGAGGACATTTTCCAGCCCGTCCGGAGAGTGGGCGTAGTCGATCAGCACGGAATATGGCGTTCCCGGGGTGGGAACCACCTCCACCCTGCCCTTGACCCCCCTGGCGTCTGCCAAGGCAGCGGCGGCAGCTTTCAGAGAAATACCCAGCTCCAGGGCGATACCCAGAACGGTGAGGGCATTGTAGACCGTGAATTTTCCGGGGATGGGAAGCCTTACCCGGGCCCGCTCCCTCTGCGAAACGGCGGTGAAGGAAATACCCTCGGCGTGAAGCTCCACATCCTCGGCATAGAGCCCGGCTTCCCCCCGGACGGAGGTTGTCAGCACCGGGCAGGCGGCGGCTTCCAGCATTCTGGGCGCATAAGGGTCATCCCGGTTGATCACCGCCCGGCTGCACCGGCGGAACAGCTCCGCCTTGGCGTCGCAATAGGCATCCATGGTCTTGTGGAAATCCAGGTGATCCTCCGTCAGGTTGGTAAAGGCCGCCACATCATAGTGAATGCCGCCGATCCGCTCCAGAGAGATGGCATGGCTGGAAACCTCCATCACCACATGGGTACAGCCGGCATCCCGCATTTGGGCAAAGAGAGCCTGGAGCTCAAAGCTCTCCGGCGTGGTGCGCTCGGTGGGGATTACCCGGTCCCCAATCAAATTCTCCATGGTACCGATCAGCCCGACCCTGGCCCCCAGGCAGGTTTCCAGCACCTGCTTGAGGAGCAGGGTACTGGAGGTTTTGCCGTTGGTGCCGGTGATGCCGATCATTTTCATGGATGCGGCAGGATGGCCAAAGTAATTCGTCCCAATCAGGGCCAGGGCCAGCCGGTCAGATTCCACCAGCACATAGGGAACGTTTCCCTCCGGCTTTTTTGCGGTGACCACCACGGCGGCGCCTTTTTCCAGCGCCATGGGAATAAAGCGGTTTCCGTCCGAGGCAAAGCCGGAAATGGCCACAAAGAGATCCCCCGGTGTCACCTTGCGGGAATCATAGCAGACGGATGATATTTCCGTTTCCGGATCGGCAGCCAGCTCCGCCACGGGAATGCCCGCCAGCAGCTCTCTGAGTTTCATTCTCTCTCCTCCTTCATCCGCAAAATGCGGAAGGATTTTTTTCCAATATGCATTTCGGATGATCCGATCAGTCCCGGGCAGTGGAATCGGCAAACTGTAAGGTGACGGCGCTGCCGACGGCCAGCTCGGTTCCGGCGGGCTCTTTCTGGCTGCAAACCGTGACATTGGCAGAGATTTCGTCGCTGCCAATGGGGATGATGGACAGCCCCAGCTGTCCGGCGGCCTGGCTGGCCTGCTGGCGGTTCATCCCCGTGAAGTCCGGCACCGTGACCGTCCGCTCTCCGGTGGGTTCCCCCAAATACACCAGCACCTCACTGCCGGGCAGGACACTCTGCCCCGCTGCGGGAAGCTGGCCCGTGATTGTCTCGCCATCGCCGATGGTGGTGAGGGTCAGATTTCCCTCTTTCAATGCCGCCTTTGCTTCCTTCACGGTCAGCCCGGTCAACTCCGGAAGCGAAAGGGGATCTCCCTCCGTGGAGCGCTCCACTCCCAGATAAGGCAGGATATCCGCCATGATGGCGCCCACGGTGGGGGCCGCCATCACGCCGCCGGAAATATAGATCCCGGTGCTGCGGGAGGGAGTGTCCAGGGCTGCCAATACAATATACTCCGGATCTTCCATTGGCGCAATCCCAACAAATGACACGATTTTATCCAGAACACGCTGGCCGTTTTCGTCAAATACATCAATTTTCTCGCTGGTTCCCGTTTTTCCGCCGATGGAGAACCCCGCAACCGCCGCGTTTTTAGCCGTTCCCTCGGTGACCACGGAGCGGATCAGCTCCCGCATGGTGGCGGAGGTCTCCGGGGAAATGGTGGTTCGCACCACCGTCGGCTCCTGCCGCAGCAGGGTGACGCCGTTGGAATCCACCACCTCGGAAACGATGTACGGCTCCAAAAGATTGCCTCCATTGACCACTGAGGCGATGGCCCGCACCAGCTGCAAGGGGGTGATTTTAAAGGTCTGGCCAAAGGAGCCGGAGGTCAGCGACGCAGTGCCCCATTTGTCCGTATCGGTAATCAGCTTCTTGTCGAAGAAAACGCCCTTGCTCTCGCCTGCCAGGTCGATGCCGGTTTTTTCCAGGATGCCGAAGCGCTGGATGTAATCGTAAAACCGCTCCCCGCCCAGCTTCAGCGCGATGTGGGCAAAGGCGATGTTGCAGGAGTTTTGCAGCGCCTGAGGGGTCTGCTCCGCTCCATGCCCCGCCGAGCGCCAGCAGTGCAGCAGCTGGGAGCGGCCGGGGATCTGCTCGGCGCCCCGGCAGTAAAAGGGGGTGGTCAGATTGATGGCCCCGCAGTCCAGCGCCGCCGCCATGGTCAGCACCTTGAAGGTGGAGCCCGGCTCGTAGCCGTCGGAGAGCACCCGGTTGCGCCACTGCTTCCAGCGGGCATCCGCCAGAGCTTTGGAATAGGCGTCAGCATCCGCGCCGCTTTCCAGCATCTGCTGCAGCTGGAGCGCCGTCTTTTCATCGGCAATTTCCAGATAATTGTTGGGATCGTAGCTGCCCAGGGTGGCCATGGCCAGGATTTCCCCGGTTTTGCAGTTCATCACCAGACCAAAGGCCCCATTTTGAACATCATAGCGGTCGATGGCCGCCGCCAGCTGCTTTTCCAGGCAGGCCTGCACCGTGGTATCCAGGGTAAGGATCACATCCGCTCCCTTGCGGGAAGCCTGGAACTTCTCGTAGGAGAAGGGCATATCCATTTCGTTGTTGCCCTTGGTGGTGATGACTTTTCCGGCACTGCCCGCCAAATAGCTGTTGTAGGACGCCTCGATGCCCTCGGTGCCGTCGTTGGAGGCATTGGTAAAGCCGATGACCTGGGCTGCCAGGGTGCCGTAAGGGTACGAACGGACCGAGGTTGGCTCAATGTGAATACCCGAGACCCCGTGCTCCTGAATATAGGAGCGGATTTGGGACGCCGTTTCCTCCGGAATGCAGCTGCCCACCTGCTTGTAGCGCCGCCGCAAATCCCCCGCCTGCTCCACGATCCAATCCGCATCCTTGTCCAGCACCCCGCTCAGGAACTGCGCAATGGCAGGGATATCCGCCTTGGACTGCTTCAGCTCGTGAGGATCCAAATATACGTTCTCCCGGTTTTCGGAGTAGGCAAGAATGTTCAGGTTGCGGTCATAAATCGTTCCCCGGTCTGCGGTGACGGCGGTGGAGCGGGTCTGATTCCGCAGGGCCAGGCCGGAATAATATTCATACTGTGTCACCATCAGGGAATACAGCCGCACCACCATGGGTACAAAGGCCAGAATCCCAAAGAAAACGGCGGTCAGCATGACACGCCTGTGCTGGCCGCTGTCCATCCGCAGACGGCCAAACTCCTTCTGCTGTTCTTTTCCCATCCGCCACCAGTCCTCCCGCATAATGTCAGGAATGGGCAGCAAGGGAACCCCTCGCCGCCCATCGCAGCTGCTATTATGATTCTATGGAAGACCGGAGCAGTTATTCCAGTCAGTCTCGCTTTGGTTCTGAAAACAGGCCGGAAAGCAGCCAGACAAAATGATCCCAGGCCGTGGTTTTTTTCTCCTCCTTGGGCGGGCTGAAAAACACCGTGAAGCGCTCTGCTTCCTCCGCATCCACCATGCCGATCTTCTTGGCCTGTTCCCGGATTTCCTCCAGGTCATAGCTGGTACGGTAGGTATGGAAGAGCTTGGCGTTTTCCCGTTTCAGGTCGGACAGCTGTGTTTTCATCTGGTCATAGGCAGCCCGGGTATCCCGCAGATGGTAGGCCCCCGTGATCAGCAGAGAAAGCATCACAACGGCAATCAGCACACCGCACAGCGCCACAGGGTCGATGTAAACCTTCCGAAATCGCTCCAGATGCAGCTCCGGGCGCTTGGCCCGGTTCTTTTTCGGCTGGGACTGAGGCTGGGGAACTTCACTGCCGTAAACATAGAACTGACCCACATATTGAATCTTGGCTTTCTGTGCCATGGCCTAATCATCCTTTTCTTAAAGCTTTTCGCAAACCCGAAGCTTTGCACTTCTGGCTCTGGGATTACGCGCCAGCTCCTCCTCTCCGGAGACGATGGGCTTGCGGGTGATGATTCTCACCTTCGGCTTCCTGCCGCAGACGCAAACCGGAAAGCTGGGCGGGCAGGTGCAGCCCCTGGCTGCCGCTGCCATTGCATTTTTGACGATGCGATCCTCCAGAGAATGGAAGGTGATCACGGCCAGCCGCCCGCCGGGGTTCAGGCTGGGGATGGCATCCTCCATCACCTTGGAGACGGAATTCAGTTCATCGTTCACCGCAATGCGGATGGCCTGGAAGCTCCGTTTGGCAGGGTGCTGCTTCTCCCGCAGGGCCGAGGCAGGCATGGCCGAACGGATGATCTCCACCAGCTCCAGGGTGGTTCTGATGGGCGCATTTTCCCGCCTTTTGCAGATGGCCGAGGCGATCTGGGGCGCGAAGCGTTCCTCGCCGTACTCATAGAGGATGCGTTTCAGCTCCTCATAGGGCCAGGTGTTTACCACGGTGCTGGCGTTGAGGGAATCGGTGGAATCCATGCGCATATCGAGAGGCGCATCCACCATATAGGAAAAGCCCCGGGAGCCGTCGTCCAGCTGGGGGGAGGACACGCCCAAATCCAACAGGATGCCGTCCACGCCGGGAATGTTCAGTTTCTTCAAAACAGAGGCAAGTTCACAAAAATTGGAATGCACCAGCGTCACCCGGTCGCCAAAGGGAGCCAGCCGCGCTCCGGCGGCCGCCAGGGCGGTTTCGTCCCGGTCGATGCCGATCAGGCGGCCTGTGGTGAGCCTTGCGGCGATCCGGCTGGAATGACCGGCGCCGCCCAAGGTGCCGTCCACATAAATCCCCTCAGGCTTGATATCAAGGCCCTCAATGCACTCGTCCAGCAGGACGGAAACATGATGGAATTCACTCATAGGCCGATTGCCTCCAGGGATGCCAGCAGCTTTTCGGGGGTGAGGTTCTCTTCCTCAAACCGGGCGAATTCCTCCGCATCCCAGATTTCCGCCTGGCCGGCCCGGCCCACCAGCATAACCTCCCGGTCAATGCCGGCATAATTTGTCAGGAACGGGGTAAGGCTGAACCGGAACTGCTTATCGGGGGTGCACTCGGCCGCGTTCATAAAAATTAAGCTGGTGGCCCCGGCCCGCTGGGAAATGCTCAGGGCATTGAAATTGTCGCTGAGGGTCTTCCACTCGGCAGCGGTATAAATGGTGAGGCAGCGATGACCGCAATTGACGCCCAGCGTCACATAGAACTGCTCCCCCAGCTCTTCCCGCAGCTTTGCGGGCACGATGAGACGGTTCTTCTCATCCAGCTTGGCGCTGTATTTGCCGATCATAAGCTCCCTCCTCTCCCTTTTACTCCACTTTACATCCCTTTTACTCCACTTGCGGCTATTATAACCTCCCTGTAGGAAAAAATCAATCTTTTTTCCACGAATTTTTCATTTTACGCTTTCTTTTCCTTTAAATACCAAGAATTTTATCGAATATTTGTTCAAGAATATTAGCCCTGAAAGGAAAGCGCTCCCTCATGCATGCTCCCCCGCACCCGGGTCGGACGGCGGCTGCAGCCCAGAAGGAAGCTGGAAAGGGCTCCTTCCACCTCGGTCTGCACCAGTCTGCGCAGCTGCCGGGCCCCGTCCTTGCCCCGGCAACGGGCGCTGAGGCTTGCGGCCAGCTCCCCTGGCAGATTCAGCTGGATGCCCGCTGCAGCGGCCCGCTCCTGCAAAGCCCGGAGGTATTTCTCCGCAATTCGCTCCATGGCGTCGCCGTCCAGAGGCTCAAAGCGGACGGAGGCATCCAACCTGCCCAAGAACTCCGGCGTGAAAACCTGTCGGATGGCCTCCTCCACCTGGCTGCTTTTCCCGTCGGAGCAGAAGCCCAGGCCATCTCCCCGGACGCCGCTGCCCACATTGGAGGTCATGACCACGATGGTATTTCTGAAGCTGACCCGCCGTCCGGTGGAGTCGGTGAGCACCCCTTCCTCCATGATTTGCAGCAGAATGCCCAGCACCTCCGGGTGGGCCTTTTCCACCTCGTCCAGCAGCACCAAACTGTAGGGCCGCCGCCGCACCGCTTCCGTCAGCTTGCCCCCCTCCTCATAGCCCACGTAGCCGGGAGGCGCGCCGATCAGCCGGGAGACGGAGTGCTTTTCCATATACTCCGTCATGTCCAGGCGGATCATGGCGTCCTTGCTGCCGTATACCTCCTCCGCCAGGGCCCGGCACAGTTCGGTTTTTCCCACGCCGGTGGGGCCGGTGAACAGCAGGCAGGCAATGGGGCGGTTCTCATCCCGAATGCCGGAAAAGCCCCGGCGCACCGCCTCCGCCACGGTCTGCACCGCCTTTGGCTGGCCCATTACGTGATTTTCCAACAGCTTTTCCAGCCCCAACAGCCGTTCCCGCTCCCCGGAGGTCAGCCGCCCCACGGGAATGCCGGTGCGTGCGGAAACCACCCAGGCAATGTCGGAGGCGGTCACCGTCCGGGGACGGCGGTTTTCACCGGGCTTTGTCATCATGGTCTGCATTTTATCCCGCAGCTCCGCCGCCTTCTCAAACCGCCGCTCCCGAACAGCCTCGTGGAGCTCTTCCTCCAGTTCCTTCCGGGCCGCGCCGCCCCGGGTCAGGCGCATCTCCTCCATTCTGGCCCGGGAGGCTCCCTCGTCCAGCAGGTCAATGGCTTTGTCCGGCAGGAACAGCTCCGGCAAATACCGCACGGACAGCCGCACCGATTCCTTCAGCGCTTCCTCCGAGATCCGCAGCCGGTGATGCCGTTCCAGCCCCGGCTTCAGCGCCCGCAGAATGGCCAGGGTGGTTTCGCTGCCCGGCTCCTCCACCGCCACCGCCCGGAACCGCCGCTCCAGAGCGGCATCCTTCTCAATATATTTCCGGTATTCCTCGAGGGTGGTGGCTCCCAGCATCTGAAGCTCTCCCCGGCCCAGGGCAGGCTTGAAGATGTTGGCCGCGTCGATGGCGCCCTCCGCCGCTCCCGCGCCCACAATGGTGTGCATTTCGTCCACGAACAAGATCACATCTCCGGTGCGGTGGATCTCTGCCAGCACATCCCGCAGCCGCTCCTCGAATTCTCCCCGGTATTTGGTGCCCGCCACCAGGCTTGCCATGTTCAGGCTAACCAGCCGTTTGTCTTTCAGCTGGGGCGGCACATTTCCCACCGCCATCCGCTGGGCCAATCCCTCGGCAATGGCCGTTTTGCCCACACCGGGCTCCCCCACCAGGGCAGGGTTATTCTTGTTTTTCCGGCAGAGAATGCCGATCACTGTGTCGATTTCCTTGTCCCGGCCAATCACCGGCTCCATGGCCGATGCCTTCACGATCAGATCCTCGCTGAATTGTTCCAACAGTTTCGTTGTGACCGCCTCCTTTTTTCCCCTGACGGGAGTGCATTCCTCCCGCTGCATACATTCCACCGTATGGGTAAACAGCACATTCGCACCGATCCCGAAAATTTGAAGCAGCTTCCCGGCCTCCGTGTCCTCTGCCCTGGACAGGGCCAGCAGCACATGGATGGGAAGGATTTCCCGGGTGCCGCGGCTGCGGGCCTCCCGGGCGGCAAGGCGAAATACTTCCCTGGCCTTTGCCGTAAAACCCTGCGGCAGCGGCAGATCCGGGGTTCCCGCTCCATAGAGCAGCTGGGCCATGGCACCCACCACCTCCGGCTCCATCCCCAGAAGGCGAAGCATGGTGCCAATTTCCCCCGGCTGGTCCAGCAGCGCCAGCAGGATGTGAATGGTGCCAACATAGCAATGGCCCAAAGCCCGGGCTTTTTCGCCGGAGGCGCAGATCAACTCGCTTGTTAGCATGTGGTAACGCATCAATTAGCCCCCTTTTCCAAAAAATTCTTGCCATGGGATTTCCGAAATATACGATTTTTTTGAAAAAGGGAATTGCATTTTTCCAAATCCATGCTAGAATAAATGTGCGTCCTCCTTTGGGCGCAAAAAAATAAAACCACAAGGAGGTAACATCATGGCTTTTAACATTACCGACTCCTGCGTTAAGTGCGGTTCCTGCGCCGAGCAGTGCCCCGTCGAGGCGATTTCCGAGGGTGAAGAGAAGTACGTAATCGATCCCGATGTCTGCGTCAGCTGCGGTTCCTGCGCTGATCAGTGCCCCGCCGAAGCAATCGAGGAAGCCTAAGGCTATTTCTTCGATATTCAGATCGGCCTGCCCTGCTGTTTCGCAGTGCAGGCCGACTTTTTCTTACAGATTCCCACAGTTTCTGTGGATTTTACGGAGGCATTATGGAATACCTTCCCCACGGATTCCAGCTGGACATTCCCCCCGGATGCTTTCCCCTCACCACCGATTCCATGGTACTGGCCCACTTTGCCGGGGACCCCGGCGCCGGGCCCGTACTGGATTTGGGGGCCGGCTGCGGCACCCTGGGGCTGCTGCTGTGCGCCCGGAGTGAACGCTGCCATGTCACCGGCGTGGAGCTGGACGCCGCCGCCCACCATGGCGCGCTGGAAAACATCCGCCGGAACGGTCTGGGTCAACGCATGGAAAGTATATGCGCCGACCTGCGGCGAGTTCCCGGGCTTTTTGCCCCGGGAAGCTTTGCGTGCTGTATTTCCAATCCCCCCTATTTTTCCGGCGGCCCGGCATCATTTACTCCTTCGGCCCGGCGGGAGGACCAGTGCACCCTGGCCGATTTGATGAAGGCCGCCGCCTGGGCTTTGAAATTCGGCGGTGACTTTTTCCTGGTGCACCGGCCGGAGCGGCTGGGAGAGATCATCGCCCTGGGGGCGGAAAACGCTCTGGAAGCCAAGCAGCTGACCCTGGTGCGCCACCGGGAGGACGGCCCTGTCGCCCTGGTACTCCTAAAACTGCGCAAGGGGGCCAGGCCGGGGCTGACCATGGAGGAGTGGGTTCTCCACCACCGGGACGGCTCCCCCACGAACCTTTACCGCGAAATCTATCACATCCGGGAGGATTAACCATGGCTGGTATCTTATATCTGGTTCCCACCCCCATCGGCAATCTGGGGGACATTTCGATCCGGGCCAGGCAGACCCTGGAAAAGGCGGACTTCATCGCCGCAGAGGACACCCGGGTCACCTTGAAGCTTTTAAACCATCTGGAAATCAAAAAAAGTCTTGTCAGCTACTACGAGCACAACAAGACCATAAAAGGAAGTCAGATTGTGGACCGGATTCTGGCGGGGGAAACCTGCGCCCTGGTTTCCGACGCGGGCAGCCCCGCCATCTCCGACCCCGGGGAGGATCTGGTGAAGCAGTGCGCCGAAGCGGGCATCACCGTCTGCGCCATTCCCGGCCCCTGCGCCGCCATCACGGCGTTGAGCATTTCCGGCCAGTCCACGGGCCGCTTCTGCTTCGAAGGGTTTCTCTCCATGTCCAAAAAGAGCCGCCGGGAGCATCTTGACTCCCTGCGCTCTGAAAAGCGGACCATGATTTTTTATGAGGCCCCCCACAAGCTGATGAATACCCTGGAGGACATGGTTCAGGTGTTCGGCCCTGACCGGCCCATCAGCTTCTGCCGGGAGCTGACCAAGCTCCACGAGCAGGTTCTGCGCACCACCCTGGGAGAATCCATCGCTTACTATACGGAAAATCCCCCCAAAGGAGAGTTCGTCCTGGTGGTGGCCGGCGCTCCGGAGGAGGAAAAAGAAACGCCCTCCACCACCGACGCCGCCGCCCGGGTCAGTACGCTCATGGCCCAGGGTCTTTCCCGGAAGGATGCCGTGAAGCAGACCGCCCAGGAGCTGAACCTGCCGAAAAACGCAGTGTACGCCGCCGCCTTGGAGGAGGAATAATGGCCGATTTCCGGTTTGAAAAAAATGTTGACAAATGTCCGATCCGGTGGTAAAATCCTGCCCATAAAATCCCATGAGGGAGTAGCAAGCGTTTATCGTAGCAAGTCAACATACTGACCTTTCCGGTCTGGCTTGTTTTAAATTGCGAGACTCATGTATAGCAGAAACTATACATGAAGTCCATATATTGTGAAATGGATGCCCAGGTATGGTTTTTCAGCTGTACCTGGGTTTTTTATATTTCACACAATATGGAGGAACAGAGGATGGAATGGAGCTTCTTATTTTTCGTGAGCAGCGCATTGCTGGGCATCGGCTTGGCAATGGACGCATTCTCGGTATCGCTTGCGAACGGGTTGAGTGAACCGTGCATGAAAAAACAGAAAATGTGCGGCGTAGCCGGTGTTTTTGCATTTTTTCAGGCATTGATGCCCATGATCGGCTGGATCTGCGTCCACACGATTCTTCAGTATTTTCAGTCGTTTGAAAAGCTGATTCCCTGGATCGCATTGGTCCTTCTTCTGTTCATTGGCGGAGAAATGCTGGTGGATGGAATGAAAAACAAAGGGACCGACTGCGAGAAAACCAAGGTTGGGATCACCGCCCTTTTGGTGCAGGGGGTAGCAACCTCCATTGACGCGCTGTCGGTTGGATTTACAATTGCGGAATTCGGTTTTCTGATGGCCCTGGTATGCGCATTGATCATCGCAGCCGTCACTTTCGTCATCTGCATGGCCGGACTGGTAATCGGCAAGAAATTCGGAACGAAGCTATCCAACAAAGCAGCCATTTTCGGCGGAATGATTCTGATCCTGATTGGGCTGGAAATCTTCCTGACCGGCATTTTTTAGGCGCACGCCATTTCTCCCCTGCGCATCTTTTCCGCCTTCACGCATAGGCTTTTCCCGGGAGGGATGACACTTGGTGATGAGTTGGGTGTGGGCGGTGCTGCTGGGAGCCTCGGTTCTCTGCGCCGCCATGACCGGGCGGGGGCAAATGCTTTCCGCCGGAGTGATGCAGGGGGCGCAGGCCGGAGTAACGCTGGCAATTTCTATTTCCGGGTCCCTTTGCCTCTGGGCCGGTGTTGGACGATTGATGGAAAAAACCGGGCTGACCGCCGCCCTGGCCAGACTGCTCCGGCCCGTGATGGAGCGGCTCTTTCCCGCCACCCGGCAGGACAAGCAGCTGGCCGGGGCCCTGAGCGCCAACATCTGCGCCAATTTTCTGGGCCTGGGCAACGCGGCCACGCCACCGGGAATTGAAGCGGCACGGCGGCTTGCGGCGGGCTGCAATGGCCGGGCCTCGGACGAACTGTGCCGGCTGATCGTGCTGAACACCGCCTCCATTCAGCTGATTCCCGCCAACGTCGCCGCCGTGCGAAGCGGTCTGGGCTGTGCGTCCCCCTTTGATATTCTCCCGGCGGTGTGGGCAGCCAGTCTGTGTTCCGCCGGGATGGGCGTGGCCATGGCCTGGCTTCTGGGGAGGCTGACAAGGCATGATTGATTATCTGGTTCCCCTGATTCTGCTGGCCACCGCCTTGCTTGCCCTCCGAAAGCAGGAAAACTGCTACGACATTCTCTTGGGTGGGGCAGCGGAAGGGCTGGCGCTGCTGAAAACCATTCTGCCGTCCCTGATTTTGCTGCTGACGGCGGTTACGATGTTCCGCTCCTCCGGCGGAGCGGAGCTGCTGAGCCGGGTGTTGGGGCCGGTGTTTTCCCTGTTCGGCATTCCGCCGGAGTGCGCCATGCTGGTGCTGGTTCGCCCCATCAGCGGCAGCGCCGCCCTGGCGGTGGGCAGCGAGCTGATGGCCCAGTATGGCGTGGATTCCCAGGTCGGCCGCACCGCCGCTGTGATGCTGGGCTCCACGGAGACCACCTTCTATACCCTGAGCGTCTATTTCGGCGCGGCTGGAATCAACAAGACACGCTACACCCTCCCCGCCGCATTGTTCGCCGATTTCGTAGGCTTTTTCACCGCCTCCTGGACAGTCAGGCTCTTTTTCCCATAAAAAAATCCCCCGCATTCCGTTTCTTGGGAATGCGGGGTTGGTTTGTGAGGTTTAATCAAAGAATAGTATCAGATGGTATCCCAGGTCAGGGCGCCGCCGTACTGGGCAGCGGTTTTTCGGTTCCAGCCCTCGGCGTCGGCAGGATAGAAGGCGGAGGCCTGAACGCCCTTAAAGGCATTTTCCGCAATCTGGGGTGCGCTGCCCAAGAAGGTCACGCTCCACATGCCGCAGTTGGAGAAGGCCTCGGTACCGATTTCGGTGACGCCCTCGGGGATGCGCACACTCTCCAGCTTGGTGCAGTAGCTGAAGGCGTACCGGCCGATGCGCTCCAGGGTATCGGGAAGCACCACGGCGGTGAGCGCCTTGCAATTGCGGAAGGCATAGTTGCCGATTTCCGTCATGCCGGCGGGAATCATCACGGTGGTGATGGAAGCGCAGTCCCGGAACGCCCCGTCGCCGATGGCCTGAACGCTGCCGGGGATAGAAACCGAGGACAGGTTCCGGCACCCGGCAAAGGCCTCCGCGCCGATGCGCTCCAGGGTGACCGGCAGATTGGCCGTTTTCAGCCCGGTGCAGCCGTAAAAGGCCAGCTCGGAAATGGCGGTTACCGCCTCGGGAATGGTAACGGTTCGCAGGCTGGTGCACCCGTAGAATGCCTGGCTGCCGACGAAGGCAACATTTTCGGGTATGGATACATCCACCAGACTGGTGCAGCCCCGGAAGGAGGCCACCTCAATGGCGGTTACGGAATCCGGGATGGCGATGGTATTCAGCTTGGTGCAGCCATAGAACGCATAGCCGCCCAGGGTCTCCACCGTGCCGGGAATCTGAATCCAGGTCAGGCCGGTGCAGTTTGCGAAAGCGGCCCAGCCGATGCGCTCCAGGCTTCCGGGCAGCTGAACCTCCCCCAGGGAGGTGCAGCCCCGGAAGGCTTCGTCGCCGATGGCAAGAAGCTGATTCGGAAGCGTCAGCTTTTCCAGATTGACGCAGTCCACAAAGGCCAGATTGCCGATGTTGGTCACGCCGTCCTCCAGCACCAATTCCCGGATAGACTCCCGGCTCTCATACCAGGGGGCGGGACGGCCCTCCCGGAAATCGAACATTTCGCCGGTGCCGGTGATGGTCAGTGTGCCCCCGGCGGACAAAGCCCAGTTCAGGGACACGCCGCAGATGCCGGAGCCCGGCAAATCCTCTGCGGCGGTGGCAACGGTGGGGGCAGCCCACTTTTCTTCCTCCGCCCGGACCAGAGCCTCCCGAACCTCCTCCGGCAGGCCGTTCAGGAACTGGTCCAGAATGTCGCCTGCGCCGATTTCAATCAGCCGGTCGAATTCCGCCTGAACCTCCGGATCGATCTCCACTGCCCCCGCTCTGGGAACGGCAGTGAGCATAAGCATACATAGCACAGCAGCAAGAGCGTGTTTCCACTGAATTTTCATAACAAACCTTCCTTTCTGCTCCGGGAAAACCCGGTGATGTGCCGTGAGGGGTCCCATAAAACCTTCTCTCTTACTTCTTCTCGGCTTCCTTTTTGGCTCCGCCTCTGCGGCGGCGTCTGCGGGGACGGGAGGGTGCCTCCGGCTCTGCTTTTTGGGCACGGCGGGCGTAGGCCTCCGCCGCCTCGGAGGTGGCCTCGTAGGTCAGACGGCTGACCCGAATGGTGCCGTCGGGCTGGGCGGATAAGCGGACCCGGATCAGGAACTTTCCGTGGTCGGCGCAGGTGGCCAAGTCCATATACCGGTGGCCCGGCTGGGCGAACCAGCGGGAGCCCAGCATCTGCCTGCCGCAGACGGGGCAGATGTTTTCACACCCGGCCATGGCAGCCAGGGCCTCGTGCTTATCCTTGTAGTCCCGGAAGACCTTCCGGTCCAGGCAGCCGGGCAGCTCCGCGCCGTGGAAGCCGTTTTCATGGCTGCGCACCGCCTGGTCGTATTCGTCGATGCCCCGGGACAGGTCCAGCCGCTGGCAGATCAGGGCTGTGTGATAGGCGTCGCCCAACGCGTCGTGTGCCGGACGGCTGGGTTCAATCTGGAAGACTTCCATGGCGGTTTTCAGGGCCTTCTGGGAATTGGAGCCATCGGTTTGGGCATTGAAGATCATCTGAGCGTTGTACCATTTCTCCGTCCAGCTCCGGTCCAGGGAAAACAGCTGTAAATTCTCCCGCAGGATGCCGATGTCGTCGAAGCCCCAGGTGAGAAACACGGGATCTTCCCCGCACCAGGCCCGGAATTGCTCCATGGCCTCCGGGAAGGGCACGCCCTCGGCGCGCAGTCTGGTTTCCTTGATGCCGGTGAGCTTACTGACCCGGCGATTTAAGTGCCTGTAATATTTGGGCACAATCATGATCTGGAACTCATCCGCCGGGCCGCCCTGCTCGTCCAGCCGCACGGCTCCGACCTGGATGATTTCCCCCCGGATGGCCACGGGCAGCACCTTTTTCGCAGAGGGCGAACCGGGCCAGGGCTGATTCCACTCCATATCCAAAACAATATAACTCATTGCGCCAACCTCTATCTTATCGTCCTGTTCCCGTATCATACCACATAAGAGGGGCTTCTGTAAACAGGAAGTTTCACCATCCCGGCTTTTTCCATTGTAACTTTTTTATGAAATACAGGCGCAAACGCGGAAATGTCCGGCAATTCGCTGTTTATGGGAAAGACAAACCGGCGCCAATCTGCTATAATTGTGCCGGAGGCGATACATATGGATCTGCAACGGATTGGAAAATTCATCTGTGAGCTCAGGAAAGAGAAAGGACTGACGCAGCAGCAGTTGGGCGAGAAGCTGTGGGTGACAAACAAGACGGTGTCCCGCTGGGAGACCGGCGCATATCTGCCCCCTGTGGACGCTTTGCTTTCCATGAGCGAATTATTTGATGTCAGCATCAACGAGATACTCAGCGGAACAAGATTAACAGAGGCAGAATACAGGCGGGCCGCGGAAGAAAATCTCACGCAGGCAATCAAAGGAAGCAGCTTTACATTAAACGATCGAATCGCATTTTTCAAGGGAAAATGGTTGAAAGAGCATATCGCAATCATGGTTTTCATTGGCGTCTGCATCCTTGGTGTCTTTGCTGCCGGCATTGTTTTGGAAAAAATCTGGCTGGAATCCGCTGCAATGCTGATGCTGATCCTGGCACACTGCTGGAGGAATAACGCCATGATGGCCTATGTGGAAAGAAAGTCCTTCGACGGTTCCGGGATGGAATAAAAAAGTGGTATGGCTGCCCCAGGCAATCATACCATCTTTTTTTATTGGATTCTGTCGCAGCGGATGGCGCAGCGGGTTTGGCCGTTGGTGTTACAGGTGAATAGGGTCAAATCCCAGTCGCCGTATATCATCCGCTCCACATCGTTGGGACCCACGGTATCGAAGGAGGAAACGGCGTAGCGGAACACATTGCCCTCGGCGTCGGTGAATGTTACCTCCGTGCCGATGGGCGCATATTTCAGGGGTGTAAAATGGTGGGCGTAGTTGTGGGCACAGATCACCAGATTGTCCTGATACACGTTTCCCGCAAAACGGCAGGGGGAAATTTTCAGCCGGTCATAATCCCATTGCTCCATCACCGGCAGGGACAGCTCCAGAGCTTCCACATCCAATACGCCGATATATTGGTAGCCGTCCAGCTCCACGGTGGGCATTTCCCGCTCCTGAAGATATCCCGGCAGGAGGAATTCTCCCTCCGTCTGCTGGGTTTGCCCGGGTTCCGGGGGCACTGTTGGTTGGGTTTCCTCAGGGGCGGTGGGCGCTGTTGTGGTTTGCTCTGTGGCCGGGATCATGGTTTTCAGGGACTGCACGGCGGTTTGGGCCGCCACATCCGCCCGGTGGGCATCCCAGATATTATAGCACGTGAGCAAAAGGGCTGCTGCCAGCAGCAGCAGTCCGATTGCAATCAGGAAGGAGCCTTTTTTATGCATTTTCGTCATGTCCTCTTCTGCGGAGCAGTCCGATGCAGATCAAGACCAGGCCTGCCAGGGCCAGGGCGGAAACGGGCCACCAGAGCTGACCGGTCTGGGGGATATTCTTCCAGGTGTTGGTCACGATGAAGGTATTTCCCTGCCGGGTGATGGTGGTGGTGTAGCGGGGGCTGGCATCCTCGGTGATATACCAGTTGTCAGGAGGAAGATTCTCCCACAGATAGGACCAGTTATTGGTATAATTCAAAACCACGGGATCGCCGTAGGTGGTTCCATTGCGCATCAGGTGAACCGTCACACTGGTGGGGCGGTAGATGATCAGGTCCCCCACCCAGCGCTTGACCACGGAAATATCCATATCCATTTCTTTTTTCCCGGCGACGGCCACATCCCAGACGAACCGGTTCTGGTCGTCCTTTTGGGGAATGGACAATAGGAAGGGCGTGGGCCAATAGTTGACGCCGTCCTGTTTGCCGGGGTCCCCCAGCACCAGGTAAATGGCCTTGGGAAGGTCATGAAACACCGCCTTGCCATCCGTCACGGTGGCAGAGGCAAGCTCCCGGGCCGCTCCGCCCTTTTGGACCATATCGGCCATCACGGCAGCTGCGGCGGCATAATCGGAGGTGTCTACAGATTGGAATGCCTGGTCCAGGACGATTTCGCCGTTTGTGAGACTGCCCACAGAATAGATGTGGTAAACGGTGCCGTCCACCGGGTAGGAAATGGTTAAGGTACCGAGGTCTTCCGCGGCAGCGGTGTTCACCACGGAAAGGCACAGAGCGGCGCAGAGCAGCAGGGCCATAAAGCGGCCAGCGAATCCGTTGGTTTTCAAGACACACACTTCCTTTATCTGGATTTGGGTTTCTTTCTGGAGGTGATCAGCAGAATCAGCAGCAGTAGCAGCAGCATGGGAGCCGCCACCACAGGAGCCACCAGGGTTGGATCGATCTGCACCGCATCGGCAGAGACGCGGATGGTTTTGGCCTGGGCGGCGGTTTCGACCCGGTGGCCCCGCACCAGCAGGCGGTGGGTGTTGATGCCGTAGGGGGTGCAGGTGACCAGGGTGACCAGATCCTCTCCGGGAATGATTTCCAGGGAAGACAGGTCGTAGGGCTCCACGATCAGGATCTGGTCCACTTCGTAGGTCAGCACCTCGTCCAGGACGTTAATCAGGAAGGTATCCCCCACCACCAGCTTGTCCAAATCGGTGAAGAGCCTTGCCGAAGGGAGGCCCCGGTGGCCGGAGAGGACGCTGTGGGTGCTCTCGCCGCCGATGGGCAGGGAGGAACCGGGGATGTGGCCCACGGCGACCTGGAGCACGCCTTCATCCACGCCGTGATAGATGGGAAGGTTGACTTTGATTTTGGGAATCTCGATGGAGCACATGATGCCCGTGCCGGAGACATCCAGAATGGAGGCATACCTGTCCAGTTCCTCTTCTGTCAGCATCCAGTTTGCAGCTCCCTGCCGGGCCAATTCCTCGTTATAGGCATGGGCCTGGTCCAATAGCTCCATATAACGGGAATTATCGATCTGGGCAACGCTTTCGGCGTAGGTTGCGATGGCCCGGGACTGGTGGAAGGAATTCCAGTAGTCGCTGACGGTGGGATACAGCAGTAAGCAAAGCCCTATGATGAGTGCCACAATCAGAAAGATCGTGGACAGATTCTTTTTTATCCAACGCATGGGGCGCTCCTTACCGTTGTCCCCCCTCCACCCTGCCCCGGTGGGGGCAGGGCGGAGGAAATGAACAAGAATTCAAATGGGGATAAATTGGGAAATTAGTCGATGGCGTTCATCCGCTTCTTGGAAACCAGCAGCACAACCGCGCCGATGACCAGAACGGAGCCGATGACATAGAAGATGGTGGTACCAATACCGCCGGTGGAGGGCAGAGAGGCGCCGGCCTTGTTCACAACATTAGTGCTCAGAGTTGTGGAAGAAGCACCGGTACCAACAGTGACTGTAGGAGTGCCATAAGCCACTGCGGAGCCATCCTGACTATAGTCCACACTGATCTTAAAATGAACGGGATCGCTCATCAGATTGTACCCTTCGGGAGCCTTGGTCTCATACAGATAATAGTCGGTAGCATCGTCCAAGCCCTTGATGACAACACTTCCGGCTTCAATCACATAAGTCGTAGTCTCATCACTGTCTGTTGCAATACGGTAAGTACCGTTGTCAACCTTCACGAGTTTGATCAGGTCGGTAGTAGTAGCGGGAACACCCTCATCATTGCATTCCATATCCGCTACCTCAAGACCGCTGGCCTCCGACAGAACAAACTTTGCACCAGTCAAAGGATCGCCACTCTCATTAACCTTGTTGACACCCATTTTGAATGTCCAGTCGTAAACTACCACATCAGGGGTCTTACCCTTACTTGTGGTATCGTTGGGGTTATTGCTGTAGTCCAGATAAGCAACGTTATCCTGTTTGCCAACATCGTAAATCTTTGCTTCTTCATTCAGCACACCGGAGTAGTAAGTAACCAGCTCGTCGTCTGCCTTGATCACGCCAGCTTCAACAGCCCCGAGGATATCCACCGTCACAGTAAATTTATTAGAATTGCTTCCATCAACTGCAACTGTGAAATAGTTCGCAGCCAGATCAGTCGTATCATTGACCTTAATGCTTACATCGCCATTGGTGTTATTCGCTTGAACGTTGGAAGTCAGGCCATCAGACATGGTATCATTGATGATGTAATCATAGACAGTGTAGCCCGTGGTATCGGGAACGGTGGTAATCGTACGGAAATATACAGTGTCTCCAATCTGGTTGTCACCAACGACCTCCCACTTATCAGATTCGTTATGCTTAATCTTCTTATCCAGAGTGGGGTAGGAGTGCTTACTGGTCACCGCCGCATCGCCAACGACCTGAACCATGTAGTTAGAAAGGGCGTCACTCTTGTCCCCTTCAGCATCGGTATAGGAATCGATGACCAGGTAGTAGCCGGGATCTAAGCCGTCAATGACGCAATTACCAGCCGTGGTCTGATTTACGTACTTTGCCGCAGAACCCAGATTGTCAGCAGTTGCAGCCAGTTTTGCGAAAGCGTCAACATTGCCCTCAGTAAGGGCTTTTGCCAGAGCAGCAGCATCAGTATACGGTCCACCGTCAAAATTAAGAAGAGCAGTCTTTCCAGCCTCAGAGACGCCACTGCCAAAAACAATGTTGGAGAGAATTTTCGTGGCACCGCTCAAAGACAAATCGCCGCTGAAAATTTGGTAAGCAGTGTAGGTATGCCCAGCCTGAGCATTACTAATGGTAATCTTATAGGTGGAAGATTGGGTGCCCGCTTCAGACGCCAAAGCGTTGGGCAGCATGGCCACGATCATCATGGCGACGATCAGGAATGCCAGGACTTTTTTCGTTGTTTTCATTTGATTCATTTCCTTTCGTTAAGTGATTTTGCAAATGCGTGGGATAAAATTTACAGTGGTGGGGGCCGTTGAAGCTTTTGGGGCGGTGGCCGGGTATCCTCAACGGCTCCAGGAGGACACGTGGGTGCTTTCTTCGTCAATCAGCGCGCCCCCTTTCTGCGTTTGGTTTGGCTATACAGCAGCGGGATTCCTGCCGCCACAATCATCAGCAGACCCCCCATGGTATACGGGGTGGTCCCAAGCCCACCGGTCGCGGGCAGAGTGTAGACGGGATTCTTCACAGCCTGGTTGGTCACTTCAATCGTGCCGCTCTGGATGCCATTGGTACTGTAGGAGGTTTCGTAGTTTGTAACCGGGTCCTCCACCACATAATAGTAGTAAGTGACGGTTTGGTTATTTTCGTCCAACCCGGTTACGGGCAACCCCGTGAAAGTATGGCTCCAGCCATCGATATTATTCAGCTCTACGGTGCCCACCAGCGTTGCATCGTCAGTGGAGAAATTCTCATTCCCAGAATTACCGGGGTCGGATGTTGTTGGCTCTGCCTTAGTATAGGAAAATAGGCCATCATTTCCATCCCCAACATAGCCTCCAATTGCTGTATCAACGTCAGCCTGAAAGGTATAAATATACTGATATGGGCCAGTTCCAGTCTTGCTATCGGAAGACAATACTACCCCGTTTGCTGTGATATTTGGCGTGCCCCAGGTAGATAGTGTGAATGTAAATACCGTGCCACTTGGGCAAGTAACATTCTCCTGGCACGCATAAGTTCCCCACTCCCCATTTCCTTTATATACATTAAAACTTACTTGTACATCGCCGCCCGAGCTGCCAGAGGAACTGCCCGGGGTGGTTTTCTGGTACAGCTTGATGGTAACGGACTGACTCGGGTTGGTCAGTTCATCTCCGTTGGCCTGTTTCCAAACCTTTTTCACCTCAATCTCGGTTGTGGGGATTTTGGTGTTCATTACCATCAAAGATTCCCCCATTTTGGACAAATCAATGGCGCTGGACTCAATTTCCGTAGGAGTTTTCCACCCGGTTGGTGTAGTCTCTATGGGGAAGTAGAAATAGAACTCCTCCGGCTCCTCGGGCAGAATATAACCATCCGGTGCTTTCGTTTCGACTGCCACAAAGAGGACACCCGTAGCATAAACATAGTCGTCTGGATTCTCTTCCGTCTTGCCCTGCTTGATCGTAACCGTACCGTCCTCACCTGTGGTAAACACCTGCACCGGTTCTGTTCCACGCATTCCCATGGTCATGTCGTAGGCATAGATGGAAAACACTGCACCTTTAAGAACCGTGCCGTTATTATCCGCATCAACCTTGGTGAGCTTCAAGGCGTAGGTGGTTAAAACACCGCCGGAGGTTGTTTTGTCGCTCCACTTCGTATCATTTCCCAAGCTAATGGGATTGGTAGTATATCCCTCCAACTTTGCTTCGTTCGTCGGATTCAGATTAAACACATAGCCATTCTCCGCGTCAGAACTGACGTTGTAGGTATATTCCAGCCTGAGCGGAACGCCATCGGGGACGTTCGTCGCGGTAATCGTATTGATTATTTCATCCTGGTAATACTCGTTTGGTTCGGAAGAAGACTGCCATACCAAGCCTTTGATTTCCGTCTCCGGCTCTGTGTCGGTTCTAAACAGCTTGACGCTGCTTTGCTCCAGGGAAATGATCAAAGATGCATTCTTTTGTACATACTGCGGCGTCTCTATCCAGGATTGCACCGTCTTATTGTATTTTAGCACATCCGTCAGGGTCAATTCAACCGTTCCCTCAACCAGGTCTTTTCCATCAGGGTTGAGTACGACGGAATATTTCAGAACGCGGCTGTCATTATACCACTGGCCGGACTTGCTCACAACATCCTTGGTAGACTCCTGATAGGTCCAGTTCTGCGTCTGGCTGGCGGAACCGATCTCGATGTCGTCCAACTCCATTTTCACGGTGTTGGTCAGTTCCATGGAATCCGTCACATTTTCCGCATTTTCAACGCTGCAGTTGACCGTAAGGGTGAATTCCGCACCGCTCGAAATGGCTTGTCCCTCCGTCTGGGGAACAATATTCAGCGTGATTGCCCTCTCAACGTAACTTCCGGTGATGGTATACTGATTGGTGCTGTCAGTTCCGGAGATTGTGCCATCCTCTCCCACCGTCAGCGTCACGTCCAGGCTATTCCAGCCGGTCAGCTGGAGGCTGTCCAGGGTTACGCCCTCCGGCAGGGTATCAATGAGTGTCAGCGACGTGTTGCCTGCTCCCACATACGCCTTGATAATCCAGGTCAGCGCACCATCGCTGCTGACAACGGTGTCGCCGGTTTGATTGTTTCCGTCGGTTTTGACCACGCCGGGTTTATAGTAGGTATACTCCGCACCATTTTGCCTCCCGCCGACGTCAACCAAATTATAGAACTTGTTTTGGCCGATGCCCGTCTGCGTCAGGTCAGCGGTGGTGAAGTAGGTAAAGGTCAGCTTGGTGGCGCCATCCGGCGGAATCAGGCTGTCCTCGAATGTGATCGTAAAGCCCGTATAGGCATCTTCATCGCCCGTCAATGTAACCTGATCATTGGACAAGGTTACCTTATCACCTATTGAATTACCACTATCATCCGTCCAGGTCATTCCAGCATCTATCAAGGCATTTTTCTGTGCTGTGGTAATCCACTGGTTTGTATTGGTCGTCCATTCATCTTTTTTCGTTACATCATCGATGATGATCGTGCTGACAGGCAGACCGCCCTTGGGAACGGTCATCGTCACAGTCCAGGGAATGGTGAGGGTTGTACCGTCCTCGGAAACCGTCCCCTCCCCGGCACTCTTGGCAACTTCGCCCGAACCGGGAACGGGAACATCAGCCCCGGCAGGAATTTCCTTTCCGTCTAAGGTCAGCAATGCGTCGTTATGGACCGTTTTGTCCGTCCATTCCTGCGGTTCGCTTGTGGAATAGGTAATGATGTACTTGTTTGTATTGACGCCGGTTTCCCCAATTGCGTTGAAGACGATCCTGGTCACTTTCCCGGCTGCATCCGTATTGATTGTGTACGCACCGGAATCCGCAGAGATAACTTTCCAACTTCCGTCCTTGATCACAATGTCCGTGGGAACCAGCTGTCCCAACATGCTGTCGGTGAATACGGCGGTGGCAATGTTTTTATTATTTTCGTTGACGGTGACTGTCCAGTTTATCTTCTGGTTATATGAATCGTAATTGCCGCTTTTGTCCAGCTTCGCTTCCTCCAGCGTAATCGTCCATTCTGCTGGAATTGGTTCACCCTCTGTCTCCGCGCCGGGCGTAAGGGTCGCGGTGTTGGGCACGGAGGTCACCGGGGAACCACCCTCATCTGTCGGAATTTCTGTGGAATAGCGGATGGTATAGCTCTGGGTGTTCTTTCCGTCTGCCACAGCGTCGAAGGTGATGCCCGTAATCTTATCATCGGCCTTGATAAATCTCAGGCCATCGCCGTTCGGCTCAATTGTGAAATTGCCTTCAGACAAACCGGAGAACATATCGTCCGTCAATGTCGCACCGGCAATGTCCAGATTGCCGGAATTGACGGTGATGACCCAATCCAGCTTGTTCGTGTCAGCGTTGTGGCTGCCGGTCTTGTCAAGCTGAACGCCGTTGACTTTTACGGAGGCATCGGCTTCCTTTTCATCATCCTCCTTGGTGGGGTCGGGGTCCAGGATTGCCTTATTGTCCACCGTGGAGCCATCCCAGCTTTCTTCCACCGGGGTGTAGTAGGTGATGGTGTAGGTGTTTTTGTTCACGCCGGTGTCATCGACAGCGGAAAATGTAATTGTACCCTGGGTCTGGTCGAAGGAAGCACCAGGATTGGGTGAAATGGTAACGTCCGTGGCATTCTCCGTCGGGAGAAGCATCTCGTCGGTGAGGGTGGCTCCCACAAGGTTCTGCTGGTTGTTGTTCACGGTGACCGTCCACTTGATATAGCCCGGTTTGTCCGAAGCAATCGCGCCGCTCTTATTGACGGTGTAGCTGAGATCCTTGCTTACTGAAACGCTGGTTTTCGCACTATCGGTAACGGTTTGATCCTTCTCCGAATCCTTGGCAGTCACGGTGACTTCATTCTCGGGGGAGACGGACTCCACCGTCTGATCCGTAATGGGGTAAGTATAGGTAATTCGATAGGTGTCGGCAACGACACACGACGTACCATTGTTGTCCGTTGTTTCATTGGCAGACAGTTTTCCCAGAGACATGCTCAGGCTTCCATCTGCATAGGTGTGCTCAATGTCTTCCGTTTGCCATTTGTCTCCATCATAACTCCAACTTGAATAGTAAGTCGTCGTTCCCTTCTCCACGGTAACCGTCGGATCACCCAGGGTCAAGTTGTCCAGGCCCGTCATGGTATCGTTGAAGCTGATGGGATCCGGTGTGCCCTTGGTGGTACGCACAATAACCGTATAGACTAGATTATTGCCATCGAGTGACAAGCTTCCTGCTTTGCTGACATCAATATCGAAGCTTTCCGTTGCATCATTCGGGTATTTGACTTCACCGGTAATTGGTATGGAAATGTTTCCCCCGCTGACGGTAAACGAATCGCCATTAAACTGGTCTTTCGTAAACTCTCCTGCGAAATCTACAAAACCAGAAACAGGTTCACCCTCATGCACATTATTGCTCACATAATCGCTACCGAAAACCACCTGGACAGAGTAAGTTCCATTATCATTTTGCACAAAGCGGTAAATACCAGCCATCACATTATTACTGTCTATCAGAATACGATCTGTCCCCGTCAAATCATTTGGGAGCGTAACCCCCTCGGGATAAGTATAGGTATAGATTGTTTCGGCTGTCACAGCCTTTGCCCCATCAACCTTATCGAAAGCAAACTCAATCCTTACATTCGTCGTAAAGGAGTCCGTCTCAGGGCGATACGCCGTGCCGGATCCGGTGATGGAAGTAACCGGAAGGGTTCCTGTATCTTCATCCGCCAGCAGCATAATTCCGCCGTCGGAATCCACCGACCGGGTCAAAGAGAACAGCGCAGGGGCCGTGCTCAGCCCGTCTCCCTCCTGGCCGGTCTTTCCTTCGGTTGATATTTGATTCAGATTCTCAACGTATGCCTCATGGTTGTCCACGCAGAGCTCGGTGTGGGTATGCTCCTCCAGCCCGCAGATAAGGGTATAGCATTCCTCACTGTGGCGGTGCTCCGGGATATCCTCCTGGCCGCAGATCAGCTCCGGCTCAAAGTCCGCGGGGTAGCAGTCCTCGGTATGGGTGTGGCCCTGGGTCTCCTGCTTGCCGCAGGAGAGGACCTGCTGCTCCTGGTAGCATTCCGGCGTGTGGGTATGGCCCTGGGTTTCTTCCTGGGTGCAGGTGAGTGCACCGTCGGTATAGCATTCGTCGGTATGGGTATGAGGCGCGCACTCGTCCTGCCCACAGCTCAAGACGCTCTGGGTTATGTAGCATTCCTCCGTATGGGCATGGGCCTGGGCCTCCTCCTGGCCGCAAACCGGCTGGGGCTGAGAATAGCAGGCATCCGTGTGGTGGTGGCAGACCTGCTCCGTCAGGGTGCAGACCAGCACGTCCTCCTCATAGCATTCGTCGGAATGCGTGTGGGAAAAATACTCCTGCTTCCCGCAGGTGAGCTGATAGCAGTCCGCGGTGTGGGTATGCTCAATCAGACCACAGCTCAAGCCCTCCGTCTCCATGGTGATGGCAGGAAGAATCAGTGCATAAGTCGTGCAAAACACGACAACGGCAGCAATGACGGTAACAAACGTGCGCCAGAGCTGTTTTCTCTTTCTCCGGGCTGCGTATTGACTTGCTTTTCCAAGATCACGCATCGGGAATCCTCCCCTTTTACACTTACGGTGTTTATCGGATTATTCTACCGGTCCAAGGTACCCCAGCGGCCAGACACGATAGAGGATTCGGCCCACGATCTGTTCCTCAAACACACAGCCGACGGTGGTGCTGCGGCTGTCCACCGAGGTGGCGCGATGGTCCCCCATCACGAACACCCGCCCGTCGGGAACCTGGTAGGGCAGCTTGAGATCGCATTCGCCAAAAGCCTTTTCATCGATATAGGGCTCACTGAGCAACTGGCCGTTGACATAGACGTTGCCGTCCTCATCAATGTTTACCCACTCGCCCTCAAAAGCGATGACGCGCTTGACCAAAATCTTATTATTGTAATAAAAGCTGATGATGTCTCCCCGCTCAAAATCCGTTGCCTTGACGCAGACAACAAGATCTCCCTCGTACAGCGACGGGGTCATGGACGAACCATAGATGCGAAGCACCGGAAGCAGCAGCGTCGCAACCAGGACGGCGGCCGCCGCCACGGTGAGCAAAATATAAATCGTGCTGCGGACGACGCTGTGGTAGCGCTGCCGGTAGCGGACGCGCTTCAGCTCGGCGCGCAGGCTGTCCAGTCCGGGATTTACCAAGTTCTTCTTTTTCATAGCTTACCTTCTGCCCAGGAAACGGCTGGCAAAGCCACGGGGCGCAGGGATATCCTCCGCTGCGGGAGCCTCAGGGGAAGCCGGCGCCGGGCTGGCCATCCGGGCCGCCTCATCCCTGGCTTCCTGAAGGAGCTTTTCGCATTCCTCCTGAGCTTTCTGCCGGCGCTGGGCACAGTCGGCCTCCGTCTGCTGCAAGAGCGCCTCGGCCTGCTGCACCAGCTCCTCCGCCCGGTCCTGCTTTCGACGGATGCTTTCCAGATAGCGGTCGGCGGCGTCCTGGGCCTGGGCAAACACATCGCTGAGGCCCACGGCGGCATCGGCGATGGAACCGGCCTTCTCCAACACGATCACCCGTTCGGACAGCTTGGCCTCCAACCGGCTGATTTTTTTGACGAGGCGCTCATTTTCTTCGGTTTGCTCAATCAAAAGCTCCAGAAGCTCTGCCCGTCTTAATTTTTTGGCATCGTTGCTCGTCATGATGTGCCTCCCCGCCCATCGGAAAAAGCGCCGAACGGGACGATGATGATTTCTTCCAACTATGGTAACATGGTTCAGATGTGATGTCAAGCAAAGTTATTACATTTTGTAATGTTTTGACATCATTTTTACATTTAAGACCTGATCCGCCGCTCTCTGCCGCCGCAAACCAAAAAAAGGCCCCCTGCTGACATCACTGTCGATTGCGGGAACCTGTAACTGACAACCGTCCCTGCAAAAAATTGGACAAAAAAAGCCCACACATACTGCGGCATGCGTCGGCAACTGGCTGGGTCGGTGACCCCCTCTAGTTTTGCGTCCCCTCTTCGCAAAGGGTTTGCTGAAGGATTTATGAAATAATAAGCTCCAGTAACGAAATTATACATTTTTTGTAAATAGGAAGTCAAGAAAAAATAAGCACAAAAAACACATCCTATGTTTGTGAATTTCTTCCAAATAGCACCGGGATAACACATGATTTTCTTTGGAACAACATTTCCGGAAAAAAAGCTTGCATATTTTTCGTGAATATGCTAGTATAACCCCGATATGCAAAACGCTGCGATTGGGCCGCCTTGTATTGGTTTGCGTTTTCAGAGAGAGCGGGAGGGTGGAATCCGCTTACGTGCAATGCCGGGCTTTCTCCCAGGAGCTGCCGCCTGAACATTTCAGTAGGGCCGGACGGGTGATGCCGTTATCCATCATGGGCGTGGATGCGCCTGAGAGCTGCACCGCAGAAAGCGGTGAATTGCGGGTGGTACCGCGGAAGGGTTGCCTTTCGTCCCGATCGTTCGGGAGGAAGGGCTTTTTTGTTACCTTTATCCGCCCCGCAGAAGCTTCGTAATGTATACCTTTTTAGGAGGAAAAGAAATGAAACAACAACTGGAATCCATTCGCCAGGCGGCCATGGCCGCTTTGGACAAGGCTGCCACCCCCGCCGACCTGGAAGACCTGCGGGTCAAGCTGCTGGGCAAAAAGGGCGAGCTGACCGCCGTTCTAAAGCAGATGGGCAAGCTCTCCGCCGAGGAGCGTCCCGTAATGGGTCAGCTGGCCAACAACGTCCGCGCCGCCATTGAGGAAAAGCTGGAGCAGCGCAAGGCCGCCGTCCACGCCGCCGCCATGGAGGCCAAGCTCTCCGCCGAGGCCATCGACGTGACCATCCCCGGCGACGAGATTCTGATGGGGCATCAGCACCCCATGAATCAGGTGCTCCAGCAGATCAAGGACATCTTTGTGGGCCTGGGCTACCAGGTGGTGGAGGGCCCCGAGGTGGAGCTGGCGGACTACAATTTCACCCGGCTGAACATTGAAGAGGGCCACCCCTCCCGGGACCGCAGCGACACCTTCTATTTCACCGATGATGACAGCGTGCTGCTGCGCACCCAGACCAGCCCCATGCAGATCCGGGTCATGGAAAACGCCAAGCCCCCCATCTGCATTCTGGCCCCCGGCCGGGTGTTCCGCAAGGACGAGGCCGACGCCACCCATTCCCCCATGTTCCATCAGATCGAGGGTCTGGTGGTGGATGAAAACATCACCATGGGCGATTTGAAGGGCGCTCTGATCTCCTGTATGCGTAAAATCTATGGAGAGGATGCGGTCATGCGGTTCCGGCCCCACCACTTCCCCTTCACCGAGCCCAGCTGTGAAATGGACATGCAGTGCCACAAGTGCCACGGCACCGGCGAAATTGGCGGCGCGGTCTGCTCCACCTGCCACGGCGAGGGCTGGATCGAGCTGCTGGGCGCGGGCATGGTACACCCGGATGTGCTGGAAAACTGCGGCATCGACTCCACCAAGTACTCCGGCTTTGCCTTCGGCATGGGCCTGGAGCGGATGGCCATGGGCCGTCTGAAAATCACCGACCTGCGTCTGATCTTCGACAATGACGTGCGGTTCCTGAACCAGTTCTAAGGAGGATACGGACATGAAACTGAACAGAAAATGGATCAATGAAGAATTTGTTGACCTGAGCGCCGTTTCCGACAAGGAGTTCGTGGAAACCATGACCGTGTTCGGCCAGAAGGTGGAAACCTGGGAGCGGATGGATGCGGAAATCAAAAACGTGGTAGTGGGCAAGGTGCTCTCCATGGTGCGCCATCCCAACTCCGACCACATGTTCATCTGCCAGGTGGACGTGGGCCAAAATGAGCCCGTGCAGATCGTCACCGGCGCTCAGAACGTCCACGAGGGAGACCTGGTGCCCGCTGCCCTGCACAACTCCTGGCTGCCCGGCGGCGTGCATATCACGAAGGGCAAGCTGCGGGGGGAAGTCTCCAACGGCATGCTCTGCTCCTTTGCCGAGCTGGGCCTGACCCAGAACGATCTGCCCGGCGTCTTCGCCGACGGCATCTGGATTCTGGAGCCCGGCTCCGCCAAGCCCGGCGATGACATCAACCCCATCATCGGCAATGACGACACCGTGGTGGATTTTGAGATCACCAACAATCGTCCGGACTGCTACTCCATCATCGGTCTGGCCCGGGAAGCGGCCGCCGCCTTCGGCAAAGAGATGAAGCACCACGAGCCCGTGGTGAAGGGCAGCGACGCCGGCTCCATCTTCGACCATCTGGACGTGGAGGTACCCGCCACAGAGCTTGTCAACCGCTACTCCTCCCGGATGGTGGCCAACGTGAAGATCGGCCCCTCCCCCAAGTGGCTGCGGCAGCGGCTGCGTGCCAACGGCGTGCGGCCCATCAACAACATCGTGGACATCACCAACTACGTGATGCTGGAATACGGCCAGCCCATGCACGCCTTCGACTACCGCTACGTCTCCTCCGGCAAGATCGTGGTACGGGAGGCCCTGGAGGGTGAAACCTTAACCACCCTGGACGGCACCGTCCGCAATCTGAAGGCCGGGATGCTGGTGATTGCCGACGAAGAAAAGCCCATCGGCCTGGCCGGTATCATGGGCGGCGAGAACTCTGAAATCGTGGATGACACCACCATGGTGGTGTTCGAGTCCGCCAATTTCAACGGCACCTCCATCCGCCAGACCGCCCTGGCCCTGGGCATGCGCACCGAGGCCTCCGGCAAGTTTGAGAAGAATCTGGACCCCATGATGACCATTCCCGCCGTGCAGCGGGCCTGTGAGCTGGTGGAGCTGCTGGCGTGCGGCGACGTGCTGGACGGCACCATCGACATCATCAACTACGTGCCCGAGGCCAGAAAGCTGCCTCTGGAGCCCGACCGCATCAACAAGCTCCTGGGCACCAATATCTCCAGAGAGGACATGGTGATGTACCTGAACCGGCTGGAGATTCCGGTGGAGGGTGATACCGTGCTGGTTCCCTCCTTCCGGCCCGACCTGAACCTGATGGCCGACCTGGCCGAGGAAGTGGGCCGTTCCTATGGTTACAATGAAATTCCCGTCACCGAGTTCCGCAACTCCACCCAGGGCGGCTACTCCCAGGAAATGAAGCTGGAGGCCAAGGCGGGGCAGCTCTGCCGCGGCCTGGGCTACAGCGAGATCATCACCTACTCCTTCGTCTCCCCCACCGTCTTCGACCAGATCCGGATTCCCGCTGATTCTCCCCTGCGGGGCGCCATGCGGATTCAGAACCCTCTGGGCGAGGATACCTCCATCATGCGCACCATCGCCCTGCCCTCCATGCTGGAGATTCTGGGGCGGAACAATGCCTACCACAACAAGGCAGCCAAGCTCTATGAGATTGCCAAAATCTATCTGCCGGTGGAGGGCCAGTCTCTGCCTGAAGAACCCAAAATGCTGGTGTTCGGCTCCTATGGCGAAGGCGAGACCTTCTTCAAGCTCAAGGGTGAAATTGAGGCCGTGTTCGCCGGCCTGCGGCTGAAAAAGGCCAGCTACACCGCCGTGAAGGACAATCCCAGCTACCATCCCGGCCGCTGTGCCTCCATCCGCATGGACGGCGTGGAAGTGGGCGTGATGGGCCAGGTGCACCCGCTGGTTGCTAAGAATTACGGCATCGATTCCGAGGTTTACTGCGCGGAAATCAGCTTCACCAAGCTGCTGGGTCTGCTCCTGCCCGACGCCACCTATACCCCCCTGCCCAAGTATCCCACCGTCAGCCGTGACCTGGCGCTGATCTGCGAGGAGGATATTACCGTTGCCCAGGTGGAAGAGGTGATTTCCGCCTCCGCCGGGAAGCTGCTGCGGAAAATCCAGCTCTTCGATATCTACCGGGGCGCGGGTGTCCCTGAGGGCAAGAAGAGCATGGCCTTCTCCCTGGAGCTGCGCGCGGATGACCGCACCCTGACTGATGCCGATTCCGAATCCGTGGTGAGCAAGGTCCTGGCCGCTCTGAAAGAGAAACTGAACGCCGCTCTGCGGTGAGAAAATGGATTTCCGTTCCCGCAATATGGTCAAAATGGCTTCTTTGACCCTTTCCCCGGCAAACATTCACAAAATATTTACCGGAAGGGCTTTACAGGCTTGTCCATTTGGGATATAATAAGGTATCAATTTCTATAAGGGAGGCTGAGACCATGACGGGAACGGAAACCCAGACCTTTACGGTCCCTGATGACAAAGAAAACATGCGGCAGATACTCCGGAGTGTGTTCGATGCCCTGAACG
>JBJDYM010000389.1:0-2868 GCA_051867315.1 Faecousia sp.
CGAATTTCTCAGATACTGTGCGCCGCTGTCTGTGCCGCCCTGCTGCTGATCTCCTACAAAAAGAAACGATGGTAACGCTATGAACCGAATATGCTACTTTGCCAGGGATTCCCCCTGGCTTTTTTGCTGCCCAAAATACAAACCGAAAACAACATTTTTTACTTTGAAAGGAATCAAAAATTATGAAAACCAAGATTATGAAAGCTATTTGCCTGTGTCTGGCTCTGGTGCTGTGCTTTGGCAGCGCCATCTCCGTATCTGCCGCCGAAGTCGCGGACGCACCCATCGATGAATCCCTGAAGGGTTCTCTGACCATCTTCAAGTATGACCTGACTGGCAGTGAAAATGCCGGTATTTGGGACAGCTCCTATGTCTCCACCGGCGTTGCCGATGAGAACGGCGTCGGTGATGTGCTGGCGGACTATGCCCTGGAAGGCGTGGAGTTCAGCTATGTGAAAGTAGCGGATATCGTTCAGTTCTCCGAGTCCACCGCAGATAGCGCTACCCACAACCATGTAGAGGTGCTGTACGCCATCGACAAGGTACAGGGTGCAGACTTCCTGAAAGCGCTGGGTCTGGAGAATGGCGCACAGCGTTACACCAATGCGGATGCTCTGGATTCTTCCAAGTATTTCTATCAGTCCGATGTGCTGATCTACGCCCTGTCCGCCGCCCTGACTGCCAATTCCACTGTGGTCAAGAATGCTATGGAGCAGTATATCGCCGCTATTGGCGGTACGGCTATGCCCCTGACGGATTCCTTCGGAAAAACCATGGTTGAGAATCTGGAACTGGGTCTGTACCTCATCGTGGAAACCAAGGTTCCCGAAAATGTCGTGTCCACTACCGATCCCTTCCTGATTTCCCTGCCCATGACCTCCGTGAACGGCACCAATGCCACCGACGGCGGCACCCGCTGGATCTATGATGTGACCGTCTATCCCAAGAACCAGACCGGCGATCCCACTCTGGAAAAGACCCTGCGGGAGAGCAAGATCAACACCGGCAAGAACAATGGCACCTCCGGCATTACCGATGGCTTTGCCCACACCGGCACCGCTTCTGGCGGCGATACCGTTGAGTACCAGATTATTTCCACCCTGCCTGTCATCACCTCCGAATCCACCTACCTGACCACCTATACCTTTGTCGATACCCTGTCCAAGGGCCTGACCTATGCCAAGGGGGATGTGGTGCTGGAGTTCTTTACTGACGCTGCCTGCACCGATTCTGTTGCCAAGTGGACGGAGGCGGACGGTAAGTTCACCGCTTCCTACAGTACCGTTGATGCTGGAGAAACCATGACCATCGCCATGACCCAGACCGGTCTGACGGAAATCAACACCTCCAAGGCTGTCTACTCCGCTGTCGGCATGTTCAATTCCGGCTATTCCGACCTGACTCTGCGCATCACCTACGCTGCCAAGCTGGACAGCGACAATTCCGTTGCCTATGGTGACGATGGCAACCCCAACGAGGTAGTCCTGACCTGGAAGCGCACTTCCACGGATTACTATGATACCCTGGCGGATGACTGCCATCTGTACACCTACGGCATTGACCTGACTAAGAAATTCAGCGACGGAAACGGAGATTTCTCCAAGGTGGAATTCATCCTGCACAACGAAACCGACAATTACTATGTCAAGGCAGCGCTGAATGAGGGCGAGGGTGTCTACTATGTGACTGCCCATGTTGCTGACGAAGCAGACGCCACCCATTTCATCCCCGTGTCCTCCGGCAAGGTGGTCGTAAAGGGTCTGGAAAATGACACCTACCGCATCACCGAAGTGCGTACCGACAATGGCTATACGCTGCTGAAAGAGGATATTGAAGTGGTCATTTCCCAGGCTGAGACGGCTTCCCTCTGTGATGATGTGGACGGCAGTGTGGAGCACCGTCTGCTGACTGCATCTGCCAAGGTGGACGGCAATCCCGTGACCATGTTGGCAGATGGCGGCAGTGCCAATGCGGAAGCTCCCCTGACTGTGGTCAACACCCGTGGCTTTGATCTCCCCGAAACCGGCGACAACGGCACCATGATGTTCACCATCGTAGGCATTCTCCTGATGGCAGGCGCTGCGGGCATGATCGTTCTGACCCTGCGCAAGAAGCGCAATTCCTGATGATGCAAGGACGGCCCCGGAAGAGCAACCTTCCGGGGCTTCCCGAATGGGGGGATTTTTACGAAACGAAGAATTATTGTTATCTGCTTTGGTGCGGCGCTGTTCCTTGCCGCACTGGGTTTGACACTGTACCCAGTTATAAGTAATTATGTCAACCAAAAGTATGCGTCTGAGATATTCACAGCTTATCAGGAGGTTATCGCCCAGACGGACAACAGCATCCTAGTTCAGGAGCGGGAGAAGGCTATTGCCTATAACCAAATCCTTGTACCCGGAACAGAATCGGACGGCATCTATACACAGGAAGCTCTGCGGTCTGCGTCCGAAGATTATGATTCCATTCTTAACCTCTCCGGGGATGGAATCATGGGCTATATTGAAATCCCGAAAATCAATGTCCATCTGCCCATCTATCACGGAACCGGGGACAGTTCCCTGAGCAAAGGCGTGGGGCATCTTCTTGGCAGCTCCCTGCCGGTAGGCGGAGCCAGCACCCACAGTATCCTCTCTGGGCACAGCGGTATGGCAACCCAGACCATGTTCACGGATTTGGAGCAGTTGGGCATCGGGGATGTGTTCTATCTGTATGTATTAGATGAAATTCTGGCGTATCAGGTATCAGAAATCAATACAGTTCTTCCCAGCGATACCAGCCTGCTGGGTATCTGGGAGGGGGAAGATTGCTGCACCCTTGTGACCTGCACCCCCTATGGGATCAATACCCACCGGCTGCTGGTGACTG
>JBJDYM010000390.1:0-2313 GCA_051867315.1 Faecousia sp.
TCGCTTTTCTCGGCCACAGAGGGGAGGGCAAGAACCCCACAAACATCAATTTATCTGTATGCTGAGCAAAGCCGATTCTCATTAAAGATGATCAAACCTTAAATACCAACCAGCAGCGTTGACAAGCGGTGGATTCTGCGGTATGATAGCCACGTTTTAACGGATTTCGTGGATCAATTACGGCATGGAGGGTTTATGATCGGCGAGAAAAAGAAAAAATGGATCGCCGCCGGGCTGCTGGCGCTTTTGATTGCGATTACCGCCGCGGCGTGGAGGTTTGTGGGCGCGCCTCTGATGGGGTTTCTCTCCGATCCGGACTCCCTCCGGGACTGGGTGGAAGAGCAGGGATGGTACAGCCGCCTGGCCTTTATGGGCATGGTGATTTTTCAGGTGATTCTTGCCTTCATTCCCGGAGAGCCCTTTGAAATCGCGGCAGGCTATGCCTTCGGCGCGGTGGAGGGCACCATTCTCTCCATCGCCGGCGCCGCCATCGGCAGCATCATCACCTTTTGGCTGGTGCGGCGGTTTGGAATGCGGCTGGTGCGGGTGTTTTTCAGCGAGGAGAAAATCAATTCCGTCAAATTCTTAAAAACCAGCAATGCCAGAATATATCTCTTCCTGGTGATCTACATGATTCCCGGCACGCCCAAGGATTTACTGGGCTACTTTGCGGGATTGACAGACATCCCCTTCCCCGTGTTCTGCCTGATCTGCACTCTGGGGCGGGTCCCTTCGGTGGTCACCTCCACCGTGGGCGGCGACGCTCTGGGCACCCGGAGCTACGGCGCGGCGGTCATTGTCTTTGCCTTCACCCTGGCCGTCAGCGCCCTGGGCCTGGCGCTGTACAATTGGATCTGCAAAAAGCACAAAGGAGGCCGCCATGACCGGTAAAAAGACGGGGCGAATCAAAAATCTGATCCCGGAGAATACCATCTTGCCCCTGGTCTGCACCCTGGTGCTGCAAATTCTGGTGTTTTCCGGCACCAAGCTGCTCATGGCGGGAGCTCATCACTACAATTTTGAATCCGCCTGGGATTTGGCCATTCCCTTTTTGCCCTGGACGGTGGTCATTTATATCGGAGCCTTTTTGTACTGGAGCATCAGCATTGTGCTGATCCTGCGAAGCGGAACTGGGAATGCCTTCCGTTTTCTGGGCGCCCATTGCCTCTCCCTGCTGATTGCCCTGGTGTTTTTCCTGTTTCTTCCCACCACCAATACCCGCCCCGTGCCGGGGAACGACACTCTGTGGGACTGGTGCATGAGGGTGGTTTACGCCGTGGACACCCCGGACAACCTGTTTCCGTCCCTCCACTGCGAGCTGAGCTGGCTTTGCTGCCTGGCGCTGAAAAATGTGCCGGAGGTCCCCCGGAGCGGCAAGCGGTTCGCCCTGGTGTTCTCCCTGCTGGTATTCGTCTCCACCCTGACCACCAAACAGCACACTTTGATGGATGTATTTGCCGGCTGGCTGACTGCAGAGCTTTCCTTCCGCCTCTGCGGAAGCAGAACGGTGACCAGACCTTTCTATAAACTGTTTCACGAAGCATAAGCGTAATAAGTATAAATTGAGCCGGTGCCCTGGGGCACCGGCTCTGAATTTATTTGTTTATCAGCCCTCGACAGCGAAGGTGTAGACCGCTTCCTCGTCGATTTCGGTGGCGTCCACGCCGGTCATGGCGTATTCGCCGTTGATGTAGAAGGCCCAGTATTTTCCGTCCACATTGTAATCAGCAGTGATGCCGTTGACGGTTTTCACATACAGGCCCCACTCGCTCTCGTCACCCGCGACGATGCCCAGCTCCGCCAGCGCTTCGCCCACGGTGTCCGCATCGGTGCAGACGGTGACGGAGATTTCATTCTCCTCGTCATCAATCACCTGGAAAACAAACACCTTTTCGCCCAGGCCGTAGTTCTTGCCGTCGTGCAGAGGGATGGTCTCGCCCTCCTCCAGCTCCAGGCCCTCAACGACCAGCAGGTAAATGCTGTCCGGGTCAATTTCGGTGGCATCCACGCCGGTCATGGCGTACTCGCCGTCGATGTAGAAGGCCCAGTAAGTGCCGTCCACATTGTAGTCAGCAGTGATGCCGTTGACGGTTTTCACGTACAGGCCCCACTCGCTTTCTTCCCCGGCCACGATGTTCAGCTCTGCCAGGGCCGCGCCAACGGTTTCGGCGTCGGTGTTCACGGTGACCACAGCCGTCTCATTCAGGCAGGACACCACCAGCACAAAGGCGGTTTCGCCCTGGCCGTAAACGCCGCCGTTTTCCAGCAGGATGGTTTCCTCGTTCTCGTCCCAGACGATTTCGCTCTGCTCCG
>JBJDYM010000390.1:2413-39800 GCA_051867315.1 Faecousia sp.
TTTTCCAGCAGGATGGTTTCCTCGTTCTCGTCCCAGACGATTTCGCTCTGCTCCGTCTGAGTCTCCTGGGCAGATGCGATGGCTGCCAGGCTGAACACCATGGCCAGCGCCAGGAAAAGGGAAATCAGTTTTTTCATAATCGGATCGCTCCTTATCAATATTTTTGTACGGAATCATTCTAGCACAGTGCAGCAGAGAAATCAAGCATAAACATACATTCCGAAAAAAGCCGTCAGTCCCTCGCCGGGGGAGTATTCCAATCCGCTTTGCTCTGCCAGCTTCCGAACAAAGATGCAGTAGGCGGACATGCAGGAATACTGCAGCTCCGGAAAGGTGCAGCTTTTGCCTTCTTTCAAAGCGCAGGGGGAACAGAGGGCGCAGCCGCTGGCCCCCACCAAAAAGCCCGGACAGCCCTGGGCGCGCAGCTGCTTCATCAAACGAATGGCGGCAGTATTGTGGCCCAGCTTTGCCTGCTTTATCGCGGCCTTGTCCTCATAGTCCGAAATCTCCCAGATGGTCTGCAGCACCAGAGCCCTTTTGTGGGAGAGAATCCGCTGCTTCATCTGCTCCGGGGTGCCGCAGTCGGGCGGACAGGAGTGATTTACGCCGTACTGGCCACAGAGATTTTCCTCGCAAAAGGGCCGGAACATGGGATCAAACACGATTTTGTCCGTATCGATCACCGCCGCCCCGGCAAAGCCCTCCGCCACCGCCAGAGCAATCATTTCTTCTTCTGTCATTGGTGATGCCTCCTGATTATTATGCATTTTCTCACGGGATCGGGAAAAATTGGTGTTTGCAGAGATATAAATCAGATATTGTCCCAGACGTACAATGCTCTATAGAGCGAAATCTTATATCTGATATCCCGCCAAACACCGAGCAACGCTGACGAGAATATTTTCATTCTAAGCCCTCTGAGGCGGGAAGTCAAGCGGGCGGATTTGCCGGTTGCCTTTTTCGATAAAAATGGTATAATAAAAAGAATGCAAAATCAAAAGGAGGCGGCCCATGAGGCGTGATGCATTTTCCGGATGCCATCCGGCGGTGAACTTTCTGTTTTTTGTGGGAGCCATCGGCTTTGGCGCCACCATCCAGCATCCGGCCTACTGCGCGGCGGGCTGCATCTGCGCCGCCATCTATTATCTGATGCTGACGGGCAGGAAGGGCTTCAAAATGCTCTTGAGCGTAGCGGTGCTGTTTGTGCTGATGTCCGCCGTTAATCCCCTGCTGAACAAATCCGGTAAGCACGTGCTCTTCACCTGGTTCGGCCGCCCCTACACCCTGGAAGCGCTGTACTACGGCATGGCCCTGGGGGCAATCATGGTGGTGATGCTGCTGTGGTTCGGCTGCTACAGCGCGGTGCTCACCAGCGACAAATTCACCGCCCTGTTTGGGCGCCTGATTCCGGCACTGTCACTGCTGCTGGTGATGGTGCTGCGGATGATCCCCGCCTTTACCCGGAAGGCAAAGCAAATTCTGCTGGCCCGCCGGTGCATCGGCAAGGGCGCCTCCCAGGCAGGCAAGCTGACGGATAAGGCCAAAGACGGCGCCTCGGTCCTCTCCGCCCTGACGGACTGGGCGTTGGAGGGCAGCATCATCACCGCCGACTCCATGCGCTCCCGGGGCTATGGCACGGGAAAGCGCACCAATTTTCAAATCTACCGCATGACCGGCCGGGATTATTTTCTGCTGGCCCTGATTCTGGGACTGGAAATCGCCGTGCTATGCCTGGGCGGCACCGGGGCCAGCTTCACGCCCCGGCTGAAAATTGACCCCATCGGCTTTGGACTGCCCGTTTACTGCGTACTGCTGCTGATTCCCACGCTGCTTCAAATCAAGGAGGTGATTGCATGGCGCATTTCCATATCCAGGATCTGAGCTTTTCCTACCCCGGCGCTGCCGCTCCGGCCCTGACCGGTGTGAATCTCACCGTCGCGGCGGGAGAGTATGTGCTGCTGTGCGGGGCCTCGGGCAGCGGAAAAACCACCCTGCTGCGCCACCTGAAAACCGTGCTCACCCCCCACGGGGACCGCTCCGGTTCCGTCTTGCTGAACGGAATACCTCTGGAGCAGATTCCACAGCGGGAGCAGGCCGCCAAGATCGCCTTTGTGATGCAGGACCCAGAGGACCAGATCGTCACCGACAAGGTCTGGCACGAGCTGGCCTTCGGACTGGAAAACCTGGGCTGCGACCAGAAGACCATGCGGCTGCGGGTGGCGGAGATGGCCAGCTTTTTCGGCATCCAGGACTGGTTCCACCGGGAGGTGGCGGAGCTTTCCGGGGGCCAGAAGCAGCTATTGAATCTGGCCTCCATCATGGCCATGCAGCCGGAGGTGCTGATTCTGGACGAGCCCACCAGCCAGCTGGACCCCATCGCGGCCTCCGACTTTTTGAACACCCTGAAAAAAATCAACCAGGAGTTGGGAACCACCATTCTCATCACCGAACACCGGACCGAGGACGTCTTCCCCGCCGCCGACCGGGTGATTGTAATGGAGCATGGCCGGATCACCGCCGCCGGGGAACCCCGGGAGGTGGCCCGGGCGCTCTACCGAACGCACAGCCAGATGTTCTCCGCCCTGCCTGCGCCGGTGCGGGTCTTTTATGAAGCAAAATCCACCGGCGATTGCCCCCTCACCGTGCGGGAGGGCCGAAGCTGGCTGAGCGGACGTTTCCCCCAGCCCCCCAAAATCACCGCCCTGCCTCCCCAGCCGGCCTTCCCCACCGGGAAGGTGCCCGCCCTGGAAGTGAAGGAGGGCTGGTTCCGCTATGAAAAGAACGGCCCGGATATTTTAAGAGGCCTTCATATGGCTGTACCCCAGGGCAGTTTTTTTGCCATCGTGGGGGGCAACGGCACAGGAAAATCCACGGCGCTGAAGGCCGTTTGCGGCATCTGCAAGCTCTACCGGGGCAGTGTCCGTCTCTTCGGCAAGGAGCTGGGCGCTTACAAAGGAAAACTGTACCAGAAGTGCCTTGCCATGCTGCCCCAGGACCCCAAGAGTCTGTTTGTCAAGCAGACCCTTCAGGCGGATTTGGAGGAAATGGGAGCATCTGCTGAAAAAATAACTGAGATTGCCCCGCTCTGCCAGATAGAGCCGCTGCTCTGTTCCCACCCTGCCGATCTGTCCGGGGGCGAAATTCAGCGGGCCGCTCTGGCCAAGGTGCTGCTGTCCCAGCCGAAGCTTTTGCTGCTGGACGAGCCCACGAAAGGACTGGACAGCTTTTTCAAGCAGTCCTTCGCCGCGATTCTGAAAAACCTTTGCCGCCAGGGGATCACCGTCGTGATGGTATCCCACGATGTTGCGTTCTGCGCCGAGCATGCCGACCTGGTTTCCATGTTCTTCGATGGCCAGCTGCTGACCACCGACACCCCCCGCCGGTTCTTCGGCTCCAACAGCTTCTACACCACCGCCGCCAACCGGATGAGCCGGAGTATTTTTGAAAATGCCGTCACCGCCTCGGACGTGGCGGCGCTGGTGATGCAAAACCGGGAGGACCAGTGATGAGAAAATCCACCCTGCTGTCCATCCTCGCCATTTTTGTGCTGATTCCCCTGACCCTGTTTCTGGGCACCCAGGTGAAGGGCCGGTGGTATTATCTCATCAGCACCATGATCATCATCGAGCTGATGCTGCCCTTTTTCTTCCGGTTCGAGGCCCGGCGGCCCCAGGCAAGGGAACTGGTGATCCTGACGGTGATGGCCGCCCTGGCGGCGGTGTCCCGGGTGGTGTTCGCCTTTTCTCCCTACCTCAAAACCATTACGGGCATCATCATGATCACCGGCATCGCCTTCGGGCCGGAGGCAGGCTTCCTCACGGGCGCCGTGGCGGCCTTTGCCAGCAATTTCTTTTTCAGCCAGGGGCCCTGGACGCCCTGGCAGATGTTCGCCTACGGCTTCGGCGGCTTCTTCGCCGGACTGATTTTTCACAACCGCAGAAGCTGGACAAAGCCCTGGATTCTGGCCCCCTTCGGATTTTTTACGATTCTTTTTCTCGTCGGACCGATGCTGGACAGCTGCACCGTGTTCACCATGCTGAGCAAATTCACCGTCGAAAATGTACTGGCGGTGTATGCGGCGGGAATCGGCTACAACGTGACCCACGGCATCGGCGCGGCGTTGACCCTGTTTTTCGTCAGCCGTCCCCTGCTGCAAAAGCTGGACCGGCTGCAAACCAAATACGGCATTTTGGAGCTTTGACATGAATTCCGATCAGCTTTATCTTTCCACCATCGATCCCAAGGCAGGCTCCCTGGCCCGGAAATACGGCCTGGGGGTGGAGATTGCGGCCTACTGCACCGCAGTGAACATGGATGATCGTTTTGAGGAAACCCACCGGCTTCTTGAAGAGCAGCTGTTGGGTGTGCCCCGGCGGCTGTTTCACGGGCCCTTCAATGAGCTTTTTCCCTGCGCCATCGATCCCCTGGCCCGGAAGCTGGCGGATTTCCGCTTCGGTCAGGCCTTGGCGCTTTCAGAGCGGTACGGGGCCAAAAAGCTGATTCTCCACGGAGGCTTCTGTCCGAAGCTGTATTTCCCCTGCTGGTATGTGGAGCAGTCCGTGGTTTTCTGGCGGCAATTTCTGGAAGGCCATCCGGGGGATTATGAGATCTGCCTGGAAAACGTGCTGGAGGAGGAGCCGGAGCTGCTGCGCTCCATTGTCTCCCAGGTGGACGATCCCCGGCTGCGGCTTTGCCTGGATGTGGGGCATGTGAATGCCTATTCTTCCGTGCCCGCCGGGGACTGGATCGCCTGCTGGGGAGCGTACCTGTCCCACGCCCACCTGCACAACAACGACGGCACCGCCGACACCCACAGCGCCCTGAACCGGGGCACGCTGCCCATGGGGGCGCTGATTTCCGCCCTGCCCGAAAACGCCACCGCGACCCTGGAGCTGCCGGAAATCGGAGAAAACATTTCATGGCTGACAGAAAACGCCCTTCTCCTGCCGTAGTATGTAAATTGTGGCAATAACGCACACGCACTGTGGGGAGGCTGCAGATGCCCGCCAGCTGTCGAAACTGAGCGTTCAGCCCAATGGTGCCATGTTTGACACGGGTACGGATTCGCCCAACCCGACACCACATGGAGGGTTTGTACTGCGCGGGAGGATCATATCCTCTCCTACAGTGGCGTGTGCAGATCATCGAGCAAGAACTTGTTTGCTGCGGAAAGCTTTTGGGAAAGCAAGCACATAAAAAGGAGCAATCATCCTATGGAATTAAAAGCACTGCTTGAAAAGATTACCCCGCCGGACGAAGCGGCCATGGAGGCGGCGAGAGCGCGTCAGGCACAGCTGGCGAAGCCGCCGGAGAGTTTGGGGCGGCTGGAGGAATTTTCCATTCAGCTGGCGGGCATCACCGGAAAGGTGCACAACAAAGTAGAGAACCCCCATCTGCTGGTATTCGCCGCGGACAACGGCGTGGTGGAGGAAGGAGTTTCCAGCGCGCCCCAATCCGTCACCCTGATGCAGACCATCAACCTGACCCGGGCGAAGACCGGTGCCTCCACCTTGTGCAAGGAATTCGGGGTGGGCATCACCGTTTGCGACGTGGGCGTGAACGCTGCGATCCGCGACCCGGCGGTGCTGAACCGGAAAATCGCCTTCGGCACCAACAATATGGTCCAGGGCCCGGCCATGACCCGGGAGCAGGCAATTACCGCCATTCTCACCGGCGCGGGGGTAGCCATTCATACCGAAGCGGACGCCCTGGGCATCGGCGAAATGGGCATCGGCAACACCACCACCTCCTCCGCCGTGCTCAGCGTGCTGCTGGGCGCAGACGTGGATGCCGTCACCGGCCGGGGCGGCGGCATCACCGACGAGGCCTTTCAAATAAAAAAGAATGTCATCCGCCGGGCCATCGAATTAAACCGGCCGGACAAAAATGACGTGGTGGACGTGCTCTCCAAAGTGGGCGGCTTTGACCTGGCCGCCATGTGCGGCGGCTTTTTGGGCGCGGCGGCAACCAAGCGGCCGGTGGTGATCGACGGATTCATCTCCGCCGTGGCCGCCCTGTGTGCCGTAAAGCTGAGCCCAATGGTGCGGCACTATCTGGTGCCCAGCCACGCCTCCTTTGAAATCGGCTACAGGCTGGCCATGGAGGCCATGGAGCTGGAGCCCATCTTCCTGCTGGGCATGCGGCTGGGAGAGGGCAGCGGCTGTCCCCTGGCCTTCCAGGTGCTCCGGGCCGCCTGCGCCATCATCAACGACATGGCAACCTTCCAGCAGGCGGGCATTGACGACGGCTACCTGGAGGAAATCCGGGAAGGAGACAAATTCACTGTGGAGGGGAAGAAATGATCGTCTTCATCACCGGCGGGGCGAAAAACGGCAAATCCTCCTATGCCCAGCGTCTGTCGGTGGAGCTTGCCCGGGGCGGGCCCCATTACTACATCGCCACCATGATCCCCGTAGACCAGGAGGACCGGGAGCGAATTCGCCGCCACGTCGCCGACCGGGACGGGCTGGGCTTTGAAACCCTGGAATGCGGCAGGGACATTCTCTCCTGCCTTCCAAAGGTGGATACCCGGGGCAGCTTCCTGCTGGACAGCACCACTGCCCTGCTGATGAACGAACTTTTCGTCCCACCGGACTATCACCTGGACCCCGAGGCCGGAAGCAGGTGCGCCGAGGAGCTGGCCGAATTTGCCCGGTCGGTTGCCAACATTGTGCTGGTCAGCGACTACATCTACTCCGACGCGGTCCGGTATGACGGGGTCACCGAAAGCTACCGCAAAGCCCTGGCCGGCATCGACCGCCGGCTTGCCGCCATCAGCGACGTGGTACTGGAGCTTACTGCCGGAAACATCATCGTGCACAAGGGGGATTTCCAGCCATGAAGCTTTGGTTATACGCTTTGGGAATGTGCCAGAGTATGTTCTGCGCCCTCCCCTTCCCCTGGCATGGCTGGGAAGAGAAAGCCAGGGACCGGATGTTACTGTGCCTTCCCCTGATTGGGCTGGAAATCGGCCTGATCTGGCGGGGGCTTGTGTGGCTGTGCGACTGGATCGGTCTGCCCCAGGCTCTCCGGGCTGTGGTGCTCTGCGCGGCTCCCTATTTGCTCACAGGCTTTATGCATCTGGACGGGTTTATGGATGTGACGGACGCCGTCCGATCCTACCGCAGTCTGGAGCGCCGCCGGGAGATTTTGAAGGATTCCCACGTGGGCAGCTTCGCGGTGATCGGGGTAGTACTGGTGATTGTCACCCAGTTTGCCGTGTGCGTTTCCCTGTACCCCGGGATGCGGATGGGGGTTCTGATTCTGATTCCCGTGGTGAGCCGCTGCTGCAGCGTGCTGGCCATCCAGCTGCTGCCACCCATGGAATCCAGCCAATATGCCCACCGGCAGCCCCACGCGGCGCTGCCGCTGGTGATGCTGGCCCTGGCCGTCGGCTGCGGCTTTTGGATGCGCACCAAGTTCGGCCTGACACTGCTGGGCTGTGCGGCGGGCTTCTCCCTGGCGCTGCTGCGCTCCTATCGCTCCCTGAAAGGGATGAACGGAGACATCTCCGGCTACTGCCTGACCATCGGAGAGCTGACGGGACTGGCCACCCTGGCGATCCTGTATCGATAAGGAGGATTCCCATGAAACTGATCATCGGAGGCGCCTATCAGGGCAAGCGGGACTTTGCCAAGGCCGCTTTTCACCTGACGGATGCCCATATTTTCACCTGCAGTGGGGAGGCAATCGACTTTTCCGCCCCCTGCATCGACAAAATTGAAGAATTCACCCTGGCCTGCGTCAATGCAGGAAAGAATCCTGTGGAAGTATTTCAAAATAATAAACCTCTGTGGGAGAATTCCGTGCTGATCTGCCAGGATATTTTCTGCGGCGTGGTGCCCATCGATGCCACCATGCGGCAATGGCGGCAGGAGACCGGGCGGCTGTGCCAATACCTGGCAAAACACGCCGATTCCGTCAGCCGGATTTTCTGCGGCCTGGAGCAGAAGCTGAAATGAGCGCGATTTTCCTGATCCGCCACGGGAAAACCCAGGCCAACGAGCTTCATCTGTACTGCGGCAGCACCGACCTGCCCCTCTCCCCCGGCGGGGAAGCGGAATTGAAGCAGCTGCGCTATCGGCTTCCTCCTTCCCGTTTTCTCACCAGTGGAATGGTCCGCACGGAGCAAACCCTGGCGCTGCTCTTTGGAGATATTCCACACAGCCAGGCGCCGGAATTTCGGGAAATCGACTTTGGGTGCTTTGAAATGCAATCCTATGCGCAGCTGAAGGACGATCCCGACTATCTTTCCTGGATTTCCGGGGACAATCACCGCAATGTCCCCCCGGGGGGAGAAAGCGGTGAGCAGATGGAGCAGCGGGTGCTCTCCGCCTTCCGCCGCCTGGAAGCGGAAAATATCCCCACCGTGCTGATCACCCACGGTGGCGTAATCGCCTGCATCATGGCGTATCTTTTCCCGTCCGAAAACAAAAACCGCTACCAGTGGCAGCCGGAACCGGGCCACGGGTACGCGGTGTATGAGGGAAGATATGAAACAATCCCATAAATCGGAAAAATGTTGTTTTCGGGCAGGGCCCGCGGCCAATTCGTTACGAACTCTGGGCAATCAGCCCACAACTCCTGGGCCCCTCAACCAGTACTGCCCAGCAAATTGGTGTTTGGCAGATTGAACGGTACCAAGGAACAACATGCCCCAGCCGAGCCCCCCTTGTGTAAAGGGTGGCGCTCCGCGCAGCGAATCTGTAATGGCCATGATTGCCAGTGGCAATCATACCTTAATTCGTGGTGCTCCGCGCAGCGAATCTAGAATGGCCATGATTGCCAGTGGCAATCATACCTTAATTCGTGGGTAGGGGGGATTGGGCAGCAGGCACCGACGCCATGGTACAACCCGATGCGACGAGGTACAAGGTAATACCTGGTACGCTCTTCGCCAAAACCTTCAAAAAAACGCAAGTGCCTGCTGCCAAATCCCTCAGTCAGCTTCGCTGACAGCTCCCTTTACACAGAGGAGCCATGGGCGCTGCCGCGCCAGTGCGATAAACACCAATCTGTTTATATGCCAGGCCTGGCCCTGTTACTCATTAACCAGAGAATAATCCGGCCGGCCGTAGCCTGCGATGTTGGGAGAATCGATGGGGTATTGCTTTTCCGTCACACAGCCGCCGTTGGGGATGACGCCCTCCTCGTCGGAGGTGTTGCCCTCTACGGTGTATACCACGCCGTCGGCGACCTTGGTCACAATGCCGGTGTGGCAGATCTGGCCGTTTCGCCGGAAGAAGATCTGGTCACCGGGCTGGGGATAGAAAAAGAGCCGTCCGGCCACCTGATAATAGGTGAAGGAATGACAGCAGCCCGCGCCACGGCTGAGGATGGGCTGACAGAGGAGCTTTCTGGCGTTCTGCACCCCGTAAGCCTGGGTAAAGCACCAGTCCACAAACACATCGCACCAGGGATAGCCCTGCTTGCTGCCCATGTAAAAGCCCTTATGGGCAGCCATGTCCCGGGCATATTTGGTAAAATTCTCCTGGCCCGGGTTTGCCAGTTTGTCATCCAGGTTTTCGGGGGTCTTCTTTTCCAGATAGCCCACCTCCCCCAGGGCAATGCTCACGGATTTGTGCATGGCGCCTCCTGTTCCCAGGGCAGCTCCACCAGAATGGGGGCATGGTGGAGGGCGGGCAGCAGCGTTTCCATCACATCGGACAGCCGCAGGCGCAGGCTGGAGGTATTGATGCAGGGATGACAGCCCAGGTACTCATGGCGCAGCACATCCCGGTCGATTACCAGCTGGACCCGGTTTTCATGGTCATTCATCAGGCCAAGCACCGTGGCGGAGCCGGGGGTATTGTCCAAAAACCGCTCCATGTATTCCTCTTTGCCGAAGGACAGCCGGGACACCCCCAGCTGGGCGGAGAGGTACTTGGTTTTGAAGGGCTTGTCCCCGGGGATCAGCAGCAGATAAAAGGCCGTCTCCTGCCGGTTGGACAGGAACAGGTTCTTGCAGATGACGGCGTTCAGGCTCTTGTCGATTTCGGCGCAGACCTCCATGGTCATGGCGGGCTGGTGGTCCAGGCGCTGATAGCAAATGCCCAGGCGGTCCAGCAGGTCATAGCATTTGATTTCTTTTTCCAGGCGTCCCTCATTGGTCTCCGGCCGCCCATTCATCAGGGTTAGCATTTGATTTCCTCCATGTTTTTCCCTTATTATAGACCATTTTCCCCCGGGAAACAAGCCCCACTCACCCATTTTAGATTGAAGCAGTTTCGGGCTTCGCCACTGTAGGAGAGGCTATCAGCCACCCGCGCAGTAAGAGCCCCCGATCATGTACCAGGCAGGGCGAATTCGTACCCCGTCCGACGTTATGCCATTCAACCAAGCACTCAAAAACCATAACCTTTCGGGAGGCTAATAGCGTCCCCTACGGTTGGTTGCGTGGTAGACAAGCTTATTTTGCTTTACAATTGAGGTTCCCTCTGTTATACTGGGGCTATCCACAGGGAAAGAGGGATGCTATGAAAAAGAATCGGCTTCTTCGCTGGCTGTCGGTGCTGCTGGTGGCCATGGTGCTGCTTTCCGGCTGCGTCAATTTGGAAACCTTTGGGACGGTGCAGCAGGCCGACGCAGTCACGGAAGCAACGGCCATTTCCGAAAACGGAGCATACAGCTCTAAAGAAGAGGTGGCGGAATACCTGCACCAATACGGCCATCTTCCATCAAACTATCTGACCAAAAAAGAGGCCCAGGAATTGGGCTGGATTTCAAGCGAAGGCAACCTCTGGGACGTCGCCCCAGGCATGAGCATCGGCGGCGACCAGTTTGGCAACCGGGAAGGACTGCTGCCCAAGGCCCAGGGGCGGAAATACTACGAATGCGACATCGACTTTGACGGGACCTACCGCAATGCCAAGCGGATTGTATTTTCCAATGATGGGCTGATTTACTACACCGAGGACCACTACGAGTCCTTCCAGCTGCTCTACGGGGAGGCGGCGTCATGATTACCCTGGACGCCGCCGGTCTGCGGGAGAAAACCCAGGCCCACAACTGTCTGATGGAGGCCCTGGCCCTGCCGGGATACTACGGCAAAAACCTGGACGCCCTGTATGACTGCCTGACAGAGCTGGACGAAACGGAGATTCGGTTCGTCAACCTGGATACCGCCGGGGACAGCTATTTTGCAAAGGTGCTCTCCGTTTTCCAGGAGGCCCAGGCGGATAATCCCCGGCTGCACCTCTATTACGATTTGGATTGATCAAAACCCGCTGCGAAAAAAACGCAGCGGGTTTTAAAATTCCAGTAAATTGTTGTTTATTGGGGTGTTCCGCAGGGCGGTTTTCGGATCAAATCAGCATGCAATTACTGCATGGCTTCCAATGCCAGGGCGTTTTGGGTGCGGTAGAGCTCGGAATAGATACCGCCCTTTTGGAGCAGCTCCTGATGGGTGCCGCATTCTTTGATCACGCCGTCGGCGATGGAGACGATGCGGGTGGCGTTGCGGACGGTGCTCAGCCGGTGGGCAATGATCAGGGTGGTACGGCCCTGGGACAAAGCGTCGAAGGCCCGCTGGATCTTCGCCTCGGTGACGGAGTCCAGAGCGGAGGTGGCCTCGTCCAGGATCAAAATGGGGGGATTTTTCAGGAAGATTCGCGCAATGGCCACCCGCTGCTTCTGGCCGCCGGAGAGCAGAGTGCCCCGCTCGCCCACATAGGTCTGGAAGCCAGCGGGCATGGCCAGAATGTCCTCGTAGATCTCCGCCTTTTTGGCTGCCTCGATCACCTCTTCCTCGGTGGCGTCGGGCTTGCCGTAGCGGATGTTTTCAAAAATGGTATCGGCAAAGAGGAACACATCCTGCTGCACAATGCCGATGTTCTCATGGATGCTTTGCTGGGTGACGGTGCGGATATCCTTTCCGTCGATCAGGATGCTGCCCTCCGTCACGTCATAGAATCTTGGAATCAGCTGGCACAGGGTGCTCTTGCCGCCGCCGGAGGGACCCACGATGGCAATGGTCTCCCCGGGCTCCACCTGCAGGTCCACATGATGGAGCACCGCCAGGTCCCCGTCGTAGGCAAAGGACACATCCTTCACGGTGATTCCGCCCCGGACATCTTCCAGAGCCGTCGCGTCCTCGGCATCCTGGACGGTGGGCTCGGTGCGCATGATCTCCACGAACCGGTTCAGCCCGGCAAAGCCGTTGGCCAGCATCTCCGAGAAGCTGGAGAGCTTGCGCAGAGGGCTGACAAAGGTGGCGATATACAGGCTGAAGGTGACCAGATCCCGGTAATCCAGCTTGTTTCTCATGATCATATAGCCGCCCACGGCGATGACCACCACATTCATGCTGGTGAGAAAAAACTCCATGGAGCTGTTGAACATGCCCATGGCCTTGTGAAACTCCCGTTTGGAGGTTTTGAACTGGTCGTTGGCAGCGTTAAACCGGGCATTTTCCACCGCCTCGTTGGCAAAGGCCTTGGCAGTGCGGATGCCGGAGAGGCTGGACTCGATCTCCGTGTTGATGTGGCCCACCTTCTGCTTGACCTCTACGGAAACCTTTCCCATCCAGCGCCGCATGGAAAACACCACAACGAGAAAAATGGGGATCAGCGCCGCCACCACCAGGGCCAGCTCCCAGCGAATGGTCGCCATGACGATCAGCGCGCCGATGATGGTAATCACCGAGGTGAGCAGATCCTCCGGGCCGTGGTGAGCCAGCTCCGTCAGCTCAAACAGGTCGGAGGTCAGGCGGCTCATCAGTGCGCCTGTACGGTTGGCATCATAAAAATCAAAGCTCATTTCCTGCAGATGCCGGAATAAGTCGCGCCGGATGTCCGCCTCCACCCGGATGCCGAAGGTATGGCCGAAGTAGCAGACGATGTAATTCAGAAACGCCCGCAGCACGTAGAACGCCACCACCAGAGCCATGATGGTGAAGAACACGGCGTATTTTTCATTGGGCAGCAGATCATAAAGCGCCTGCCGGGTGGCCAGAGGGAAGGCCAGATCGATGGCCGCAATGCCCAGTGCGCAGCCGATATCCACCGCAAACAGCTTCTTATGGGCGGCAAAATAGCCCAGAAAAATCCGCAGGGGGGATTTTTCTCTGTATTCCTGTGTGGTCATATCATAATCCTCCAATCCTGACCATTATACCGCGATCCATCAAAAAAGCAATGAATTTTTCCAGGCAATTCTTGCCCTTTTTATCCCTTTCTGATATACTGATAAAAATTTACCGGCAAAGCCGCAGGAGGTCTTTCATGGAATTTCTCTATTTGGACAGATGTCTTGCCGTCTGCATCAAGCCCGTGGGGCTGGATTCGGAAAAGGAGCTGCCGGAACAGATTGCCGCTGCTTTGGGCGGACAGGTGTTCCCCATCCACCGGCTGGACAAAAATGTGGGCGGATGCATGGTGTATGCCCGGACGAGGGAGGCAGCCGCCCGGCTGAGCAAAGCCGTCCAGGAGGGAGCCATGGTGAAGGAATACGTGGCGATGGTGCACGGTACCCCTCCGGAAAAGGGAGACTGGCAGGATCTGCTCTGGAAGGATGCCCAAAAGAACAAGGTATACGTTGTGAAGCGGGAGCGCAAAGGGGTGAAGTCCGCCCGGCTGGAATTCACCCGGCTGAAAGAAGGCGATCCCAGCTTGGTGCGCATCCGGCTCCACACCGGCAGAAGTCACCAGATCCGGGTGCAGTTCGCCAGCCGGGGATATCCCCTGGTGGGGGACCACAAATACGGCGCAAAAGACGATGTCCAGGCCCCCATGCTCTTTTCCTGCGCGCTGACCTTTCCCCATTTGGGAAGGCAGCTGCAGGTTGAAGCCCTGCCGGACTGGGCGCAGAGCAGGGATTCGTTTTTTCAGGATGAACAATTGTAGTTAAGGCACGGAAAAAGCGTTGGAGGATTGCCACAAAGTTTTGCTGTCCCACTGCGGCACAGCCTGTAAGAACTTACAAAATCCGTTGATGCCGGCGGAAATTTGTTGACATTGAGCCCGATTCGCAGTAAAATCCTCACAAACAAAGAAAGCCCCGCCGGGGCAGCAAATTGTCAATGAAAGCGACAAGGATGTCACATATGGGAACACCATATGCCCTTGCCGCTTTTTCATTTTTTAAAAAGGAGAAATTGGTATGGTAACAGATATTTTTTCTTCCATGGTCTTTGACGATGCCACAATGGAGGCCCGTCTCCCCAAGGAGACCTACAAGGCGCTGCAGCGCACCATCAAGCAAGGCAAGCACTTAGACCCCAATGTGGCGACCGTGGTTGCCAACGCCATGAAGGATTGGGCCATTGAGAAGGGAGCCACCCATTTCACCCACTGGTTCCAGCCCATGACCGGCGTCACCGCCGAGAAGCACGACAGCTTCATCTCCCCCAAGCCCGGCGGAAAGGTCATTATGGAGTTCTCCGGCAAGGAGCTGATCCGGGGCGAACCCGACGCCTCCTCCTTCCCCTCCGGCGGTCTGCGGGCCACCTTTGAGGCCAGAGGCTACACCGCCTGGGACGCTACCAGCTACGCTTTCATCAAGGACGGCGTGCTGTGCATCCCCACCGTGTTCCTGTCCTACGGCGGCGAGGCCCTGGACCAGAAGACCGCTCTGCTTCGCTCCATGGAGGCCATCAACCGCCAGGCCCTGCGGGTATTAAAGCTCTTCGGCAACGAGGATGTCACCTCCGTCAAAACCACTGTGGGTCCGGAGCAGGAATATTTCCTGGTGGATAAGGCCCATTACGACAAGCGCAAGGATCTGATTTACACCGGCCGTACCCTGTTCGGCGCCAAGCCCCCCAAGGGCCAGGAGCTGGATGACCATTACTTCGGCGCCATCAAGCCCCGGGTCGCCGCCTTCATGAAGGAGCTGAACGATGAGCTGTGGAAGCTGGGCATCCTGGCCAAGACCGAGCACAACGAGGTGGCCCCTGCCCAGCACGAGCTGGCCCCCATCTTCACCACCACCAACATCGCTGCCGACCACAACCAGCTGACCATGGAGATGATGCAGAAGGTGGCCAAACGCCACGGTCTGGTGTGCCTGCTCCACGAAAAGCCCTTCGACGGGGTCAACGGCTCCGGCAAGCACAACAACTGGTCCATCTCCACCGATACGGGGCTCAACCTGCTGGAGCCCGGCGAGACGCCCTATGAAAATGCCCAGTTCCTGCTGTTCCTGTGCGCCGTGATCAAGGCCGTGGACGAATACCAGGATCTGCTGCGCATCACCGTGGCCTCCGCCGGCAACGACCACCGGCTGGGCGCCAACGAAGCGCCTCCGGCCATTGTGTCTATGTTCCTGGGCTCGGATCTCAGCGAGATTCTGGATGCCATCGAGCAGGAAGCTCCCTACGACGGCCATGAGAAGGAGGTTATGCGCATCGGCGTGCACACCCTGCCCAAGTTCCAGCGGGATACCACCGACCGCAACCGCACCAGCCCCTTCGCCTTCACCGGCAACAAGTTCGAGTTCCGGATGCTGGGCTCCTCCGAGTCCATCTCCTGCGCCAACACCGTGCTGAACACCTCCGTGGCCGAGGAGCTGAAGCAGTTCGCCGATGCTCTGGAGGGGGCCGAGAATTTCGAGGCCACCCTGCACGAGCTGATCCGCAAGACCATCGCCGAGCACAAGCGGATCATCTTCAACGGCGACGGCTACGACGCCTCCTGGGTGAAGGAAGCCGAGCGCCGGGGCCTGCTGAACCTGAGAACGACCCCCGATGCCCTGGCCCACCTGCTGGATCAGAAGAATGTGGACCTGTTCGTTGCCCACAATGTCTACAGCGAGACGGAGCTGGTGGCCCGCCACGAGGTCAAGCTGGAGAATTACTGCAAGGTGGTCAACATCGAGGCACAGACCATGCTGGATATGGCCCGGAAGGACTATCTTCCCGCCATGGCCCGCTACACCGCCGACCTGAGCGCCGGCATTACTGCCAAGCTCACTGCCATCCCCGATGCCGACTGCAGCTATGAGCGGGAGTCCGTGAAAACCATCAGTGCCCTGTTGGGCGCCGCCCACCGGGCCGCGGGTAAGCTGGAGCGGGATCTGCTGGAGAGTAAATCCATCACCGATTCCGTGGAGCTGGCCGACTTCTTCAAGACCACCATCATCGACGATATGTGCACCCTGCGCATCAGCGTTGATTCCATGGAGTCCACTGCCTCCGCCGAATACTGGCCCGTGCCCAGCTACGGCGAGATGCTCTTTGGCGTTCGCTAATCCCCTGCTTGGCTCCACCCTTGGGGAGCCGAGAGTCAGCCTCCCCCGGAGGGGGACAACAAAAATGGTGCAGTGAGGCGCCGGATATTGACAGAAAGCCATTGCGCGGCTTCCCGACCGGAGCTTCGCAATGGCATTCACGCCATCTGTAAATCCGGGGCCCCTGTGACCCCGGATTTTGTATCTCAACGGAGGTTTCTCATGGAAACAAACCAGCGAAATTACCCCCTGTATTCTACCGATTTTGAACACGACGCCTGCGGCATCGGCGCGGTGGTCAGCATTGACGGCATTGCCAGCCACGCCATTGTGGACGATGCCCTGTCCATCGTGGAGCGGCTGGAGCACCGGGCCGGAAAGGACGCCACCGGAGAGGTGGGCGACGGCGTAGGTGTGCTCGTGCAGATTTCCCATAAATTTTTCTCCAGACTGGGTTATCCCCTGGGCAGCGCCGGGGACTACGGCGTCGGCATGTTCTTCTTTCCCCAGGATGGGCTCAAGCGCCGCCAGGCCCAGAAGCTCTGCGAGGTTATCTGCTCCAAGGAAGGCGTAAAATTCCTGGGCTGGCGGGAGGTGCCGGTGAACGCCGAAATTCTGGGCCGCCGGGCAAAAGAAACCATGCCCGCCATCTGGCAGTGCTTTGTGCAGCGCCCGGCGGAAATTGCCCAGGGCCTGGACTTTGACCGGAAGCTCTACGTCATCCGCCGGGTCTTCGAACAGAGCAACGACGAGACCTATGTGTGCTCCTTCTCCTCCCGGACCCTGGTGTACAAGGGCATGTTCCTGGTACACCAGCTGCGCAAATTCTACTTGGATTTGCAGCAGGAGGATTATGAGAGCGCCATCGCCATGGTCCACTCCCGGTTCTCCACCAACACCACCCCCAGCTGGGAGCGGGCCCATCCCAACCGGCTGATCCTCCACAACGGCGAGATCAACACCATCCGGGGCAATGCCGACCGAATGCTGGCCCGGGAGGAGACCATGCGCTCCGCGATCATGGAGCAGGACATGGACAAGGTGCTGCCCGTCATCGCCCGGGCAGGCTCCGACTCCGCCATGCTGGATAACACCCTGGAATTCATGATGATGAACGGCATCCCGCTGCCTCTGGCGGTGATGATCACCATTCCCGAGCCCTGGCGCAACGATGCCAGCATGTCCCGGCAGAAGCGGGATCTGTACCACTACTACTCCACCATGATGGAGCCCTGGGACGGTCCCGCCGCCATCTTCTTCTCCGACGGCGACCTCATGGGCGCGGTGCTGGACCGCAACGGCCTGCGGCCCGCCCGGTACTACATCACCAAGGACCGCCGCCTGGTGCTCTCCTCCGAGGTAGGCGTGCTGGATATTCCTCCGGAGAACATTCTGTGCAAATCCCGACTCCAGCCCGGCAAGATGCTGCTGGTGGATACCAAACGGAAGAAGGTCATCTCCGACGAGGAGTGCAAGTCCGCCTTCTCCACCCGGCAGCCCTACGGCGAGTGGCTGGATGAGCACCTGGTTCGCCTGGAACAGCTGAGTGTGCCCAATAAAAAGGTACCCATGTACCCCCAGGCCCAGCGGGAGAAGCTTTACAAAGCCTTCGGCTACACCTATGAGGACATCAACGACGCCATTTTGACCATGGCCCGCACCGGCGCGGAGAAGATCACCTCCATGGGTACCGATATTCCCCTGGCGGTGCTGTCGGAAAAGCACCAGCCTCTATTCAACTACTTCAAGCAGCTCTTCGCCCAGGTCACTAATCCCCCCATCGACGCCCTGCGGGAGGAAATCGTCACCGACACCACGGTCTACATCGGCTCCGACGGCAACCTTTTGCAGGAGAAGGCGGAAAACTGCCGGGTGCTGGAGGTCCACAACCCCATCATCACTTCGGTGGAACTGATGCAGATCCGCTCCATGCAGCGCCCCGGCTTCCGGGTGGAGACGGTTTCCCTGCTGTATTACAAAAATTCCTCCCTGAAAACTGCCCTGGATAAGCTCTTTGTGGAGTGCGACCGGGCCTACCGGGCGGGAGCCAACGTGATCATCCTCTCCGACCGGGGGGTGGATGAGTACCACGTAGCCATCCCTTCCCTGCTGGCCGTGTCCGCCATGGAGCAGTATCTGATCCGCACCAAAAAGCGCACCGCCGTCTCCATCATTCTGGAAAGCGCAGAGCCCAGGGATGTGCACCATTTTGCAACTCTGCTGGGCTACGGTGCCCGGGCCATCAACCCCTATCTGGCCCAGGAGTGCATCGCCGAGCTGGTGGAAAAGAACCGGCTGGATAAGGATACCCACCAGGCCATTGCCGACTACAACAGCGCCGTGCTCCACGGCATTGTGAAGATAGCCTCCAAAATGGGCATTTCCACATTGCAGTCCTACCAGTCCGCCCAGATCTTTGAGGCGGTGGGCATCTGCAAGGAGGTCATCGACCAGTATTTCACCAATACCGTCAGCCCCGTAGAGGGCATCGGCCTGAAGGAGATCGGCGAGGGCGTCCAGTGGCGGCACAACCATGCCTTCGACCTGCTGGATCTGGGCGTGGACACCACCCTGGATTCCACCGGCGCCCACAAGCTCCGTTCCGGCAGCGGCGCGGAGGACCATATGTACAATCCCCAGACCATTGTGGCGCTGCGGGAGGCCGTCCGTTCCGGCAGCTATGAGCGCTTCCGGGAGTACACCGACATGGTGGACGACGAGCGCAAGCCCCATACCCTCCGGGGCCTGATGGAATTCAACTACCCGGCGGAGGGCATCCCCCTGGAGGAAGTGGAGCCCGCCAGCGAAATCGTCAAGCGATTCAAAACCGGCGCCATGTCCTACGGCTCCATCTCCGAGGAGGCCCACACCACCATGGCCATCGCCATGAACACCCTGGGGGGCAAGTCCAACTCCGGCGAGGGCGGCGAGGACCCTGCCCGGTTCGGCACGGACAAGAACAGCGCCATCAAGCAGGTGGCCTCCGCCCGGTTCGGCGTGACCTCCGCCTACTTGAACAGCGCCAAGGAGATTCAGATCAAAATGGCCCAGGGCGCAAAGCCCGGCGAGGGCGGCCATCTGCCCGGGAAAAAGGTGTATCCCTGGATCGCCAAGACCCGCTGCTCCACCCCCGGCGTGTCCCTGATCTCCCCGCCGCCCCACCATGACATCTACTCCATTGAGGATCTGGCTCAGCTGATCTACGACCTGAAAAACGCCAACCGGGATGCCAGGATCTCCGTAAAGCTGGTGTCCGAGGCGGGGGTTGGCACCATCGCCGCCGGCGTTGCCAAGGCCGGCGCGGGCTGCGTGCTGATTTCCGGCTACGACGGCGGCTCCGGCGCGGCCCCAAAAAGCTCCATCCACAACGCCGGGCTCCCCTGGGAGCTGGGATTGGCGGAGGCCCACCAGACCCTGATCCGCAACGGCCTGCGCTCCCGGGTCCGGCTGGAGACCGACGGCAAGCTGATGAGCGGCCGGGACGTGGCCATCGCCTGCATCCTGGGTGCGGAGGAATTCGGTTTCGCCACCGCCCCCCTGGTGACCATGGGCTGCGTGATGATGCGGGTGTGCAACCTGGACACCTGCCCCGTGGGCATCGCCACCCAGAACCCGGCTCTGCGCTGCCGCTTCTCCGGCAAGCCGGAATATGTGATGAATTTCATGCTGTTCATCGCCGAGCAGCTGCGGGAGATCATGGCGAAGCTGGGAGTGCGCACCGTTGACGAGCTGGTGGGCCGCACCGACCTGATCCGTCCCCGGGTTCAAAGAATCACCCACCGGGCGGACACCATTGACCTGAGCGGCATTCTGTCCGACCTGCCCCCCGTACACTACAACCAGGCGGACCGGTTCAATTTTGAGCTGGAAAAGACCATTGACCTGAGCACCCTGCTGCCCGCCTTTGAGCCCAGCTTCAGGAAGAAAAAGCCACACAGCGAATCCATCCATGTTTCCAGCGTGAACCGCACTCTGGGCACCATCCTGGGCAGCGAGATCACCCGCCGCTTCGGGGACAGCCTGGAAGAGGACACTTATGTGGTCAACTGCCAGGGCGGCGGCGGCCAGTCCTTCGGTGCCTTCATTCCCAAGGGGCTCACCATCCGGCTGGAGGGCGATGCCAACGACTACTTTGGCAAGGGTCTCTCCGGCGGCAAGCTGGTTGTACGGCCCGAAAAAGGCACCCAGTTTGAGGCCCGGGACAACATCATCATCGGCAACGTGGCCCTCTACGGCGCCAGCTCCGGCAAGGCCTTCATTAACGGCATCGCCGGAGAACGGTTCTGCGTCCGCAACTCCGGCGCCATCGCCGTGGCGGAGGGCTGCGGCGACCACGGCTGCGAGTACATGACCGGCGGCCGGGTGGCAATCCTTGGCCCCACGGGCAAGAATTTTGCCGCAGGCATGAGCGGCGGCATTGCCTATGTGCTGGATGTGCACCACGATTTGTATCTGCGGCTGAACAAGCAGATGGTCACCATGACCACCATCACCGAGCGCCACGATGCCGCTGAGCTACAGGGGCTGATTGAAGCCCACGTGGCGGCCACGGACTCCCCCTGGGGCCGGGAAATTCTGGAGCATTTTGAGGATTATCTGCCCCGTTTCAAGAAGATCATCCCCTCGGACTATAAGCGGATGATTACCGCCATCGGCCAGATGGAGGAAAAGGGTATGTCCCACGACCAGGCCACCCTGGAGGCATTCTATGCCGTCAGCCGGGGCTAAGGAGGATTGAACATGGGAAAAAGTACAGGATTTCTGGAATTTGACCGGTGCATGAACCCCAGCATCGAGCCGGCGGAGCGCATCCGGAATTTTGAGGAATTCCATCCCTATCTGAATGAAAAAGAGCGCACCCAGCAGGCCGGACGCTGCATGAACTGCGGCGTGCCCTTCTGCCAGTCCGGGGCCAATTTCGGCGGCATGTTCAGCGGCTGCCCCCTGCACAATCTGATTCCCGAATGGAACGACGAAATCTGGAACGGCAACTGGCGGGAGGCCCTGTCCCGGCTGACCAAAACCAATAATTTCCCGGAATTCACCGGCAGAGTGTGCCCTGCCCTGTGCGAAGCGGCCTGCACCTGCGGCCTGAACGGGGACAGCGTCACCGTAAACAACAACGAGCTGGCCATCATCGAAAAGGGCTTTTTAAACGGCTGGATCACCCCCCGGGTGCCCGCCGTGCGCAGCGGCAAGCATGTGGCCGTGGTGGGCTCCGGCCCCTCCGGCCTGGCGGTGGCGGACCAGCTGAACCACCGGGGCCACAGCGTCACCGTGTTCGAGCGGGAGAGCCGCCCCGGAGGGCTGATGATGTTCGGCATCCCCAATATGAAGCTGGATAAAAAAATCGTGGCCCGGCGCATCGATCTGATGACCGCCGAAGGGGTGCAGTTCCGGGTGAACACCAATGTGGGGGTGGACATTTCCGCGCAAGAGCTCCTGAATGATTTTGATGCCGTGGTGCTCTGCTGCGGCTCCAAGACCCCCCGGGATCTGAAGGTACCGGGCCGGGAGGCCGAGGGCGTCCATTTCGCGGTGGACTTCCTCACCGCCGCCACCAAAAAGGTCATCGGGGAGGCCGAGGAATTCGCCATCAACGCCCAGGGAAAGCACGTGGTGATTGTGGGCGGCGGCGACACCGGCAACGACTGCGTGGGCACCTCCATCCGCCAGGGCTGTGCCAGCGTGACCCAGCTGGAGATGATGGGAAAGCCCCCCGTCTGCCGCACCCCCTCCAACCCCTGGCCCCAGTGGCCCCGGGTGCTGAAAACCGACTACGGCCAGCAGGAGGCCATCGCTGTTTTCGGTCAGGACCCCCGGATCTATCAGACCACCGTGAAGGAGATCCACACCAATGAGTCGGGGCAAATCAGCTCCATCCAAATCGTCCATTTGGAGCCGAAATTTGAAAACGGCCGAATGAACATGGTGGAGGTACCCGGCAGCGAAGAGGAGCTGCCCTGCGACCTGCTGCTCATTGCCGCAGGCTTCATCGGCTGCCAGAGCTACGTGGCCGACGCCTTCGGCCTGCCCAGAGACAATCGGGGCAATCTGATCACCACCGACTATCACACCCCCGAGGCCAAGGTTTTCGCCGCCGGTGACTGCCGCCGGGGCCAATCCCTGGTGGTCTGGGGCATCACCGAGGGCCGGGCCTGCGCCAAGGAAGTGGATGCCTTCTTGATGGGCTACAGCAATATGCTCTGAAAATTTTATAAGCATTTCGCATAAAAACCTCTTGACAAATTTATCCAACCTGACTATAATACCCCCATAAGACAACGGCGTCTGAATTGGTCAACCAGTTCAGACGCCTTTATCTTTCCCAGGACAAGGACGTTCTGCGCACGGTTCGCAGAAAGCCCTTGTCCCATTTTTTATTCCTGTCTCCGCAAAGGGGCAGGTGAAAGGAGAAATGAAAAATGACAGAAGAGATTATGAGCGCCATTTCCAGTGAGGTATTTGGAGTATGGTTCCTGATCGGCGCGGCGCTGGTGTTCTGGATGCAGGCAGGCTTCGCCATGGTGGAGGCCGGATTTACGCGGGCCAAGAACACCGGCAACATCATCATGAAGAACCTGATGGACTTCTGCATCGGCACCGTGGTCTTTATTCTCATCGGCTTCAGCCTGCTGATGGGCGAGGACCTGCTGGGCTTCATCGGCAAGCCGGGGTTTGACCTGTTCACCGCTTACGAAGGCTTCGACTTCTCCAGCTTCGTATTCAACCTGGTCTTCTGCGCCACCACCGCCACCATCGTCTCCGGCGCTATGGCGGAGCGCACCAAGTTCCTGAGCTACTGCATCTATTCCGCCGTCATTTCCGCACTGATCTACCCCATCGAGGCTCACTGGATCTGGGGCGGCGGCTGGCTGGCTCAGCTGGGCTTCCACGATTTCGCCGGCTCCTGCGCCATCCACATGGTGGGCGGCATCTCCGCCCTGATCGGTGCCAAGCTGCTGGGGCCCCGGATCGGCAAATTCAACCATGACGCCTCCGGCAAGGTCACCAAGGTCAACGCCTTCCCCGGTCACAGCATCGCGCTGGGCGCGCTGGGCGTGTTCATCCTGTGGCTGGGCTGGTACGGCTTCAACGGCGCTGCCGCCACCTCCATGGAGCAGCTGGGTTCCATCTTCCTGACCACCACCGTCGCCCCCGCTGTGGCCACCGTGGTGTGCATGATCTTCACCTGGCTCAAGTACGGCAAGCCCGACGTATCCATGTGTCTGAACGCTTCCCTGGCCGGCCTGGTTGCCATCACCGCTCCCTGCGATGTGACGGACTGCCTGGGCGCGTGCATCATCGGCGCGGTGGCCGGTCTGCTGGTGGTCTTCGGCGTGTGGCTGCTGGACAACAAGCTTCACATTGACGATCCCGTGGGCGCTGTGGCTGTCCACTGCATGAACGGCATCTGGGGCACCCTGGCGGTTGGCCTGTTCGCCACTGAAACCGCTCCCGGTTACTGCATCGCCAACGCCTCCGACAAGACCATCACCGGACTGTTCTACGGCGGCGGCTTTGAGCTGCTGGGCCTGCAGCTGCTGGGCTTTGTCTCCGTGGCTGCCTGGACCGCCGTCACCATCACCATCACCTTCCTGGTCATCAAGACCACCATCGGCCTGCGGGTCTCCCGGGAGGAAGAGCTCATCGGCCTGGATGCCACCGAGCACGGCCTGCCCTCCGCTTACGCCGGGTTTGCCATGCTGCCTGACATGGTGGCAGAGGATGCCGCCCCCGTAGTGGTCGCCGGTGATGTGCCTGTGGCAGAGGCTGTCCCCGTGAAGAAGGTCCCCGCCTTCGAAGAGGGCACCGCCCCCAAGCTGACCAAGATCGAAATCATCTGCAAGGAAGCCCGCCTGGAGGCGCTGAAGGAGGCCATGATGGGCATCGGTATTACCGGCATGACCGTATCCCACGTCATGGGCTGCGGCGTCCAGAAGGGTACCCCCGAGTATTACCGCGGCGTTCCCGTGGAAGCCAGCCTGCTGCCCAAGGTCCAGGTGGACATCGTGGTCAGCAAGGTGCCGGTCAGGAACGTCATCGAAACCGCCAAAAAGGTGCTCTACACCGGCCACATCGGCGACGGCAAGATCTTTGTCTACGATGTGGAGAACGTGGTCAAGGTCCGCACCGGCGAAGAAGGTTACGACGCATTGCAGGATGTGGAATAATCCCACGGTTTTCTTTTGAAGCCCTCCATAACGGTTCCCCCGTCAGAGCTGGCGGGGGAATCGTTTTCCGATTACCGCAGCAAAGACCAAGAATCGGGGCTTGCGTTCACGTCCGATTTGCTGTAAAATAGAAATATATCAGATCTGCTTTGAAAGGACGTGTTCCGTTTATGATCAAAGTCGACATTTCCAATGTGTGGGGAAGTGTTGAATTTGGGGACCTGATGGCCATTGAAAAGGAAGTGGCCGCCGCCCATGCTGCCCTGTCTGACGGCAGCGGGGCCGGCAGCGATTTTCTGGGCTGGATGCATTTGCCCACCCGGGAAGCAAGCGCCGAAATCACCCGAATTCAGGCCGCCGCTGAAAAAATCCGCCGCAGCTGTGATGTGTTTGTGGTCATCGGCATCGGCGGCTCCTACTTAGGCTCCCGGGCCGCTATCGAGCTGCTCCAGGGCCCCAACCGCAACATCGGCCGGGGCCGGGGCGATCCCCAGATTTTTTACGCAGGCAACAGCCTGAGTACCCGGCACTGGAATGAGCTGTGCCGGCTGCTGGACGGGAAGGATTTTTCCATCGCCATCATCTCCAAATCCGGCACCACCACCGAGCCCGCCGTGGCCACCCGGGCACTGCGCTGGATGCTGGAGCGCAAATACGGCACCGACGGCGCCAGGGAGCGCATCTACGCCATCACCGATCCCGTCAAGGGAGCACTGCGGCAGATGGCGTCGGAAGAGGGCTGGGAGACCTTCTCCATTCCCCCCAGCGTAGGGGGCCGGTTCTCCGTGCTCAGCCCCGTGGGGCTGCTTCCCATAGCCGTGGCCGGGATCGACATTCTGGAGCTGCTGAACGGCAGCATGGACGCCAAGGAAAGCTACGAGCTTCGCTCCTACGAAAATCCCGTGTGGCTCTACGCCGCCATCCGGAACCTGATGTACCGCCGAGGCAAGCAAATTGAGCTGTTTGAAAGCTTTGAGCCGGGCATGCGCATGTTCGGCAGCTGGTGGCAGCAGCTCTTCGGCGAGTCCGAGGGCAAAAACGGAAAAGGGCTCTTCCCGGCGACGGCGGAATTCACCGCAGATCTTCACTCCCTTGGCCAGCTGATCCAGCAGGGCAAGCGCAACATATTTGAAACCATGCTCCGCTTTGATCCCCCGGAGCAGACCTGTACCGTGGGAACCGATATCAAAAATCTGGACGGGCTGAACTATTTGGCAGGAAAACGGCTGGATTTTGTGGATGAAAACGCGTTCCTCGGCACCGTGTCCGCCCACGTGGACGGGGGCGTGCCGGTGATCACCATGGACTGCGGCCCGCTGGATACGCGGAAGGTGGGCGAGCTATTCTATTTCCTGGAGCTTGCCTGCGGCATTTCCGCCTACATTCTGGGCGTCAATCCCTTTAACCAGCCCGGTGTGGAGCTGTATAAGCGCAACATGTTCTGCCTTTTGGGCAAGCCCGGCTACGAAAAAATGTGAACAATTTAAATTCGCACAAATTGTTGTTGCAAATTTTCCCGTTTCCTGATAGAATGTCACTAAGCCAATTATTCTGGCATAGCAAAGGAGGATAATTCCGATGATTCATGTTATTATGGGCCTGAAGGGCTCCGGCAAGACCAAAAAGCTGATCGACGGCATCAACGCAGCTGTGGCTCAGGCCAGCGGCGACGTTGTCTGCATTGAGTACGGCAAGAAGCTGACCTATGATGTTACCTACAAGGTTCGCCTGGTGGACTCCCAGGAGTACGGCATTAAGTCCGTAGAGATGCTCAAGGGCTTCCTGAGCGGCATGCACGCCGGCAACTTTGATATCACCCATGTGTTTATCGACAACCTGTACAAGACCATCGGCGCCGACCTGACTGCCGCTGAGGAATTTGTCACCTGGGCTGCCAAGTTCGCTGCCGACAACAGCATGGAAATCACCGTGGCCCTGTCCGAGGACCCCGCCAACGCCTCCGAGACCATGAGGCAGTATCTGTAATTTCCACGCCTACATCGCCAGTGCAATCGATCCTCCGTATGTACCGCCATACGGAGGATTTTTTTGCACCCGGAAGCGCGAAATTGTCCTTGCAAATCCGAAATTGATTCTTTATAATATGATTGAGGTTTTCTGTGCTAAGGAGAGAAAGAAAGAAAAGATGGTAAACAATGTTTCAAGTTACAGCTCTGGCGAGCTTCAGGAAAACAAGATGGGCGTGATGCCCATCGGAAAGCTGCTGTTCAATATGGCCCTGCCCATGATCATTTCCATGATGGTGCAGGCGCTTTACAACGTGGTGGACAGCATCTATGTCTCCCAGGTGTCCGAAAGTGCCGTAACCGCCCTGTCTCTGGCCTTTCCGGTGCAGAATATGCAGATCGGCTTCGGCGTGGGCGTCGCGGTGGGCGTCAATTCCCTGCTGTCCAAGAGCCTGGGAGAGAAGAACCAGGAGGCCGCCAATTACGCCGCGGGCAACGGCATCTTTCTGATGCTGATTTCCGTGGCGGTGTTCATGCTCTTCGGTATCTTCGGAGCCAGGCCCTACTTCGCCATGCAGTCCACCGTGGCCGAAACCGTGGAAAGCGGCACGGCCTATACCAGCATCTGCTGCGTGCTCACCCTGGGCTGCTTTGTCCAGATGCTGGGGGAGCGGCTGCTGCAGGCCTCCGGCAGAACCTTCCACAGCATGATCTCCCAAACCACCGGCGCCATCATCAACATCATTCTGGACCCCATCTTCATTCACGGCAAATTCGGCCTCCCCGCCATGGGCGTGGCCGGCGCCGCCATTGCCACGGTAATCGGTCAGTGGATTGGCGCGGCGATCTGCGTCTATTTAAATGTAAAGCACAATCCTGACGTCATGCTGGCCCTCAAGTACCTCAGGCCCAAAAAGGATACGCTGAAGCCCATCCTGGCCGTAGGCATTCCGGCGCTGATTATGAACAGCATCGGCTCTGTGATGAATTTCGGCATGAACCAGATTTTCCAGGGCTTCCAGGAAACCGCCACCGGCGTGTTCGGCATTTACTACAAGCTGCAAAGCTTCTTCTTCATGCCCCTGTTCGGCATCAATAACGCCACCATTTCCATCATCGCCTTTAACTACGGCGCCCGGGAGCCCCAGCGGATGACGAAGACCTTGAAAATTGCCTGTGCCGCCGCCTTCTGCTTTATGCTGATCGGCCTGGCTGTCTTCCAGCTTCTGCCCGGGGTGCTGCTGAGCCTGTTCAACCCCTCGGAGGAATTCATGTCCATGGGTGTGATGGCCCTGCGGATCGTCAGCCTCCACTTCCCTGTGGCCGCCTTCTGCATCATGCTGGGGGCCAGCTTCCAGGCGCTGGGCAACGGTGTCTATTCCACCATTGTCTCGTTGTGCCGCCAGCTGTTTGTACTGCTGCCTGTGGCATACCTGCTGAGCCTCACCGGCAATGTCAACAACGTGTGGTGGAGCTTCCCCATTGCCGAATTGGTCAGCGCCGCCGTCACTCTCACCCTGTACCGCCGGCTGTATCTGAAAAAGATCAAGCCCCTGTTTTAAGCCATGAAAAAATACATTTTCCGAATTGCGTCCCTGCTGCTGGTTCTAACGCTGCTTCTCCCCGTTCCGGCCCGGGCGGAGGGCCTGCTGTCCCTGTTCGGCAGCCTGTTTTCAGAGGGCAGCGCCCCTGCAGTGCCCTTTACCCCCTACTCCGAAATGGAGTATGTACGGCCGGATTTGGAGCAGCTGCAAGCGCTCCTGGACGAGGTCTGCCGTCAGGCGCAGGGGAAGAGCACCTCTCCCATTCTGGATGCGGTGTTTGATTTCTACGATGCCTACGACTGGTACTTCACCGCCAGCGCTCTGGCAGACATCCGCTACAGTGCCGATCTCACCGATGAATACTGGGAGGAGGAGTACAATTTCTGCACCGCCTCCTACCCCGCCGTGCAGCAAATGCTGGACAGCATGTACGCCGCCCTGGCCGATTCCCCCTGCCGGCGAAGGCTGGAATGGGAATTTTTTGGCAGCGGTTTCTTCGACAGCTATGGGGGGCAGCAGTCCTGGGATGGCGGATTGGTAGCACTGATGGAGCAGGAGAACCAACTTATCAGCCAGTATTACACCCAGTGCAGCCAGATGACCACCCTGCTGGGACGTCTGTTCTTCCGTGCTGATGAGGCAGCCCAAACCCTTGCGGATCTGATAACCGTCCGAAATCAAATGGCGGAATGCGCAGGATACGACTCCTACGAAAGCTTTGTCAACGATTACTACTACTACCGGGATTACCACCCGGAGGAGATGGCCGCCTACCTGGACGGCATCCGGGACAGCCTCGTTCCCCTCTATCCGGCCGCCCAGAAGAGCATCTGGGAGGCGAAGGAATGCGAAATCAGCCAGGCGCTGGATTTCGTGCGCACTGCCGCGCAGGCCATGGGCGGCACCATTTGGGAGGCCTTCCAGCTGATGGAGGAAGGCGGACTTTACGACATTGAACCCGGCGCTCACAAATTCGATTCCTCCTTTGAAGTTTACCTCACCAGCTATCAGGAGCCCTTTCTGTTCATGAATCCCACCGGGATGGACAGTGACTGCCTGACCCTGGCCCACGAATTCGGCCACTTCTGCAACGACTATGCCAGCGGCGGCTCCATCATCGGAATTGATGTCAGCGAGATTTTCTCCCAGGGCTTTGAATACCTGTCCCTGATTGATCATCCGGAGGCTCAGGAGCTGGTCCGGTACAAAATGGCGGACTCCCTGAGCACCTATGTGGAACAGGCCTGCTATGCCCGGTTCGAGCAGGAGATGTACCTGCTTGCGGAGCCCACGGTGGATTCTCTGTGTGCGCTGTACACCCGGATCTGTGAGGAATACGGCATGACGGACGACTATTTCTCCCCCTGGGATTTTGTGACCATCCCCCATTTTTACACAGACCCCATGTATGTTTCCAGCTACATCATCTCCAACGATGCCGCTTTACAGCTCTACCAGCTGGAATGTGACACGCCCGGCCAGGGCCTGGCCCGGTATCAGGAGAACCTGGACACCGATCAGCCCTATTTTATGGCCTTTTTGGAGGAGGCAGGACTGGAAAGCCCATTCGCCCCGGGCCGCCTGGATGCTGTGGCAGAAATGTTCCGGCAATTCTTTTCCGCCGCATGACCCAATCGGAATAATCTCCCCCGCTCCGGATATACTGTAGGCGAGGTGAGAAAGGTGAAAGAGGACGAAAAAAAGGCCCCCGCCTGGGAAGCCGTGGACCCCAAACCGCCGGTAGTACAATCCGGCCCTTCGGAAAAACGCCAGTGAAAATGCGAGCCTGATTGCAGGCTCGCATTTTTTCGGTCACCGGTGCACGCAGCAATTGTTGTTTGACGCACCCTCACTGTAGGGGACCCGCCCAGGAAACAAAACGAAGCGTTCGGCCCAATGGTACCATGTTGGACACAGGTACGGATTCACCCCACCCGGCACCACATTGTGGGTTTGTACTGTGCGGGAGGATGATATCCCCCCCACAGTTGGGTGCGGTGCAAATGCACGGTATTACATCGGGCGGGGAGAAGCAGGCACCGGGTGCTCCGCGATATACTCATCCAGAATCCCCGCTGCCAGGGCCACCAGCCGGGCGCAGGGGCGTTTGCGGTAGAATTCCACGTCCCGGGGGGTGGGGTTGGGATCGGAGGGAGGATTATTCAGGATCTCCCGGCAGATGATGCTCTGCTCCCGCTCCCGGAATTTTCCCGCCAGCTCCTGCACCAGCCTGTAATGGGCCAGCTTGCTTTCGTCGTCCCCGGGAACATCATAGCCATACAGCAGTCCCGCAACCATGAGCATGCCGCTGACGGCGCCGCACACCTCCCGCATCCGGCCCATGCCGCCGCCGAAGGAGCTGGAAAGCCTTGCCGCGTATTCCGCCGTCATCCCCGTCACGTCGCAGAAGGCCACCACCACCGACTGGGAGCAGTTGTAACCCTTCTTAAAATTCTCCACCGCCAAATCTCTGTGATTCATACAATTACCTGCTTTCTGAAAATCATCCCCACCGGTTTCCCGGTGGGGTGAGGTTAAATGGTAATCAGCTCATAGCTGTCCTCGCCCAGGCCGATCTTCTTGCCGTGGTCGATCTGAGCTCTCCAATCGGAGATGGGGAAATCCGCGGTGAAGTGGTCCACGCCGGGTTTTGTCATCTTTTCCAGACGGCTGCCGGGGTTCACAGGCTGCTTCAGCACCGCCTCGGCGCAGGCCAGATCCAATGCCACCGGGTCGAAGGAGGCGAACATGCCCACATCGGGCACGATGGGCACATCGTTCTCCGCATGGCAGTCGCAGTAGGGGCTCACGTCACGTACCAGACTGATGTGGAAATTGGGTCGGCCGTCCACCACCGCCTTGGCATACTCGGCGATCTTGTAGTTGAGCATCTGCACTGCCCTCTCGTTGCTGTGGTAAATGGCCTCCATGGGGCATACGTCCACACAGCGGCCGCAGCCCATGCAGTTGACCCAGTTGATTTTCATCTTGCCGGTCTCGGGGTCCAGCTGGGGACCGTCATGGGCGCAGATTTTGGCGCAGGCGCCGCAGGCCACGCATTTGTCCGGGTCCACGCAGGGACGGCCGGCGCTGTGCATGTCCCGCTTGCCCTGGTTGGAGCCGCAGCCCATGCCCAGGTTCTTCAGCGCGCCGCCGAAGCCCGCCTCCTCATGGCCCTTGAAATGGTTCAGAGAGATGACGATGTCTGCATCCATCACCGCCCGGCCGATCATGGCCTTTTCCACATACTCTCCGCCCCGGACGGGCACGGCCACCTCATCGGTGCCCTTCAGGCCGTCGGCGATGATCACATGGCAGCCGGTGGTATAGGGTGTAAAGCCATTTAAGTAGGCGGTTTCCAGATGGTCCAGGGCATTTTTCCGGGAGCCGACGTACATGGTGTTGGCATCGGTCAGGAAGGGTTTGCCCCCCAGCTGCTTCACCAGATCCACCACCACCCGCGCATAGCCGGGGCGCAGATGGGCCATATTGCCCAATTCGCCAAAGTGGATCTTGATGGCCACATACTTATCCTTGAAATCGATCTGATCCATCCCGGCAGTCATGATCAGCCGGGCGAGCTTCTGGGGCAGGGTTTCGCCGGTGCCGGTGCAGAAATCGGTGAAATAAACCTTGGGTGTCATAAGGAAGCCTCCTCAATGTAAGATTCTGGTATCAGTTTACTTGAATAACGACAAAAAGTCAAGACGAAGGACCGTTCCCGCGGAATAATCCCAGGATTGGAAACAACGGCAATCTTTTTTGAATTTTTCTTCCAATTCGAAAGTGCTTCCTGTATAAATGATCGACAGTGTACGAATTCGCCCAACAAAAAAGCTTGATGATTGGATTGTACCGCACGGGAGGATGATATCCCCCCTGTGGCGTATCCCGCCAAACAGCCTTTGTATCATGCAAAGAGCTTCTTATCCAGGCCCCGGGCCTTTACGGTGCAATACACCACGCTGCCCACCACCAGCAGGGCGATCAGCTCGCCGATGGCGACGAACAGGGCGTTATACCAGAAGCTGGCCTCGCCGATGTAGAAGGTCAGTTCCCAGCCCACTAAAATGGCATTGGTCACAGCGGGCAGGAGCATCCCGAGCATTGGGTAGCCCTTGACGGTGACCTTCCGGGTCAGCCACATGCCCTCTGCGGCAATCAGGGTGGCCAGCGTGCCCACCAGCCAGTCCATGGGCAGGGTGCCTGCGAAGGTCAGGTTGAACAGCAGACAGCCCAGGGTCAGTCCGGGTACGGCGGCAGGTGTGAAGAAGGCAAACACGCACAGGGCCTCGCTGATGCGCACCTGGATGGCCATGGAGGTGGACTCCGGCCAGAGCAGATACTGGGCATAGGTCAATGCGGCGTAGAGGGCGGCGAAGATCGCGGAATGGGTGATAAATCGGGTGTTTTTCATAATACTCTCTCCTAACAAAAAAGCGGTCACGTGTCCGTGACCGCAGCAATAGAAAATGGGCGCAGAATGCGCCCATCTACTTTATAAATCCCTAGTTTTGTTTACCGACAGGATGGTCACGAACTGTCCTATTCAATTGCACAAAGAAGTATACTCCATTTTGTGGAAGCTGTCAAGCCCGGAATCACAGAGCATCGAATTTGGCGGCGCCCTTGGTATCCAGCCACCAGGTCAGAACAAGGGCCAGGATGGCAAGCAAGCCGGTGGTAAGGCCCAAATACAGCTCCGTTGAAACCAGGTTCTTTGCAAAATAGCAGCCCACAGCAGCCAGGATGGGCAGCGCAAAACCCAGCAGAATGGAAAACATCACATTCATGCTCTGCTTGATGGGCATGGCCTCGGAGGTCCACTGAAAATTGGGGCGAAGCACCCCCAGCATCAGTCCGAAGGCATCGGTGAGCCACAGGAAGGCAGCTGTAAATAAGACACACAATCCGATGGTCAGCGCCTGCAGCTTCAGGCAGATGCCCAGCACCACCGCCGCGAACAGTGCAGCGGGCAGATTCAGCCACAGATGCAGCCGGAGCTTGGCATTCAGCACCATTTTCCCGCTGACCGGCAGGGAGCGGAGAATCCACAGGTGTTTTCCCTCCAGAGAGATCGAGGGCGTAGACACGGCGTTCAGCCCCGAACATATGCACACGATGACCACCACCGCCATGGGCAGCAGGTCGCCGATGCCGGGCAGCAGGCCGCCCATGCCGGAGAGCATGGCGTCCAGGACTTCCCGCTTCACCAGGGCAAAAACAGCCAGCACCGGCAGGATCACAATGCCCAGTCCGCAGTTGAGCATGTAGGTGGGGCTGCTGACAAAGCGCTTCAGCTCCCGTCTCAGCAGGGCGGAGGAAACGCCGGTGGACTTGACGGAGAGCTTCCCCGCCTTTCTGCCCTCGCTCTGGGTCCGGATGGCAATGTGCAGGAAGCTTCTGGACAGCGCGAAAAAGCACAGGGCGAAGAGCACCAGGGTGATGCCGGAGAAAATCAGCATGGCCATTGGGTCCCCGGCTGCGGCCTCGCCCAGCTGATAGAACACGTTGGCCCAGACCCGGATGCCCTCGCCAATGGCCTGAACATTCATCAGAAGTTTTTGGAGAATGCCCATCATATTGAAGCACACGTAATAGTAGGCCGCAAAGAGCACCAGGGAGATCACCACGATCACAAAGCTCTTGTTCTTCATCCGGGAGGAAATCAGGGCCACCACCCAGCCCAGCACGCAGGTGACCACCGTGACAAAGAGGGCCACCAGGAAAATAAGCAGTACATCAAATACCACAGCCATGGGGGAAACCGTTCCGAAAATCCAGGCAAACACCACGGCGGGAATCCAGACAATGCCGCTGTACATCAGGCTCATGCCGTAGACCAGGGACATCCGGGTGATGAGGATTTTAGAGGGAGGAATGGGCATAGCCAGCAGCATCTCATTGTCCTTGGCCAGATACAGCGTGGCGTAGGTATTGAACACGCTGCCGAAGGTACCCATCAGCACGGAGAGAATGCCCATAAATACAAAATACAGCCAATCCATCCCGGCCCCAAAAAGTGCATCTCCCAGCAGAAAGGACAGGCCGAAGAACATCCCGACCAGGAACAGCATGACCGCTGTAAAAAGCACGAACATGCCGAAAACGCCCCATTTGGTCCGCTTTTTCCCGGTTTTTGGATTGACAAAATAGGAGCGGAAGCACTCCTGATATTGCTTTTTAATCAGGGTTTTCAGCATATTTATCCCTCCAGCTCCAGGAACACGGATTCCAGACTGGTGTCGCCCTTCACTTCCTCCATGGTGCCGGAGCGAATGAGCCTGCCGCCTTTGATGATGGCCACCTTATCACAGAGCTTTTCCGCCACCTCCAACACGTGGGTGGAGAAGAAGATGGCGCCGCCCCGACCGCAAACCTCCCGCATCATCCCCTTGAGGGTGTGGGCCGCCTTGGGGTCCAGGCCCACGAAGGGCTCGTCCATGAGGATCAGCTCCGGCTGGTGGACCCAGGCGGAAATGATGGCCAGCTTCTGCTTCATGCCGTGGGAATAGGAGCCGATGGACTGGCCCAGATCGGCGGTGAGCTCGAAGGCCTCTCCCAGCTCCCGGATGCGCTGGCTGCGCACCTGGGCGGGAACGCCGAACACATCTCCCACGAAATTCAGATACTGGATTCCGGTCATGAAATCATACAGGTCCGGGTTGTCGGGGATGTAGGCAATTTTCTTTTTGCAGGCAATGGGGTCCGCCTTCATGGACACCCCATCCACCAGGATCTCGCCGCTGTCAAACTGCATGATCCCCGCTACGCTTTTCAGGGTCGTGGTTTTGCCCGCGCCGTTGTGGCCGATGAAGCCGTAGATCTCCCCGGCCCGGATGTGCAGCGACAAATCATCCACGGCTTTTTTCTCGCCGTAGGTTTTTGTGAAATGATTGATTTTCAGCATATGTTCCTCTCCTTTTCAAACCGGTGATGGGTTATCGTGCCATCAATATACACCTTCCACAAGGTGGAAGGTCAAGTGTTTTTTGGGAAAAATGAATGGTTTTTTAAATGGTATGACAAATTGGGGTTTGTGGGGTTCTTGCCCTCCCCTCTGTGGCCGAGAAAAGCGAGGTCGGGTGGGGTGTCGTCGCATAAGTGGCACAATGTTCCGATTTCTGGGGCTCTGTTCCTCCGAACCGGCGACACTCCTCAGCCTCGCTTTTCTCGGCAGCTCCCCCAGAGGGGGAGCCAAGGGTGCGTTATAACAATTTGCTGGGCAGTACTGGTCGAGGGGCCCGGGAGTTGTGGGTTGATTGCCCAGAGTTCGTAACGAATTGGCCGCGGGCCCTGCCCGTCAAGCACCGATTTGCTGGGCAGTACTGGTCGAGGGGCCCAGGAGTTGTGGGTTGATTGCCAAAAGTTCGTAACGAATTGGCCGCGGGCCCTGCCCGCCAAGCATCAATTTATCTGGATTCTCCCTCTGGGCGGTATTGCTTTTCAATGTGGGCCAACTCCCGGAAGGTCAGCAGGTTCTGGCCGTCGAAGGTCAGCTCCACAATGTAGGGCATCCAATCTACGATCCGCAGAAAATCCTCACAGCCAAAGCCGGGACGATAGAAATTCAGAATAGAACTGAGGGCGGTGCCGTGGGTGCCGATGGCGATGTTTTTCCCGGGATTTTCCGACAGAATCTCCTGGAGGGCGGCAAGGTTTCGCTGCTGCACCTGGCCAATGGATTCCCCGCCGGGCTCGTGCCAGGTGAAATCCTGCCAGCGGCGGCGCAGGGGGGAATCGGCATCCCGGAGGCCGGCGTTGCCCTGCTCCCCTGCCTGCCGCTCCCGGAGGCGCTCGTCCTGAAGGATGGGCAAACCATAGGCGGCGGCAGCCCCCTGGATGGTATCCAGGCTGCGCAGGTAGGGGCTGCAATAAAAGGCATTGATGTGTTTGTCTGCCAGGGTCTGAGTTACCAAAGCTGTGTCCTGCTTTCCTTCCTGGGTCAATGGGCGGGTTCTGTCCTCTCTGTGGCTGTGGACGGGCTGGGCATGGCGGACGAAATACACATGGGTCAGGGGTGGAACCCGGTCCAGGTCGATCCAGTAGCGCTGCACCAGCTTCCCTTCCCCATTGACGATCTCATTTTCCAGAATGCCGCCGTTGTTGATGATGGACTTGGCGGAGCCGATGTTATCCTTGTCGCAGGTCATCAGCACCCGGGAGATCCCCAGCTCCCGGCATTTTTCCAGAGCCAGGCGAAGCATGGCAGTGGCATAGCCCTTCCGCCGCTGGCTTGGCCGGATGCCGTCGCCAATGTGGCCGCCGGAGAAGAGCAAGGATTCATTGAGATAATGGCGGATGTTCACCGCGCCCACGAAGATGTTTTTGTCCAAATCCAGACAGAAATAGGTGGAATCCGGTACCCGGCCATCCTGCTCCTGCCTGATTTCCAGGTTCTCCAAATAGGAATCAAAATCCCGGTAGTCATTCCGGCGGATCATACAGGGGGAAAAGTCCTGCTCGACGGCCAGCCATTCCTCCATCATGTCGTTGAGTTGGGGCCTGTGCGCCGGGGTGAGTCTTACAAGGGTGATGTTCATAAAATCTCCTTTCACGTTCCGCTCCAATCGAAGCTGTAGCTTCCGGTATGGTTTTCACCGGCGGCGGTGATCTGGTAGGTTCCGGGCTGGGCGTTGACGGTGAAGGAGAAATCCGAGGTAATATTGCCGGAGTAAATGGACTCCTGCCCCTGCTCCCGAATTTCCAGGGTCAGGGTGCCGCCGTCCGTTTTCACCTCCACAGCGATGGCGGTGGGCCGCGTCAGCTCAGCGGTGTAATGTCTTTCCCCGTCGAACCGGGTGCAGGTCATTTTTGCGGAGGTGGCGTTGATCACCTCAATATTCCCCTCCGCTGACCTTCCTGCCCCAGCGCAGCCGGAAAGCATCAAAAGCAACAGCAGCGGGCATGCAATTTTCCGAATCGGCATTTCGGTTCTCCTTTTTGCAACAGTGTTGCGCAACATTGTTGTAATGATAGCCCATCTCACCGGATTTGTCAAGAACCATCCCGTACCGTCCTGATAAATTGGTGTTTGGCGAGATAAAGGATATCACAAACGAAAGCCTATGCAATCATCTGGAAGCAGATAACTGCGAAATACTGAACATTGTACATCTGGGATCATATCCGATATCTTGTAGCTTATATCTCTACAAACACCATTTACAGCGTTCATGACGGAAAAGCCCGATGGCAAAGCGGCCATCGGGCTTGGGGGATTATCGGCTCCCCTTGTCGTAGGGGATGCCCTCGGCCTTGGGGGCCCGGGAGCTCTTGGAGGTGAAGGCCAGCACAATCATGGAGGCCACAAAGGGCATCATGTTGTAGATCTCCTTGGGCCAGCCCAGCTTTGCCAGGAAGCCGAAGGAATCATAGATATTGGCCATGGCCCGGAAAATGGCGAAGAACAGCGCCGCGCCGGCAATGTTCAGCGGCTTCCACTGGCCGAAAATCATCACAGCCAATGCCAAAAAGCCCATACCGGCAACGCCCATTTCAAAATTCCACTCGCCCACAGCGGGGACGATATAGGCCA
>JBJDYM010000391.1:0-2846 GCA_051867315.1 Faecousia sp.
CTGGTGTACGCCTACCTGATGTATCGTGAGGACCGAGAGACGCACCAGTGCCATCCCAGCTACAAAACCATCGGCAAAGCGGTGGGCATGCGTCCCAACACAGTACGAAAATATGTGACAAGGTTGGTTGAGAGACACCTCATCACCACAGAGCCAACGGCGATCCGCACCAAGGATGGAAGAACACACAACGGCAGCCTCTCCGTGCTTTTTTTGTGACACGCGCCCTCAAACTGGCTTGGAAACGCCCATGTTGCCTTTATTATAGCGAAAGGATAGCAGGTCTTCTGCCCATTTCTTGTAAAGTGCGGGAAAAGTATTATATATAGACCATTGTCATACTCCGGCTTCCATGAGGAACGTCCGCGCACACCGTTGAGAGAAAAACCGCCGAAATCATCCCGGCCGCCTCCTTAATATAGGCCAGATCGGTCTGAACGCCGGACTGCGTATTCTGATAGTTGTCATGCAGTTCACTCAGCCTGGCCGGAAGGGTCCGTGCCATGGGCCTGACCCCATCATACTGCGCGACCCCGGCAAACTGGATCAGATGCCGGCAAAGCTCTCCCTCATAGCGCACATGCTCCCGCAGGCTTCCGCGAAACATTTCATTGTGCGGAAAGGTGAAAAAATCCTCAACATAGTGCAGCATACAGCCATATGCGAGAAAGTCGCGCCTGCTGTGCAGCCCGTGCCGCAGGAACCGCTCTGTCATACGGAACACCTGCGGCGAACGGGCCTTCCAGGTATGCGCTTTCAGGTAAGTACTCAGCAGCAGATCCGGCAGAATACAGCCGACGCGGATCCACTTTTTCTGTGCCCGGCTCAGGTTTGGATACGCTCCGAGGATCTGTTCCGTGACCCGGAGATGGGAGATTTTATTCATACACGCTCTCCTTCCTGTTTTACAGCAAGCCCATGCCCATCGCCTGCTCCAGTTCCGCCACGGAGGGGAAACAGAAGCCGGCCGTGGCGTTCGCCTTTTTCTCCTCCCCGGTCAGGACCAGGCAGGTGTCAACGCCGGCGTTTTCCCCGCTTGCGATGTCCGTATACAGCCGGTCTCCAATCACAAGGGCCTCCTCTTGACGCAGGCCGAGGGAGTGGAGCGTATCCAGGATCATGCCCGGTTCCGGCTTGCCGAAATACTGCGGCGTTCTTCCGACCGCGCTGCCGATCATCTGGCAGATGGCGCCACAGTCGGGAATCATGCCATGGGGCGACGGACAGCACAGATCGGGGTTTGTGGCATACCACGGAATGTCCCGCTTGTTCAGCAGCGCGCAGACCTGGCGCAGCTTTTCATAGTTCAGCTCGGTATCATATGCGGTCAGAACCGCCGCTGTGTCCGGGTCGGCCTGTTCGGTGATGTGCAATCCCTCCCGCTCGCACTCCCTGCGGTAGCTCGCGGTCCCCAGGAGGAAGACCTTGCGGTCTCCCACGATGCGCTTCATCTGCCGGGCAGAATAGGCGCCCGCCGTCAGAAATTCCTCCGGCCGAACCGGAATCCCCCATTGCCGGAACTGCTCGACATACGTGCCGATCCCCTTGGACGAGTTGTTGGTGAAATAGCGGCAAATGCCGTTCCTCTCCCGGATCGCGCGCAGCAGGGCCAAAGCGCCCGGGATCAGGGCATCTCCCACCGCCAGCGTCCCGTCGATATCCATAAAAAAGATTTTTTTCATTTGATCCGTCACCCGGTTCACTTCATGACAATTTTACAAAAGCTTTTCCGGTCCATGGCAGAAGCGCCCTTCCGCATATGGTATACTGTCAGCAAATTCGAGGAAGGAAGGTGAACCGATTGCATAGTCATACGCACTCCGACGTGGATGATCTGATCTACGACGTGGACGCCGACTGGATCAGCGAGCGCTGATCTCATCTTCCAACTCCTGCTGAAAAGCAGTTCATCATAGAGCGCAAGTGATTCTTTTTCATTTTCTTTCCTTCGAAGACGGCGGACGCAGCTGCGTCCGCCGTCTTCGGTTTATGGATCCGGCCATTTTTCGGTCATCAGGAAGAACACGACTCCCAGCAGGAACATGACCGCAAGCGCCCCCACGCCCGTGTTGACGCTTCCGCTGATTTGACTGACAAGCGCCACCAGGGACGTGCCCACCAGGGAAGCGCCTTTGCCGCAGATATCATAGATCCCGAAATATTCTCCGGACTGCTCCGCCGGGATGAGCTTGGCGAAGTAGGAGCGGGACAGCGACTGGATCGCGCCCTGGAACATTCCCACGCACACAGCAAGAATCCAGAATTGGACCAGCTTGACCAGAAACAGGCCGTAGACGGCGATCAGGAAATACGCGATAATGCACCCCCGGATCAGCTTGGCCGCGGAGATCGTTCGGGACAGCCGCCCGAAAATCAGCGCGGAGGGGAACGCCACGATCTGGGTCACCAGCAGCGCCAGCAGCAGTCCTGTGGAGTCCAGGCCCAGCGCCGTCCCGTACGCCGTCGCCATGTCGATAATGGTATAGACGCCGTCAATGTAGAAGAAAAACGCCACCAGGAACAGCAGGATCTTTTTCTTCTGCTTCAGCTCGGCCCACACATGGCCCAAACGCCGGAAGCTGGCCCGGACCGGATGGCTGTCCGCCCGGACAAAATGCTTTTGGCGATAGCTTTTCAGCAGCGGCACCGTCATGAGAACCCACCATACCGCCACGATCAGGAAGGAGATCGCCATGGCAGTCTCGATGGTCAGTCCCAGTTTGTCGTAGAACAGCACCAGGAGCAGGCAGAGCACAAAGGGAATGCAGCTTCCGATGTACCCCCAGGCATAGCCGTGGGCGGAAACCTCGTCCATCCTCGACTCCTCCGTGACGTCGGAGAGCATG
>JBJDYM010000392.1:0-2846 GCA_051867315.1 Faecousia sp.
TTTTTTCTCCTTTCAATCCACGTCAAAGTGATACCACCCGCTGCCCATGCTGTACCAGTAGCGGATTTCTCCAGCGTTCTTTTTTCGTTCCAGGCAGGATTCTATCTTTGCCTGACTGGAGTAGGGGGCAGAAAAGTCCATGGCCCTGCCGGAAAGGTGCCTGGAATTTTTCGCACTGCCCGAGAGTTCGTCGTTATGGGCTTGGCAGCGGACGGTACTGCTGGGGATCATCGGCCCCAGTGCCTCCCGGATGCTGTCCGCTGTTCTCATCAGCTTTTCCGCTGGTTCTACCGGCCACCCGCCGCAGCGGGGGCAGGGGCAGCGGATGCCATCATCGTCCCGGTGGAAATATTTGATGTCATCCCACCAGGTTCCAGTCTGTGGCTGGTCTGTATCCTCCGCTGCCTCCGGCTTTTCCATTTTTACCGCCGTCCCGGCCACGGCTGCAACCAGCATTTTATTGGTCATTTCACCGGCCACGCCGTCAACAGCCAGGCCGTAATCCGCCTGGAATGCAGACGTCGCCGCTTTGGTTTTCGGCCCGCTGATGCCATCTTGGGACATCTCCGGTAAATATCCCAGGTAGCCAAGCAGACATTGGGTTTGATATGTTGTCATGTTCCCTCCAAATTACTCATGGGGCGTGGGCGGCAGTGATGACACCCTCGTCCGCCTTTGCCCATTTCCGTCAACTGTTCATCTGTTCCAAAAGCGCGCTTACCGTTTCTGCGTCCATGTAGGTGGTGTACACCCGGAATTCATCCATCACACCACTCGTTGTGTTGTATTCCACTCCATTTTCCACCCGGCCAAACAAATACAGCGGTTCTGTGTGCAGATGATTTTCTGTCACCTGATATCCCAATGCGCAGTTATAAGCCAACGCCCCATCCAGGTAGAACCAATAGTCGCCTCCCTGCTTCGCAATAACCGCAGTGTGATAGCCGTCCGTCGGCTCAATGTACCCGGAATTGTTGTCAAACGGGAAGTTGAACCCTCCAAATCCTCCTGCAAAACTGTACACCATCGTTCCGTCCGCTTGCGGAAGCAATCTTAGGAACACTGCGGTCTGCACAGAATCATCACTGAAGTATTTCCGTAATTCAAACACGCACCCCATGGATCCGTCGGAAACAACCATGTCATCCCGGAACCGGCAGGCAATTGTCCAGTCCTTTTCCACATCGTAAAGCATGAGGTTTGTATCGACAGCGCTTCCGGTTCCAATCATAGGCCCAGTCAGCTTATAGGCAAATGTCCCAAACTCGTCCACGCCGTCCGTTTCATATCCCAGCTCCGGCGTTGGCTCATTTTCTTCTTCCCCGTTCCCGCTGGATCTGTTCAGCAGCTTCCCAATCTGTTCCACCACCAGTTTTCCGATTGCCTTGTAGCCGTAGCAGGAGAAATGCAGGGTTTCAAAATTATCCTCCCCATTCCCACCGGATGAATACATCAAGAGCGGTGCTTTTCTTTTGATTTCATCCGTTGTGGTCCATCCAGATGTATCCGGCACGCCTGCGCTTGCTGCAATTCCCGCCAACGTATAGCCCCTCTTAATCAGGTGCGGCGGGAGGTACAGCAGATGACACACGCCGTTTTCATCCGTCAATGCCTTTTTGATGCTGTTTGCATCCTCCAGCACCCACTGGGCTGTGTATTCCCGGGCAATGATGACCAGGTAATTGCTGTATCCTCCGTAAGCGATCATCTGTTTCAGTTTCTCGATGTAAGCCGTGTGGGAGTTCACCGCACCGTTGGTTCCCATCCAGATGACAGCCACTCCGTTCCGATAGTGCCTCATGGCATAGGTCTCAATCTTGGATCCCTCCGACACCTGTATCTCCTCTCCGCTTTCAAGCCGATGGAATCTGTAGGCGTATCTCCCGTTTTCGTCCTTGTCCATATCGCGGAACAGTTCGCCTTCCACCCCAGCAATGATACAGGGATTGATGCCCGATTCGCTTTCCATCATCGGCTGGGCCAGGTCTCCGGAGGCCGTTTCAATTCCAAGTCGGTCATCTGAATAATAATTGCCCCGAAGGTATCCAACAATCACATCCTCAGATGCATCCGCCGGAATGGTGAATCCGCCTACCACCATAGGATCCGCTCCCTGCCGCGCCATGATGGTCTGAATCGTCTCCCCCCGACATCCCAGATTCACACACGGATAGCTCCCGGAAACAATGTCCGTGTACGCGCAGACAATGGTATCCTGGATGCCCTCCGGGGTTTTGATCCCTCCGCCCACGCCCTCTGTCAAGGAATCTCCCCAGCAGTATACCGTTGGTTTACCGCCCGAGACATTGTTGCTCTCCTCCTGTTTTATCTTAAAAATTTCGTCCTCCGCTGCTGCCAGCCGGAGCAAAAGCTGTTCCGTGATTCCCGGTGTCGGCTGCATTCCTTCCATTCCGTCATATTCCGCTACCGACGGCTTCACTGTCGCACAGTATGCCCAATTGGTTGGAATTCTCAGTTCCCCATCAGCATCCCAGCCGTCCAGACCGCATTCCAGCCTCTGCCCCGCAATCAAACACTCAAACGGCAGGCTCACCGGACCGCATCCCTCTAAAATCACCGTGCGAATCACCTCTGCGCATCGCACCTTCAGCGTTTTTTGAAACCCTTCCCAGGCTTCGTCACAATCAACGGTAACCGGGATACCCACCATGCCCTGTGTGATTTGTCCTTCTACCTTGGCTCTGGCCATTCCACCTTTGCAAAAAAGTGTGATCTTTGTCATATAATCACCCCATTCCACATATCGTCTCATCAAACACTGTATTTTTGCCCCGTGATGGCCTCAAATTCCTCCGGCGTCAGCTTTCCCCGGGCGGCGAACTGCC
>JBJDYM010000393.1:0-2833 GCA_051867315.1 Faecousia sp.
TCCTCCCGCTGGAAAAAGTGGGTGGAGAGCTTGTTGGTCAGGATGTAGCTTTCCCTGGGATGCCGCTTTACCAGGCACTCCCGCAGGGCCGTCTCGCTGCGGCCGCCCAGATAGCCGTGGGCGGTATCGAAATAGTTGAAGCCGTTTTCCAGAAAGTAATCCACCATTTCCTTCGCCTGCTGCAGATCCACCGCTTCTCCCACCAGGGGAAGGCGCATGCAGCCAAAGCCGAAATTCCGGTGAATCTCCGGGAAGAACCCATTGACGCTCATTTGCAAGGACCTCCTGATTATCGGATGAAATTGGTGAAGACCCGGGGCTCCTGCTGGGGCAGGCCGTAAGCTTCCTTGCCCAGGGCGATGCTCTTCATGAGGAAGGTCATGTTCCGGGCCAGTGCCCGCATGACCTGCAGGCCCTCCAGATCCTCGGCAGCCTGGCCGGGCATCTGGCCGTGGACGCTGTTCCAGTACTGGCTGGAGGCCACGGGCATGCCGGAAATGGTGAAATACTTGTTCAGCTCGTCGAAGGTGGCGGACAATCCGCCCCGCCGGGCCACAACCACGCTGGCGCCCACCTTCATGGTTTTGTCGAAGGGGGTGGAGTAGAACAGCCGGTCCAGGAAGGCGATCAGGGTGGCGTTGGCGCTGGCAAAATAGACCGGAGAGGCAACCACCAGGCCGTCTGCCTCCTGAAAGCTCTTGGCGGTGGCGTTCACTGCATCGTCAAACACGCATTTTCCAGCGCTTTTACAGCTGCGGCAGCCGATGCAGCCCCGGATGTCCCGATGGCCCACCTGTACCAGCTCTGTTTCAACGCCCGCTGCTTCAAAGACCTTTCTCATTTCCTCCAACGCAATGGCGGTGTTGCCGCTGGCGTGGGGGGAGCCGTTGATCATCAAAACTTTCATCAAAATCATCCTTTCCGATTCGCAGTGCCTTGCAGGCATGATTCTTTTCCGACTCTATTTTAGTATATCTCCAAGGAAATGTACAATATAAAACTTGCATTCTGCTATTCTTGACATGAATAGTGAAAAACGGTATACTGGTTTCAGAACCACCGGGACGGTGGTACAAGGAGGCTTCTGATATGATAGAATTTGCGCAGCTGGAAATGCTGATCGCCTTTGCCGATTCGCTCACCCTTTCCAAGGCGGCGGAAACGCTGCACCTGTCCCAACCCACCCTGACCCGGGCCATGAAACAGCTGGAGGAGGAATTCCGGGTTCCCCTGTTTGACCATCGGAAAAACCGGCTCACCCTCAACGAAAACGGCCAACTGGCAGTGGAATATGCCCGGAAGCTGTGGAAGGAGGGGGAGGATATGGTGGAGCGGGTCCGCAGCTTTGACCGGGCCAAGCACACCCTGGCGGTGGGCGCCTGCGCGCCGGCGCCGTTGTGGGATTTGCTGCCCCGGCTGTCCAGCCTCTACGGCAGGGTGACCATCGGCTCCGAGATCCGGGACAGCCAGGTGCTGATCCAGGGGCTGAATAACGGAACCTATCAGATCATTGTCCTGGCTGAACAGCTCCAAAATCCCGATTGGCTGGTTCTGCCCTGGGGGGAGGAGCACCTGTTTTTCTCTCTGCGGAAGTCCCATCCTCTGGCGCACCGTCAGGGGCTGGAAATGCGGGAGCTGGACGGGGAGAATATGCTGGTTTTTGGCGACATCGGTTTCTGGCATGAGCTGCATATGCGCAAAATGCCAAACTCCCGGTTCCTGCTCCAGAACGATCGCTTCAGCTTCGATGAGCTGGTCAGCTCCTCGGTGCTGCCCTGCTTTACCACCGACCTGTCCATGAAGCGCAACACTACCGACTACACCGGGCGGGTCAATATCCCCGTCCTGGACCCGGAGGCCAATGTAACCTACTATTGCTACCTCCTCCGCGCGGAGGAGGAACGGCTACAGGCCTTCCTTCAGGATATGCGCCGCAGATAACAAAAGATGCATCTCGGCTTGACGCAGCAATTTGGCCGCGGGCCCTGCCCGTTAAACACCGATTTGCTGGGCAGTACCGGTCGAGGGGCCCAGGAGTTGTGGGTTGATTGCCCAAGGTTCGTAACGAATTGGCCGCGGGCCCTGCCCGTCAAACACCGATTTGCTGGGCAGTACCGGTCGAGGGGCCCAGGAGTTGTGGGTTGATTGCCCAGAGTTCGTAACGAATTGGCCGCGGGCCCTGCCCGCCAAACACCAATTTGTCGGGATGCTGCGTTAAACCGGCATGCACATTTTTTATGAAACGCCATGGACATTTCCGCTCAATCGTGATAGAATCCCGGTGGATACTGAAGGGAGTCTTAACTGATGCAAACCCAGGCCGGACAGCGCCAGATCACCGAAGGGGTGATTTGGAAGCAGCTCCTCATTTTCTTTTTCCCCATCCTGTTGGGCACTTTTTTTCAGCAGATGTACAACACCGTGGATACCATCATCGTCGGACGGGTGGTGGGCACCACTGCCCTGGCTGCTGTGGGCGCCACCGGACCTCTGGTGAATATGGTGAACGGCTTTTTCATCGGCATCAGCTCCGGCGCCACGGTGATCCTCTCCCAGAATTACGGGGCAGGGAACCGGCAGGGCGTGCAGAACGCGCTGCACACCGGCGTGGCGTTGTCGCTGGTGCTGGGCGCCATGATCACGGTGTTGGGTGTGGGCCTGGGGCCCTGGGTGCTGGGGCTGATGAACATGCCGGAAAGCTGCCTGGGGGATGCCTCCACGTACCTGTGCATCTATTTTGCCGGTGCTGTGGGCTCCATGGTGTATAACATGGGAGCGGGCATTCTGCGGGCCATGGGGGATTCCCGGCGGCCCATGCTGTATTTGATGGTCA
>JBJDYM010000394.1:0-2827 GCA_051867315.1 Faecousia sp.
GCCCTGATCGGCTCCAACGGGGCGGGCAAGTCCACCCTGATGAAGCTGCTGATCGGCCTTTTGAAGCCCTCCGAAGGGGAAATCGCGCTGAACGGCACGGTGTTGAAGGACGTAAAGCCGGAGGCCCTGTCCCGGCAGATCTCCCTGGTGTACCAGAACCCGGAGGAAATGTTCATCAAGGACTCCATCCGGGGGGACATCGCCTACGCCCTGCAGGTGCGGGGGGTGGACGGCTGGGAGAAGCAGACCGACCGGCTGCTGGAGCGGTTCCGGCTGACGCAGCTGAAAGAGCGGGACGGCCGCCTGCTGTCGGGCGGCCAGATGCGCCGGGCCAGTCTGGCCATCGGCGTGGCCTTGAACCCCGGCATCCTGCTGCTGGACGAACCCACCGCCAATCTGGACATCGCCACCCGCCGGGAGATCATGCGGACCCTGAACGAGATGAAAGAGATCACCGAGACCGTCATGATCGCCACCCACGACATGCAGCTGGTCTGCGAGTGGGCCCAGCGCATCATCGTCCTGTGCCAGGGAAAGGTGGTGGCCGACGGGACCCGGGACGAGATTTTCGGGGACCGCGCCCTGGCCGGGCAGGTGGGCATCCGCCCGCCGGAGATCTTCGACCTGGCCCGGCGGCTGGACGAGCGCGCCCTGTGCTACACCGTCGATGAATTTTACCACACATTCCGGGAGGACGAACATGGAAAAGCTGACGCGTAAACTGTCCGAGAGCATCCTGGACAAATTCACCATGGACTTTCTGCGCAACCAGGTGCTGAAAAACGCCTACGGCAACGACGACACGGTCATCGCCGCCCTGGACCCCCGGGTTCTGCTGGCGTGGTACCTGTTCTTCGGCCTGGTACCCTGGTTCGTCCACGACCTACCCTTCCTGCTGGGCTGCTTTCTGCTGGTGGCGGCCACCACCCTCCTGGCCCGGGTGGCGGGGCTGGTGCTGTTTCTGTTCATCCTGGGGGTGTTCTCCCAGACCGGCTATCTGCTGATCGTCACCCTGCTGTTCGGCGGAAACGGCACGGCGGTGGCCCCGCTGCTGATCCTGACGCTGAAGGTCGCCACCGTGTCCCTGGCCTCCATCACCGTGTTCTCCGGCCTGGACCCCGACCGGCTGAGCAACGGTCTGATGTGGTTCGGCTGCCCGGAGCGGCTGAGCTTTTCCATCTCCTACGCCTACCGGATGCTGCCCATGCTGATGGAGGAGTTTCAGAACGTGCTGCTGAGCTACCGGCTGCGGGGCAATCCCCCGGCCCACGACACCCTGATCGGGAAGGTGCGCTATCTGATCTACCAGGTCAAAATCATCATCCAGGCCTTCTACCCCCTGATGCTCAACACCGCCAAGCGCTCCCGCACCACGGTGGAGGCCCTGGAGATCAAGGGCTACCGCTACGCCGCCGTCAGCAAGGAGGTGCGGAAGATGAAGCTCTCCGCCCTGAAGGTCACCTACAACGACCTGCTGTTCCTGGCCCTGTCCTTTTTGTGGGTGGCGGTCACCATCCTGATCTCCACCCTGATCTGAAGGGAGAACTCAAATGTATCTTGATTTTCACACCCACGGGAAGCTGGCAAAACAGCTTCCCTTTTCCGAGGACTACACCCACTGGCTGTTTTCCGAGGCCCGGCAGGCGGGTCTGGACGCGATTTGTCTGACCGAACACTTCAACACCCTGGGCTTTGACCGGCTCTACCGCTACATCGCGGAGCACGCCGACCGGGAGGGCGACACCCTGGTCTTTGACGGCCTGCGCATCTTCCCCGGCATGGAGACCGACATCGCCGAGAGCGGCCACATCCTGTCCATCGGCCCCATGGAGGCCATTCTGGAGCTGAATGAGCGCCTGACGCCCTATAAAGAGAAGGGCAATTTTCTGCCCTTTGCCCAGCTGATGGACCTGTTCGACCAGTACCCCGTGATCGTGGGCGGCGCCCACCCTTTTCGTGATGGCGGGCACATCCCGGACCTGCCGGAGGAGCAGCTGCGCCGCTTCCACTTCTTTGACTTAAACGGCAAGGACGTGGCGGAGAACCGGGAACGCGCCCAGCGGCTGACGGGCGAGCTGGCCGCTCGGCTGGGCAAGCCCATGGTGGGCGGCAGCGACACCCACCAGGCGGTGCAGTACGGCTGCATCCGCACGCAGTTTGAGCGGGAGCACACCACCGTGGAGGAGCTGTATCAGGACATGTTGGCGGGGCGCTACACCATCCGCATCTCCGACAACGCCCCCTTCCAGGTCAAGACCGCCGGGCTTTTAAAGCGTTCCCTGAAGGAGATCCACGCCCTGGGCGGCGACTACGTCTCCGTCCTGCTGGGAAAGGGCGGGGCGGCATGAACGAAAGCCTGTATCGGGCCGTCACCCAGGCGGTGCGGGAGGCGGGAGCGCTCCTGTCCCGCCGGGAGCTGGCCGCCCAGGTCAGCCAAAAGGGCAAAACGGACTTCGTCACCGAGGTGGACCGCTCCGTGCAGGAGCTTTTGAAAGAACGTCTGGCCGCGCTGACCCCGGACGTCCCCCTGATGAGCGAGGAGCAGGACAACTCCGGCCTGGACCTGACCGGCCCGGTCTGGATCTTAGACCCGGTGGACGGCACCACCAACCTGATCCACGACTTCCGCCACAGCGCCATTTCCCTGGCCCTGGCGGACGGGGGCGCGCTGCGGTTCGGTATTGTCTATAACCCCTTCCACAGCGAGCTGTTCTCCGCCGCGGCGGGGGCGGGGGCCTTCTGCAACGGCACACCCATCCGGGTCCGCGCCGTGGCCGCCCTTCGGGACGCCCTGTGTTCCGTGGGCACCAACCCGGGCCAGCGGCAG
>JBJDYM010000395.1:0-2826 GCA_051867315.1 Faecousia sp.
AGCTGGACAGCGTGATGAACTATCCCTTCCGCACCGCCATTCTGGACTTCATGCGGGGCCGGGACACCGGCCAGCGGCTGCGGGACACGGTGATGACCATTGTGGAAAATTATCCGCCCCAGGTGGTGGCCTGCAACATGAACCTGCTGGGCACCCACGACACCCCGAGAATTCTCACCGCCCTGGTGGACGATTTCGACGGCAGCCGGGAGGAAAAGGCCCACCGGCGCCTGTCCCGGAACCAATTGGAGGTAGCCAGGGACCGGCTGATGATGGCCTCCTTCCTGCAATACACCCTGCCCGGCTCCCCCAGTTTGTACTACGCCGACGAGGCGGGTATGGAGGGCTACAGGGACCCCTTCAACCGCCGCCCCTACCCCTGGGGCCGGGAGGACACCGAGATCCTCAGCCATTTCCGGTGCCTGGGCAAGCTGAGAGCCCAGCACGAGGCCCTGCGCCTGGGAGACATCCGCTTCTTCACCGCCGGAGACAAGCATCTGGGCTACTCCCGGAGCTGCAAAGGGAAAACGGTCAGGATTTATGTCAACCGCAGCGGCGACCCCTGGGACATCCCGGCGGGCCGGGTGATCTTCGGAAAGAATCTGCAAACCATCTCCCCCGATTGGCTGACCCTGGCCCCTCGCGGCTACTGCGCGGTGGAGGAATAAGCAATGGAAGAAGAATGGATTTTCACCGGCTATTGCCGCCAGCTGGACCAGAGCCGGATGGTGACCATTGAAATCGAAAACGGCCGCCTCACCGAATGCGACTGCTGCTACGGCAATTGCATCTACGAGCCCAACTGCACCGTAGCCCAGCAAATCACCGCCGCCTGCCCCCACCAGCCGTAATCTGGCATAAAAGGAGAATGAAAAAATGACGGATCTGATTGAAATACTAAAGGCGGTGCTCTTCGGCATCGTGGAGGGCATCACCGAATGGCTGCCCGTTTCCTCCACAGGGCACCTGATTCTGCTGAACGAATTTGTAAACCTGAACGTAACCAAAGAATTCCAGAGCATGTTCGACGTGGTCATCCAGCTGGGCGCCATTTTGGCCGTCTGCGCCCTGTTTTTCCGGAAGCTGAACCCCTTCGATCGGGGCAAGAACCAGCTTCAGAAAAAGCAGACCTGGAACCTGTGGTTCAAGGTCATCGCGGCCATCATCCCCTCCGGGGTGGTGGGCGTGCTGTTCGACGACTGGATGGACGAGCATCTGCACAACGCCACCGTGGTGTCCATTGCCCTGATCGTCTACGGCATTGCCTTCATCCTGGTGGAGCGGCGGAATGCGGACCGGGAGCCCAAGGTCAGCGATGTCCACGAGATCGGCCTGAATACCGCCCTGATCATCGGCCTGAGCCAGTGCCTGAGCCTGATCCCCGGCACCTCCCGTTCCGGCTCCACCATTCTCGGCGGCATCCTGGTGGGCGTCAGCCGGGGCGCGGCGGCGGAATTCAGCTTCTTCATGGCCATTCCCACCATGCTGGGAGCCAGCGCCATCAAGCTGCTGAAATTCTTCCTGTCCGGAGTGGGCTTCACTGCCATGGATCTGATGATCCTGCTGGTGGGCTGCACCGTATCCTACATCGTCAGCCTTTTGGTCATCAAGGGCCTGATGGCCTATGTGCGCCGTCATTCCTTCTCCGCCTTCGGCGTGTACCGCATCATTCTCGGCATCGCCGTGCTTGGATATTTCCTGATCTTTGCATAATATCGCACCACCCACTGTGGGGAGGCTATCAGCCTCCCGCCAGGAAAAAACTTCGTGTTTGCTTGAATGGTAAAATGCTCGGCGTGATACCAATTCGCCGAACCGGATTCCGTGCCGGCAGCTGGTACTGCGCGGGAGGCTGATAGCATTCCCTACAGTGGCGTGTGCAAAGCATCAAGCAGCATTTTAAGCCGATCGCACATCAGAAAAAGGAGCTATCAATATGGATTTTGAAGAGTATATCATTGAAAATGAGTATCTGCGGGTCACCGTGACCACCTGGGGCGCCCAGGTTAAGAGCGTGGTGCGCAAATGCGACGGTGTGGAGCACATCTGGCAGGCGGACGGCAGCGTCTGGGGTTACCACGCTCCCATCCTCTTCCCCCACACCGGCAAGGTGGTAAAGGGTACCATCCACGCCAAGGGGGAGGACTTCCCCGCCACCCAGCACGGCTTTGCCCGGCTGATGGAGCACGACCTGGTGAAGCAGACCGCCAACTCCCTGGTGCTGGAGCTGCACAGCAACCCGGAGACCCTGGCCCACTTCCCCTATGAATTCCGCCTGATCTCCACCTTCACCCTGGACGGCGACACCCTGCACCACACCCTGACCGTGGAAAACACCGACCGGGAGATTCTCCCCTTCGGCATCGGCTACCACCCCGCCTTCGCCATCCCCTTTGACGAAAACCACACCGCCGCCGACTATGAGCTCCGCTTCGACCGGATGGAATCCCCCCTGTGCCTGAGCTGCCAGCCCGACGGTCTGCTCCGGGGCAAGTGCTACTACCTGGGCAGCAACATCGACTGCATCCCCATTGACGACAAGCTCTTCGAGATCGACAGCCACTGCATGACGAACCTGCGCTCCAAGACCCTGGGCCTGTACGAAAAGGACACCGGCCGGGCCGTGATCTGCGACATTGCCGCGTTCCCCTACACCCTGATCTGGAGCAAGCCCGGCACCCCGAAATTTGTGTGCATCGAGCCCTGGCACAGCCTGCCCAGCCCGGAAAAGGGCAGCACCGACTGGCTGAAAAAGCCCGCCGCCGCCATCCTGGCCCCCGGCGAAAGCTGGAGCACCACCCTGAAAACCCGGTTTGCCCGGTAAAA
>JBJDYM010000396.1:0-5911 GCA_051867315.1 Faecousia sp.
GCCTGATCCGGGGCGCTGTGATGTTCCGCTTTTTCATTCTGACAGGCCGGGACAAAGAGCTGCCGGAGGACAGGGAAAACTTTAACGCCCGCGGATTCTGCGGACAGAACTATAAACCCAAGGAAAATAAAGAATAAAGGAGTATTGCTATGAAAACCGTTTACATTCCTAAGGGAGAAACCGTACATTATGAGTCGCTGGTGACTGACCGCCTGGTGGTCAAGGGCTGTGCCCATGTGGTCGGCGATGTCCGGGCGAAGACCATCAGCGGAAACGGCATCGTCCATGCCGGCTCTGTTCAGGCGGACATTGTCCAGCTCGATGAGGTGGAAAGCGCTGCCGTCATTTGCAGGCGTCTTCTCGCCAAGCGCGTTCAGGCACCCGAGGTTATCGCCTCTGAATGCGCCGTTGTCAGCTGCTTTCTCTCCGCCGCCTATGTGGAGACCGGCAAGCTGACGGTGGCAGTCAGTGAGATCGGGGAGGTCAAGGCTGAGGAAATCGTCAACCTGCGGCCGAAGAAGCGCGGGATGCTCCGTACGCTGCTGGCGTCGGCGCTGCGCTCCTTCTGGGTGTCGCTGACCACACCCAATCCCAAAAGCGAGCCTGTAGACGCCGAGTATACGCCTGTGGATGAGGCTCCGGCCGAGTCGGAACAGACGCCGGATATGGATCCGGCGGTAAAAGAAGAGATCGCCAGGACGGTACGGGAGACTCTGGAACAGGAACGCACCGTGCGGGAGTCCTTGGAACCGGAGGAGGGAGATTTCGAACTCAAGCGCTTCGTGAGCATGTTTAAGCTGCTGCGGGACAGCGGCTATACGCTGCGCATCGTTCCCGGAACGCCCGAGGAGAATGCACCGGTCTTCGATCCGGAAATGGAACAGATCCTCCGCCCTGCGGCGTGAGGGAAGCAAGTGAGGCAAGGGAGAGCTCCCTTGCCTCTTTTTATCTAAAAGATTGGAGGAATGAATATGTCTGTCAAATCGCAGCAGGAAAATATGGGCCGCTTGTATGAACTGCTCAGCCAGGATCTCGGTTATATCTGGGGCGAGCGGGAGAGCGGCCCAAATGGAGCGAAAAAGGTCTTTCTCAATCTCGGGAAGGTTTTTTTGCGGGCGCTGGCCAAGGACCTCGGATTGCGGGATGTCGTAGTCAAGTCCAACGCCGCCGGCATTGCCGTATCCGGCGAGTGCTGTCTCTACGGGATGTGGGAAGACGGCGGTATCTATGTCTGCATGGAACAGCCCGTGTGCGGCGGTGAAGATGTGATCCTATACCGCACCATCCGCAGCCTCAAAGACCATCGGGGCGGGCACAACAATTACATCTGTCTGTCCGAGTTAAAGACGATGACGTATGAGCGTCTGCTCCAGCGGCTCAGTGCGCTGCGAAAAGACGATGCATTCGAGCGGGCCGCGTGAACTGCGGAAGGGTGATAAGCGTTGAGTGATTTATTAAATGTGCAAAAGCAGGAAACCCTCTTTGCCGCACAAAAACTGGCTGAGATGCGAAGTGTAATTTTAAGAAGCAGCGCCGAACTTCTGACCTGCCGGGCAAGAGTGGAGAAATACAGCCAGAGCGATCCCCGCAGAGCACGGGCATGTTATGAAGAGCTGGAGAAGGCGAGAGGGCGTCTGCTGAACGCTTTGGGCTCCGCAAGGCTGGCCCTTTTGGAGCTGGAGGAATACGCCCTTGCCGGAACAGCCGGAAAGCTGCAGTCCGGCCTTGCCGGGTTCAATCTTATGTCCCGGAACTACAAGCCGGTCTACGAGGTCTTGAACGGCTTTGCACAAAAGCTGCCGGAGCGGCCGGATTCGGTAAACGCCGAGGTGATCGGCCGCCTGATGAACAATGTCCGCATGGGCTACTATCCCACCGATCCGGACAACATCAGCCATATCCTGCGGGGGATCAAGTTTCCTCCCGGCATCATCACTAATGTGTTCGACCCATGCTGCGGCTGTGGGAAGGCCCTGCGGCAGATTGCCCAGGGAAACAACTGCTATGCCTACGGCGTGGAGCTGGACGAATACCGGGCGGAGGAGGCGCAGACGCGTCTGCACCGTGTCGGAGTGGGCAGCTTCTTTCACAGCCGCATCAGCTCGGAGGCATTTCACCTTATGCTGCTCAATCCGCCGTACCTGTCGGTCCTGACCCAGGGCGGCAGCAGAGCGCGGCATGAGAAGCGATTCCTGGTAGAGAGCATGGGTCATCTCATGCTCGGCGGGCTTCTGATCTACATCATCCCCTACTACCGTCTGACACCGGACATCTGCCGTATCCTCGCGGAGAACTTTACCGATCTCTCTGTTTGGCGCTTTACCGATGGGGAGTTCAAAAAGTTTAAACAGGCGGTGATCCTGGGCCTGCGGAAAAAGAGAACCGATGACCCGGATGGCGGCGTGGGACTGGAGCAGTATGCCTACGATCCCGGCGCGATTCCCTGCGTCACGCAGCTGGAGGAGGATCGCTATGCCCTGCCCGCTGTGAAAAAGGCGGTGGAGGTGTTCAAAGGAGAGCGGTTCAACGAAAAAGAGCTGGAACGGCAGCTCTCCCACTCGGACAGCATTCGGCGTCTGATGAACGCCAAAAGCGAACTGGACCGTGCGGACAAACATCCGCTGCTGCCCCTATCCATCGGACAGATCGGGTTGGTGGGCGGCTCCGGTATGATCAACGGTCTGATCGAGTGCGATACGCCTCACATCATCAAAGGGCGCATCATCAAGGTCAGGACCGAGGAGCGCGAAGAAAAATACAGCAGCCGCGGAATGCACATGGGAGCTGAGGTCAAGGAAGTCATCAGCAACAAAATGGTATTCAACGTCTTGACGCCGAAGGGCTTTAAGGCGCTGACGTGAGGAGGAACGCGAATGATGTTTGTTGAGTCATCGGGCAGGTTTCAGCCGGGGAGGCTCGTGGCAACGCCTCATGCATTGAGCGTGATTCCATTGACTGAAATGATGGAATCGTACTGCAGGCATTTGCACTGCGACTGGGGCGAGGTGTGTCAAGAAGATTGGAACTGCAATGACAAAGCGCTGAAAAACGGAGGCCGGCTGTTCTCCGTATATCGCTCCCTGCAGGGTGATAAGTTTTGGATCATTACGGAAGCGGATCGGTCTGTTACGACTATTTTGCTGCCGGAGGATTACTGAGGAGGTTCTTATGAATGTCGATTTGAGCGGCCTTGTGGCCGAGCTGAAAGATGCGGAAGAGGCAAAGACCTTTGTTCCGCCCGAGGTGTCCGAGTATGTCATACAGCACATCTATGAGCCGCTTCTTCGCGGGGAAAAGGTGCGCTTTGCAGAACTGGATTTCACGGCCTTCAGCGATGAAGACCTCCAGGATCTGGAGAGGCGGATCGACGCTTCGGAGTATGAATACCGCTGCCTTGCCAACCTCAACCTTGTCTTTTGCGAAGCGGCGCCCGTCAGCACAGCTGTTAGGGCTTTCTGCTGAGGGAGGATAAAATGAAACCGGAGGATATTCAGGATATGATCCCCTCCATTGCCATCGCCCATCTCTTTCACGCTTACGGTAAGCTGGAGGAGCTGATCGACCTGGGCTTTGACGAGGCGGACAGCGACTTTTACATGATGTTCTATGAGGTGCTCTCGATTGCCGCGGACTGCGTTTATTCGGATTATGACGACAACTACGATGTGAACAAGTGGTACTTCAGCAACAAGGGCATGGTGGAGTATTACCGCCTGTGCCGGACCTATGGCAGTGCCCACAGGCTGAAGCTGAAAGACAATCCCTATATGCAGGAAGCGGAGAGGTTTGTGGAATCGGCCATGGACCTGAACTGTTACGGATACGGCTGGTATCTGAATACCAAGATCGGCCACGAATGGGCCAGCGGGCTTGTGCTTCGCACGGACTGCTACTTCAACGGAGAGTCCGAGCTGTTGGAGGCGCTGCTTTCGATCCGGGACTGGTATGAAAGGGGCGTCAAGCGCCTGCGGGAGAAGTTGGCGGAAGAGCAAAAACAGGAAAAAGCTGATCATAGGGAGGCGATGGCTGCATGAACGCGGAAAATGAGCTTGTGATCCGCATCAATCCGGAGCAGCACCGTATCCGGGTGGAAAACATCAACGACGGTGTCGTTTCCTGCAAGGAGATCGCGGAGCAGACCTTCTTCGACTGTATCAAAAACAGCATCCGGCATGAAGGGGTGCGCAGCGGCTTTCTGCCGCCGAACTGCTTTCATGTTGGCATCAACGATCATGATGAGCGGGATTACTGCCTCTGGTATCCGGAGCTTTATTCGGACATCAGCTACTTTGGCACAGAGTATCCCCATTTCCCGCTGCCGCGTTTGGTATTCGGCTTTCGCGTCAGCAAGGAGGGCAAGGTGCTTGGCTGCCGGCTGGGTGTTGTGGAGGACAAACCGCCCACGGAAACGACAACGATGTTCAGCTACCCCTTCTCCAATGTGGGAGGATTTCACCTGTGTACCGGCAACAACGCCCTTCCTGTCTATAAAAAGACAAGCGCGCTTGCCAATCTGCCGGGCTATCTGCTGCGTCTGCCCAACAACAACGACAGCTTCAACGCGAAAAACAACCGGCTGCACATGCCGTACCGGGAGCTGCTCAACCACCTGAAGGACAAGGACCCGGCGTACTATTACACCGACGTCCTGATCCCCAACGGAAAAACGCTCAAAGATTTTATCGGATAGGAGGTCATCTGCATGGAGCAGAAAAATCCCAGGGAGATCCGTGCGGCGCTTGCCCAGCCTTTCGCTCCGGAGGATCTGGAGTGGCGGCTGCAAGTCACTTCAAAGGACAAGACCCGCGGCCTGGCTGTTCCCTATGTGACCAACCGGGCCATTCAGACCCGTCTGGACGACGTGGTGGGGCCCGAAAATTGGTACAACGATTTCAAACCCTGGCACGGAGCCGGGAAAAAACAGGCACAGCTGTGCGGTATCGCCATCTACTTCGAGGGGCGCGGCTTCATTACCAAGTGGGATGGAGCCGAGGACTCCGACATTGAAGCGGTCAAAGGCGGACTTTCCGATTCCATGAAGCGCGCCGCCGTTCAGTGGGGCGTGGGCCGTGTCCTTTACAGCATGGATACCGTCTGGGTTGACATTGAGCCTCGCGGAGACAGCTATGTGATCAGGGACAGTGAACGCCCTAAACTGGATGAAGCGTATCTGAGTACGCTGAAAAGACTGCAACTGACGCCTGCGGCACCCGGAGGGGCACAGGCGCAGCTGACACCGACCACCCCCAGACAGTCCACGCCGGCAAGCCAGCCGTCAGCGCCTGTCAAACCGCCGGAGAGCCAGAATACAGTCGCACCCAGCGCACCCGCCGGAAAAACCACAGAGTTTCCGCATAAGACAGAGCCGGAGTACGAGTACATCGTGGAGAGCGCGCAGGTGCAAAACGGCATGAACAGCAAATCCACTACCGTCATGCTCAAAGGCAGAGATGGAAAGGTGACGAAAGCCTTTGCCCGGGGCGCCCACGAGGATCTGACGCCGGGCACACTGCTGGTACAGGTCAAGCTCTCACTGAAAAAGCAGAATACCGTGGTATTCAATTTCCTGGAGAGTTACGAAATTGCCGCTCCTGTGGAGCAGGCCGCATAGAAAGGAGTCGGAATTTTATTCAATGAAAACCATCAAGAGCTTTCAGATTACCGGCATGTCCTTATCGGGCTTTAAGTGCTACCAGGAGCCGACGCAGCTTACTTTTGGCAACCCCACTGTCGTGACCGGCGGCAACGGTCGGGGCAAGTCCAGCATTGCGGACGCCATTGCCTTCGCCATCACCGGGCTTCCCTTTTTTGGGGAACGAGGCATTGATCGGCTGCACAGCGAGCAGAACCCGGAGTTGTTTGTGTCCCTCCAGTTCACGGACGAAAACGGACAGCCCCACGAGCTGACCCG
>JBJDYM010000396.1:6011-9558 GCA_051867315.1 Faecousia sp.
GCTTTCAGCCCGGTATCGTCTGTCCGACCTGCCGCCGTGCGGTCACCGAATCCGACCTGCCGCTGGTACAGGATGGGATCAATAAGTCCCTGGCCGCCATTGTAACCGAGGGCAAGGCACAGAAGACGCAGTTGGATGAGCTGCGAGCCCTGGAGAAGCAGACGGAGGACACTTTTTTGCAGTTTAAGAAAGACGATGTGGAGAAGATCAACCAAGAGATCGCGGAGCTGACTCAGCGGCGCAAGGACCTGGATGCGGAGAGTAATGCCCGTGGCGCACAGCACAAAAAAGAGTTGGAATCTCTGTACGCACAAATCCAGAGCCTGACTTCGGATGCTGAATACGGCAATCTGACGCAGGAGGAATATGACCATCTGATGGAGTGCCATGAGAGCATCCGGGAATGTCAGGCCGAACTCGATGCCGCCATGAGCGCGGCGGACGCCACACCGGAGGACTTTGAGGCCAAGATCAACGCAGTCAAGTGTCAGATCAGCGAGAAGAAAAAGCTCCTGCAGGACGCGGCGCTCTATGTGAGCAAGCGGGCCGAGCTGACCTTCAAGCAACTGAAGATGAACAAGGTGGAGATCTCCCTCTACGATGTGGTGAAATCCACCGGCGAGGCCAGGGACGTCTTCAAGTTTACCTACGGCGGACGACGCTATGACCGGCTTTCCCTGTCTGAGAAGATCCGGGCGGGCATGGAGCTGTCCGAGTTGATGAAACGCCTGACTGGACGCAATTATCCTGTGTTCATTGACAATATGGAGTCCGTGGATGACCTTGCCAATGTCCGGCCTACCGGTCAGATCATCATGGCGAAATGCGTGCATGGAGCGGCGCTGTCGGTCAAACCCATGAGCCAGTCGCAGATGCCCCAAGCGGCATAACCCCTCACGTTAAGGAAGGAGGCGCGCCGCTTGGCCTTCAAGTATGAAGAGTTTCCGATCGTGGATGTGGCCAGACGGTGCGGGCTTGTCCTCGATTCTCGCACGCTCCGGCGTGACGAGGTCGAGGCAAGCTGCCCCTTCTGTCATGACCATGGGCCGGGAAAATATCATCTGAGCCTCAACACCGAGAAAAACCAGTATCGGTGTAATCTCTGCGGCGCCCACGGCAACAGCGTTTCGCTGTATGCCAGGATTCATGGCGTCACAAACAAAGAGGCATATCAGGAACTGACAAAGGACAGCAAGGTGTATCCCATGCCGTCCCAACCGGTTCCCCAAAAACGAGAAAGGACGCCGAGGGCGCTGGAGGAGCGTCACGCGGTCTATTCGGAGATGCTGTCCTTTCTGACGCTCTCCGAAGAGCACCGGGAAAACCTCCTGGAGCGCGGGCTATCCGATGAACGCATTGAGCGCAACGGGTACAAGTCCATGCCGGAAACGCCGGCAGCCCGGCGGCTGCTGGCGAAGCTCGTGGGCAGCAGCTATGAGCTGCTGGGCATCCCGGGTTTTTATACCCGTGACGGTCAGTGGACGATTGCAGGCCCCAATGGATTCCTGATCCCTGTCCGGAATAAGGACGGACTGATTCAGGGAATGAAGATCCGACTGGACGACGCTGATAAGCCAGGGCGAAAATACCGCTGGCTCTCGAGTCGGGACAGCCACCTTGAAAACGGCATGCGCAGCTACTCCTGGATTCATGTCACCGGCGACCGCACGCGGAAGCGGGCTTTTCTGACGGAGGGGCCACTCAAGGGCGATGTGGCAAGTTTTCTCGCAAACGACGCCCTGTTCATCTGTACCGGCGGCGTCAATGCCATCAAAGGCCTGCGGGAGACCATTCTGGAGCTGGGCGTGAGCGAGGTCGTTGAGGCGATGGATATGGATCAGATGACCAACCCGCAAGTGCGAAATGCGATCCTCACCATGCGCCGGGAGGTACAGAAGATCCCCGGCATCCGATATTCAAAATACACATGGAACCCGGACTATAAGGGTGTGGATGACTACTTCCTCAGCCGGGTGGCCACCGTGTAATTAAGGAGTGAAAAAATGAGTAACAGAACCATGATTAAGGTCTCAGCCACCGAGCAATGCCTTTTCTTTCGGACAATCTCCAGAAACAGCAAATCGCCCCACAGCTTTGCGGTGCTGCGAAGTGACTTAAGGCGCATGGCGCAGGAGGGCGTGGCTACGGTAGGCGATGCCGGCTCTTTCGCCGTCCTGCGGCATGACCGGGAACTGCGGAGAGTCTCGATCCGCTTTGCGTGGCTCAGCCAATGCGGCGGCAAACTCACCGGCCGGGAGGAGATAGTTCAGATCTCCTTTGACGCGCTGATGAAATTTGCCCTGCAAAGTGAAAAAGATCCCAATGTGACCGAATGGAGGGCGCTTTCTATAGAGGACGAGGAAAGACCGCGGCTGGTCTTTTGCGAGCAGAAAATTTGCGGGCGGCAATTGCCCATAAAACGGTCCGGCACAAGCTGGTAAGGTTCCTACGGGACAACTTCAAATGGAGAATGTCGGACCAAATCTGTTTTTATGACGATCCCCTCCCATACAGCTTCTATTTTCGGGAGTTCCACTTGGGACGGCCAGGAATTTGCGGCGGGGTGATTCTCCACGGTCAAGAGGACGTGGAGACAGCGTATTACAGCTTACATACTTGAGAAATCATCAAAAATTGGTAGGAGGAATTATTGCATGGAAACCATTTCTTTTCATAACATCATCGGTGCGGCGTCCGGCAACGAGAAGAATATGCTGGGGAAGTTTCTCTACTTTTCCCTGGCGAATCTCCTGGTGGAGAAGGATGCCCTCTCCAAACTGTGTGAGGATATGGGAATCCCTTATGCGGGTGGTAACCGCTTGTCTGTGAGCGACGCCTTCCGCTCCGCGACAGGGGACATCCGGGAGCGTGTTCCCATCACCGCGATGGGAGAAACGCACATCTATCTGGCCTATTGCAGGGACAACAAGCATACGGCCGGTATTCTGTCCAGGGAACTGGTGAAGGAAACGCTGAATCAGCAGACCAACCAGTACGAAAAGCTGGCCAATATCAGCTACGACAAGGCGGATGGGGCTTTCCGCTGCGACAACATGGTGATGGATGACGAGATCGATGTGCCGGGGTGCTGCCGCCGGGCGGAAGAGCTGTTCGAGCTCTACCAGCGGTGCGCCAACCGCAAGCAGATCGAGACAATCTGCACCAACTTCCTGCGCAGCATCGAGGCCACCAAGCTGAGCATCACCGGCCACATGTATTTTGTTCCCCGTACATACATGGACAAAGTGGATCTGTTCGAGGATTTCATCAATCTTCTGAGCGGGCTAAACCGAAACGACACGCCGCTGATGGTCAACAGCTTTTACATCATCGACGATGAAAAGCAGCGATCCAAAATGACCGAAGAATTCTACGCGGCGGTGAAAAAGGAAATCGCCACCTATCAGGAGCGGGCGGACTACCTGATCAAATCCGGCAGTCAGAGCCCTGCAGTCATGGACAGATGGGTGCTGAAGATCCAGGGCTTGGAGGAAAAGAAGCGCCATTATGAACAGGTGCTTCGCCGGGAACTGGACGGACTGGACGA
>JBJDYM010000397.1:0-2821 GCA_051867315.1 Faecousia sp.
ATCGTCGGTGTTCTCCGGCTCGTAGTTGGCGGTGTCCATGTAGTTCACATGGCAGGCAAGGCAGGCCTCCATGATGGTCAGGTCCTGATAAGGCAGGGCGATGTTCATCACCAGGTCGGGCCTGTAGCTTTCAATCAGGGCCACCAGCTCCTCCACGCTGTCGGCGTTGACCTGGGCAGTGGTGATCTTGGTGGCGGTGGTGGGAGCCAGCTTGGCGGCCAGCGCATCACACTTTTCCTTGGTGCGGCTGGCAATGCACAGCTCGGTGAAAACCTGGGGCACCTGGCAGCACTTGGAAATCGCAACGGATGCCACCCCGCCGCAGCCAATGACCAATACTTTGCTCATAATGATAATCTCCTTTTTGATGCAATTTGTTTTAAATAAGAATATCCACTCATGCCGATGAAACCACAAAATATTGTTTCGCGCATACACCCGAAATAACGCACACGCCACCGTAGGGGAGGCTGGGCGGTCATCGGCACTCCACATTCATCTCAACACCATTTATTCGTTATTCTCTGTTTTTCAGCAGGGCCAGCAGTAATTCCCGCAGGGTTTTGCAGGCGGTGGCGGTGGAGACGCCGGTGGGGTCCAGCATGGGGGCCAGCTCGTTGACATCCGCTCCCACCACATGGCACTGTGCCACCTTTTGGATGGCCTCCAGCAGCTGCGGGAAGGTGATGCCTCCCGCCTCCGGGGTGCCGGTGCCGGGAAATGCGGCAGGGTCCAGGCAGTCCAGATCGATGGTGAAATACACCGGTGCGCTGATCTTTTTCAGCGCTTCCACCGTTTCATTCAACCCCTCCAGGGTGAATTTGTGCAGATCCGTGTGCTCTGCGGCAAAGCGGAATTCCTCCCGGTCGCCGCTGCGGATGCAGAACTGGTGAATCCGGCCGTCTCCCACAAGCTCGTGGCACCGCCGCAGCACACAGGCGTGGCTGAGCCTGGCCCCCAGGTAATCCTCCCGCAAATCGGCGTGGGCGTCAAAGTGGATGATGTGCAAACCAGGGTACCGCCTGGCCGCCGCCCGGACGCTGCCCAGGGTCACCAGATGCTCCCCGCCCAGAAGCACCGGCAGCTTTCCATCCCGAAGGATGATTTCTGCTCGGTTTTCGATGTCATGCAGCGCCATTTCCGCGCTTCCGAAGCAGAGCTCCAGATCCCCGCTGTCGAATATGGCGTAATCCGTCAAATCTGCGTCCTGATAGGGGCTGTAGGTTTCCAGGCCGAAGCTTTCGTGCCGCATGGCGGCGGGACCGAACCGGGCGCCGGGGCGGAAGGAGGTGGTGGAGTCAAAGGGTGCTCCAAAGAGCACAATCCTGGCATTCTCATAAGGGGCGTCACAGCCGATGAAGGTCTCCACGTTTGGGCTCAGCATCAGTCCTCCACCTCCCGCAGCATGTCCTCCAAAAAGGCGGGCAGGGCGAAGGCCCCGATGTGCAGCCGGGGGGTATAGTACCGGGTCCGCAGGTTCAGCGCGTACCAGCCCTCCATGTCCACGTCATTGGTGGGGTGGTATTTCTTGCTGGCGAAGCCGAAAAGCCAGTAGCCCGCGGCGTAGGTGGGGATGTGGGCCTGATAGACCTTGCTGATGGGGAAGGTCTCCACAATCCGCTTGTGGCTGCGCTTCATGGCCTCGGCGTCGTGGGCGTAGAAGGGACTGCCCTGCTGGTTGACCATAATGCCGTCCTCCTTCAGCGCGTTATAGCAGCTGCCGTAGAATTCCTTGGTGAACAGCCCTTCCGAAGGGCCGAAGGGGTCGGTGGAGTCCACGATGATCAGATCGTACTCCTTTTCGCACCGGCGGATGAACCGCAGGGCATTTTCAAAAAAGATGTGCACCCGCCGGTCGTCCATCCGGCAGGCATTGCCGGGGAGAAACTCCCGGCAGGCCTCCACCACCTGGGGGTCCATCTCCACCAGGTCGATGCGCTTCACCCGGTCGTACCGGGTCAGCTCCCGGACCACGCCGCCGTCCCCCGCGCCGATGACCAGGATATCCCGGATACCCGGGTGGACGGCCATGGGCACATGGGTAATCATCTCGTCGTAGATGAATTCGTCCCGCTCCGTCAGCTGCACGTTGCCGTCCAGGGTCAGCACCCGGCCGTATTCCGGGGTCTCGAAAATGTCGATCTGCTGGTAGCTGCTCTTTTTGGCGTACAGGTGCCGGGTGACCCGGATGGAGTGCTTCACATCCGGGGTGTGAAATTCGCTGAACCACATTTCCATATTCCCATTCCTCCTCTATTTCAGAACGTTCAGGTGGAGAATGTCCGGGTCCTCCGGGCCGGTCATGCTGCAGCCCTTGGCCTTGGCGTACTCAATATAATCCAGAATTTCGGCGGTGATTTTCTCCCCGGGAGCCAGGATGGGAATGCCGGGGGGATAGCACATCACAAATTCGCTGCAAACATGGCCCACGCTCTGCCGCAGGGGCAGGCTCACCTTGTCGGCATAGAAGGCCTGCTGAGGGGAGGCCACCACGATGGGGTCAATGTATTCCTGCTTCAATAGGTCTGCCCCATCCCGACGGTTGCGGCGTTTGATCTCCGCCAGGGCGCTGACCAGCCGCTCCAGCTCCTGGGGCCGGTCCCCGATGGAAAGATAGGCCAGAATGTTGCCGATGTCACCGAATTCAATCTGAATGTCGTATTCATCTCTTAAAATGTCATATACCTCGATGCCCGCCAGGCCGATGTCCCGGGTGTTCACGCTGAGCTTGGTGGCGTCGAAATCAAAAATGGAATTGCCGTTGCGCAGCTCCTTGCCGAAGGCGTAGTAGCCGCCGATGGCGTTGATCTCCTCCCGGGCG
>JBJDYM010000398.1:0-2801 GCA_051867315.1 Faecousia sp.
TAGGCGTTGCCCAGCTTGGCCTTGGTCTGGCCCTCGAACTGGGCGTCGGTGAGCTTGACGGAGATGATGGCGGTGATGCCCTCCCGGCAATCCTCGCCCGAGACCTTGTCGTCGCCCTTGATGATGCCGTTTTTCTCACCGTAGGCGTTCAGCGCCCGGGTCAGGGCGGTTTTGAAGCCGGTTTCGTGCATGCCGCCCTCGGGGGTGCGGACATCGTTGGCAAAGGACATCATGAATTCGTTGTAGCCGTCGTTGTACTGGAAGGCGATCTCAGCGGAGGCATCGCCACGGCTTCCGGACATGTAGATGACTTCCTCGTGGACCGGGGTCTTGTTCCGGTTGGCCCAGGACACGAATTCCCGGATGCCGCCTTCGAAGCACATGGTGTCGGAGCGTTTTTCCTCGGTCCGGTCGTCGGTGATGGTGATGGTGAGGCCGGCGTTCAGGAAGGCCTCCTCCCGCATCCGCTCGTGGAGGATCTCGTAATCGTAAATGAGGCTGTCGAACATCTCCGGGTCGGGCTGGAAGGTGACCTCGGTGCCGGTGTGGTCGGTCTTGCCCACGATTTTCATTTCCTGGGTGATGGCGCCCCGGGCGAATTTCATTTCGTAGATATTGCCGTTTTTGTGGACCCGGACCCGGAGCCACTCGGACAGGGCGTTGACCACGGAGGCACCCACGCCGTGGAGGCCGCCGGAGACCTTGTAGCCGCCGCCGCCGAATTTGCCGCCGGCATGGAGCACGGTGTACACCACTTCCAGGGCGGGCCGTCCGGTCTGGGCCTGGATGTCCACGGGGATGCCCCGGCCGTCGTCGGTGACGGTGATGGAGTCCCCGGGGTTGATGGTGACGGTGATGTGCTTGCAGTACCCCGCCAGAGCCTCATCGATGGCATTGTCCACGATCTCATAGACCAAATGGTGCAGACCGGAGGCGGAGGTGGAGCCGATATACATACCCGGCCGCTTGCGCACTGCCTCCAGGCCTTCCAAAACCTGAATCTGTTCCGCGCCGTATTCTTGTGTGACTTTTTCTTCTGACATATAAATCCTCCATAACGGTTATGGGTTTTTTTGATCATCCATCCCCTACGGTGGATGGGCGGTTATTTTAGGGAAGCTCTGATGAAATTGGCAGGACCCGCCGCCCAGCCGCAGACGATTGATTCAGAGGTTCCTTAGCTGCCCGCTGTGGATTTCCATGGTTTTTCCCAATTTGGTGAACCTTCCGGGTTCGCAGCAGGTGATGAAAACCTGGCCGGAGACGATTTGGTTCAGGACAAAATCCTGCCTTCCGGCGTCCAGCTCGCTGAGGACATCATCCAACAGGAGCACCGGCTCCTCGCCCCATTCCCGCTTCATCAGCTCCCGCTGGGCCAGCTTCAGGCTGATGGCGGCGGTGCGGGTCTGGCCCTGGGAGCCGTAGGCCTTCAGATCGATGCCGCAGAGGCTGATTTCAAAATCGTCTTTATGGGGTCCCGTCAGGCACTGGGCGGTTTCCAGCTCCGCCCGGTAATGGCGGGATAAATGTTCGTTCAATTCCTCTGTCAGCCGGGAAACCGGGGCAAAGGGGTCGGAAATATTGGAAACCGTCCTGTATTCCAGCCGGAAAAGTTCTTTGCCCCCGGTGAAGCTGCCGTGAAACTGGGCCGCCGATTCCCCCAGAGCCTGGAAAAACCTTGCCCGGTAGGAGATCAGCAGCGCCCCCACCTGGCAGAGCCGGGCATTGTACTCCGGCAGAATTTCCAGCACCGCCGGGTTTTCGTAATGATCCTTCAAAATGCGGCTTTTCTGGTCCAGAATCCGGTTGTACTCCGTCAGGGCCGCGTCATAATTGGGGCGAAGTTGACATAACGCATTATCTGCAAAACGCCTGCGCTGGGCGGCGCCGGTTTTCAGGATCATCAGGTCCTCGGGGCAGAACAGCACCGTGGGCAGCACCCCGGCGATTTCCCCGGCGGTTTTTTTCTTGACCCCATTGCGCCAAAGCTGCCTGGGGCGGCTGCCGGAAAAGAGCACCCAGCGCAGAGTCTGCTCCCGCTCCTGGGAGAAAATTTTTCCTTCCAATTCCCCAAAATCCTGGTTAAATCGGACCATTTCCGAATTTTTGGTGGCCCGAAAGCTTTTGCCGCTGCCGAGATAGCTGATGGCCTCCAGCAGATTGGTCTTCCCCTGGGCGTTCTGGCCCACGATCAGATTTACCCCGGGGTCAAATTCCAATCGCTCCTCCTCATAATTGCGGAAGGAGCGCAGGTACAGCTCATTCAGCTGCATGGATTTCAAATAGATGTCCGCCGTATGCGAACACATCCCCGGGCCGGAGCTTCCTGCCCCGCATGGTGCAGACCTCCCCATTGACGGTGACCTGCCCGTCCTGGATCAGCTCCTTGGCCTCTCCCCCGGTGCCGGTGAGGGCCGCGAATTTCATGGCCGCCTCCAGCTTGATGAATTCCGTGGAGATCACCAGAGGCAGCGGCTCGGATTTCTTTTTGACTACGACTTTCAATTCAATAACTCCTTTTGCAGATGAACATCAACCCACTCCACTTTGCCCAACCCTGGTTGTGATTGTGGCTGGGTCCGCTTAGCCGTTTTTGATTCTCACGGGGAGGATCATATAGGCGAAATTCTCCTTGTCGTCCACCGGGGTCAGGACGATGGGGCTTAATCCGTTGGTCAGCTCCAGGGTGACCTCTTCACTGGGGATGGCCCGCAGGGCGTCGACCATATAGCGGACGTTGAAGCCAATTTCCAGCTCCTGGCCGTCGCCGGCGTAGGTGCAGCGGTCCTCCGCCGAGCCGA
>JBJDYM010000399.1:0-2800 GCA_051867315.1 Faecousia sp.
ACCCGGCAGGAGCTGGAAAAACGGCTGGAACAGGAGGAAAACCATGCTTGAAATGAAAAACGTCACCAAAACCTTTGGCGACTTCAAGGCTCTGGACGATTTAAGTCTCCACGTACCAAAAGGGGCGGTTTACGGCCTGGTGGGCCCCAACGGCGCGGGCAAAACCACGGTCATCCGCCACCTCACCGGCATCTACCGGCCGGACAGCGGCAGCGTCACCGTGGATGGCCAGAATGTGGCGGGGGACCCCAACGTCCGGGAGCGGATTGGCTACATCAGCGATGATGTGTTCTACTTCCCCACCGCCACATTGGAGGACATGCACGGCTTCTACCGCCGGATGTATGAAAAATTTGACGAGGGACTGTACCAGAAGCTGAAGGAAATCTTCCCCCTGCCCGCCGGGCCCATCCGCCGGTTTTCCAAGGGCATGCAGAAGCAGGCGGCCTTTCATCTGACCCTGGCCGCCCGGCCGGAGGTGATGATCCTGGACGAGCCGGTGGACGGGCTGGACCCGGTGATGCGGCGGCAGGTGATGAGCCTGATCCTCTCCGACGTGGCAGAGCACGGCACCACGGTGCTGATCTCCAGCCACAATCTGCGGGAATTGGAGGACGTGTGCGACCACGTGGGCATCATGGACCATGGCAGGATGCTGATGGAAAAGAGCCTGGCGGATATGCAGGGCAACACCGTGAAGCTGCAGATTGTGGGGGATGCCCCGGCGGGATTTGAAATTCTCCACGAAAGCCGCTCGGGAAGGCTCAATACCTTCATCCTCCGGGGCACCTGCGAGGAGGTCCAGGCGGCGGGCGAAATGCTGGACAGCCCCTATTTCGATGTGCTGCCCCTGTCCTTGGAGGAAATCTTCATCTACGAATTGGGAGGTGTGAATTATGAAGTTAAAACAAGCGTGCTATGATCCCGCCTTCTGCCGCATGGGGGCCAAACGCTTCGCCCCTCTGGGCATCCTGTATACCCTGGCTCTGGTGCTGTTCACCGTGGGCACCGTGAACCTGGGCCAGAATATGCACAGCACCGTGGTCACCAGCTTCTATTCCTTCTTTCAGGATACCCTGGTCTTCAATTTTGCCTACGCCTTTGTGCTGGTGCAGCTGCTGCTGGGAGACCTGTACACGCCCCGGCTGTGCTACGCCATCCATTCTCTGCCCGTCACCCGGGGCGGCTGGTTCGGCACCCAGGTGATCCAGGGCATCCTCAGCGTCATCCCCGGCATTCTGATTTCCGGCGGACTGATGGCGGTCTCCGTGACCCGGTTCCGCATCCTCATCCCGGTGTGGATGGGCATTTCCATGCTGCAGTTTCTGTTCTTCTTCGGGGCGGCTCTACTGTGCGGGGTCTGCGCCGGGAACCGGATTGGCATGGCGGTGCTGTATGGTATTTTGAACTTTGCGGCGCTGTTTGTGGCGTGGGCCAGGATGAAAATTTTCTCCCCCCTGATCTACGGCATGTACATCCCCGACGCTTCTACCAGGTTCTGCCCCATCTTCGACATGGCGAACTCCCCCATCTTCCAGCCCCAGTATTCGCAAACCTACGTCCGCAATGTCATTGACGGCCCCACCGCCTACTTTGACAGCAGGGAAATTCTCAGCATCGAGTTCAGCGCCAAGGGCATTTGGCTGACGGTATTTTTCGCCGCCCTGGGGTGCCTGGCCATCTTCCTGGCGGTGAGGCTGCTGCAGCGCCGCAAGCCGGAGTGTGCCGGAGACCTGCTGGCCTTCCCCATCATGAAGCCGGTGATTCTGGTGCTGTGCACCCTCTTTTCCGGCATCGTGTTCCACGCGGTTTCCAGCCTGTTTGAGTGGAGCATGGGCTATCTGATGCTGGCCATCGGGCTGGTGGTGGGCTACTACGGCTGTCTGATGCTCCTAAAGCGGCAGGTGAACGTGTTCACCGGCAAGAGCTTCCTGCCCCTGGCTGTGGTGGGCGCGGTGGTGCTTCTGGCCTTTACCGGCACCGGCCTGGATCTATGCGGCATCGCCTACCGGATGCCGGAGGCAAGCCAGGTGGAAAAGGCGGAGCTTCGCATCCCCTACATTTACAGCAGCACCTTCACCGCCACGGAGGCAGCTGAAATCGAGAGCATTCTCACCCTCCAGCGGGATGCCCTGGAGGAGCACCGGCAGCGAGAAGCCGCCCGCCCGGTACTGGAGCGGATTTTCGGCAGCGAGGAGGAAACCATTGAGTACGAAAAGCCCGACGGCACTTTGGAAAAGTCCGGACGGATGTACATCACCTACACCCTGAAAAACGGCTCCACCGTCAATCGGTCCTATCAGTACCATGAAACCAGCCCCCACTTGGAAATTCTGCAAAAGATTTTCTCCCAGCCGGAATTCGTGTTCAGCAACTACGATGATTTCCGGTATACCGCCGACGGCGGCTTTGACGCGCTGCTGGAGCGGACCAACATCATCCAGGTCCGGTGCTGGCATGACGGCAGCGAGTACGCCGTGGAAAAGAGTTTCAATATCACATCTCCCGCGGATTGGCAGGGTCTGATGGACGCCATGCTGGCCGACTGCGAAGATGCCAACCTGGGCCAGACCTATTCCCTCCACCCCGATGACACCTATCGGGACCGCATCAATATCTACTACCAGTCCACCCGGGTGGAAGGCTCGGACTGCCTGAGCGTGGATGTGTACACCGACTGCGAAAACACCCTGAACTGGCTGATCGACCACGGCTACCACGACGAAATCACAGATTAACCCCAAAACCGCCCGCCGAATCCCCGGCGGGCGGTTAAGCTCGCATGGTGTCACACAAAATT
>JBJDYM010000400.1:0-9457 GCA_051867315.1 Faecousia sp.
GCCTGGAGGGCAGCCTGGGTGGATTTCAGAGTGGCGGCCATTTCCCGCTGCTGGGCCTGGGCGTAGGCAACGGATTCCTTTGCCCTGCGGCGGGTGGAGTCCATTTTGGTGTTCAGTGCAGCCTCCCGCTGGGCGGCATCGGCGTTGGCCTTTTCCAAAGCCTTCCGGGCCTTTTCCCGGACGGTGTCCATTTCCGCGTTCAGCGCCGCTTCCCGCTGGGCTGCATCGGCATTTGCCCGGTCCAACGCCTCCTGGGCCGCTTTTTGGACATCCTCCAGCTGGGCTTTCAGTTCCGTCTCCCGCCGGACGGCCTCTGCACTGGCCTTGTCCAGCGCTTCCTGGGCGGTTCTTTGCGTTTCTTCCAGATGGGCCTGCATTTCGGCCTCCCGCCGGGCGGCTTCCTTGCTGGCCTTGTCCATGGTTTCCTGGGCGGCCCTTTGGGCAACCTCCAGTTGCTCCTTCAGCGCGTCCTCCCGCCGGGCGGCTTCCGCGTTGGCCTTGTCCAGGGCCTCCTGCGCTGCCTTCTGTGCGGCCTCCATTTCGGCCCGGAGCTGCTCCAAAGCGGTCTGGGCATCCTCCTTTGCACGGCTCAGCCGTTCCTCGGCCTGGCGCTCCGCCTCGGCCAACTGGAAGTCCGCCTGCCAGCGGTATTCCTGCAGGGCGTGCTCGGCATCGTCCCTGGCAGCCTCTGCCTCCTGACGCAGGGCGGTTTCCTCTGCCAGCTTGGCTTCTGCGTCCAGCTGGGCCTGGGTCACTTCCTCAATGATGACCCTGCGGATCTCCACATCGGGGATGTCATAGTCATCCACGATCTGTTCTTCGATCTGTTTGATGAATTTGGGCTTGATGACCTTGCGGCGTTTCGGAGGGATTTCGTCCAGCCGCCGGGGGTCAGCTTCGAGAAGGCTTTTGAAGACGGCGTAGTTGGTGATCAGGTTGGAATACAGCTGAATCAGATATTCCTCGTCGAATTCCAGGGCGGTGTCCCGGGCATCGATGGAGTAGCCCACCTCTTCGTAGTTTTCCAGGAACTGCCACAGCTTCAGACAGGTGCGGTAGTCCGGGTCCTTCATGATGGTGTTGGTTCGCTGAATGGGGCTGGTGACTCTGGTACAGCCTGCCATCAGCTCGCAGAAGGCGCTGTGCCTCAGAGCCATGACCATGCGGCGCACCCGGTCGATGCGCATAAAGACCTGCATGTTCTCGCTGTCATTTTCCGCGAAGCTCTGGGTGTTTTTCACCGTCAGCTCCAGCTTGTATTCGATTTGCTCATAGGCATCGTCCACGCTGGACTGCATCTGCAGGGTATTGCGGGTCTCGTCGCCGGTGGACCAGAAGATCACATCCGTCCGCTTATCGATGAAGGTTACCAGCCGCTGGATCAGATGGTAGATGAACCGGTTTTCATACAGGTTGTAGGTTTCCTCAGTGGTGACGTTTAGGATTTTGGTGGGATGAATGTCTCCGTTTTTATTGCTGGCAATGAACTGGGTGTTCATGCTCAGGTGCCGCACGCTGTCGGACGTGATTTTTCTGGCCAGCTCCACGGGCACCACCTCTTCACTGGTGGTGACGAACCGCCGGGGGTGCTCTGTGATGCGGTTCAGGGCGTCCAGGCTCTCCTCGATCACGCTGAGCCATCGCTCATCCACCACCTTGTGCAGCACCTGATGGGTCTGCTTAAGGGTGGTGGTTCCCGCCTGAACCATCTCGAACAGGTACTGGAAGTACCGGTCATTTTCCAGGGTTTTGCCAACCTTATTTACATATTTTAAATAGAGATCGGTAATGGTACCCGCCATGCTGTAACCCCCTCCGGGAAGAAATAATGATTGGGGAAGCTCTGAATAATGAGACAAGAACTGACAATGAGGGATTTTGGCTCAGCCGAAAGTACCCAAATTGTGGGAATACTTTGTGCATTTCCCAATTTTGGTACTGCGCAGATGGGGTAAAAGACCCGCTCCTCAGTCGCAGCCGAATTGTTCAGAGGTTCCTTAGAACAGGTTCTGAATTCGGTTCAGGTATGCCTTGCTGTCGGGCATATTGGTCTTGCCGAATACCTTTTCGATGTATTCGATCAGGCTTCGGATCTCGTCGCGGACGAAGGTGATGTTCAGGCTTTCCAGCTTCTTGAGCACCTTCCGGGCCACGATGTAGTCCATGCCGTCCAGCTCCTTGCCGCCGCAGGCCACATACACCGGGATGAAATCGTGCATCTGCTTGATGATACGGTTGCCGAAAGCCAGCTTGAACCGGGTCTGCAGGTAGCCGTCCAGCTTTTCCAGCTTGGCCTGGGTGGCCGGGGTGATGGGATAATCCTGCTTGGCCTTTTCAAACAGTGCCTGCAGATGGGCACTGGTCACCCGGCAGGGTCCCTGGGGCTCACATTCAAAGGGGGCCGCCCGCTCATTCAGCTCGATGGGCATGGCACGGTCGTAGACCTTGTCGGTGATGGTGAAGGTGGAGTCGTCGTTGTTGGCGGTGCCGATGAACCAGATGGAATCCGGCACCTGGATTTTGCCGTCGAAGAGCAGTTCGGGGTCACCGGGCCAGGCGGTGGGCACCAAATCCAGCACCCATTCGTCATGGCTGGGCATTTCCAGCACGGAGAGCATTTCGGCAAAATAGTACTCGATCCGGGCCAGGTTCATCTCGTCCAGGATCACCATGCTGGGCTCCTGCCGGTAGCCGGCCTCATAGAGGGCCCGCAGGAACTCGGTCTCGTTAAACCGCTTGGAAAATTCGTTGAAGTAGCCCAGAAGCTCCGTCCGGTCCCGGAAGGAGGGCTGAACGGACACCATGGTGGCGGGGTTTTCCAGGAAGCGGCTGAAGGAGTGGGGCAGGCTGGTTTTACCGGTGCCGGAGATACCTTCCAGGATCAGCAGCTTACTGGAGGCCATGCCCGCCACAAAGCGGCGGATAATTTCAGGGGTATAGTACAGGTGCATCTGGCTGCAGGCAAAGCTGCGGTAGCCATCGACCACCTGCTCCAGGGTGATTTCGTCGTCGAAAAGGGGAGGGATGTACTCCCGGTATTTCTGGTCCACCAGGGCCAGCTTGGGGAAGCGGTTGGCCTCGGGGGGCAGGGTGCTGTCCGCTTCGGTATCGGAGGTTCCGTTGACGGTGCCGTTGGCGACATTGATCTGGGCGGAGGCAATGGCGTTGTCCTTGGCCAGGCCCGTCACATTGCCCACGGTGGGCAGGGTGTCGTCGGTCAGGGCGGAGGCGCCCATATAGGGAATGCGCTCGGTGCCGCCCATGGTGTTGACCTTCAGGGCCAGGATCTTGTTTTTCTCATCGATCAGGTTCAGCACCTGCCGGTTCAGCCGCCCGATTTCCCGGTACAGCTCGGTGTTGTCCACCTTGTCCTTTTTCAGGCGGTGGCGCAGGACGGCGGAGCGCACCAGCAAAAATATAGCCAGTACGGGAATGGCCACCAGAATCAGCATCAGCAGGATGGACAGAATTTTCCCCAGGATTCCCACGGTGGGGAAATAGGTGAAAAAGATGGTGAAGTAATCCCGCCAGCCGGTGACCAGCAGCTTTGCCGCTGCCGCAAGCAGCTCGGCGAAATAATAGACCACCTGGGAAATAATCTCAAAGGCGAATTTCAGAAAATCACTCATGGTTCCCGTCCTTCAATTCTTCCGTCTGCTTTCCGGCTTCTTCCCGCAGCCGCCTTGCCTCGGCCAGAGCGGCTTCCGCCTCGGCCCTGGCAGCTTCTGCCTCGGCTTTCGCCCTGGCGGCCTCTTCCTTTGCTTTTGCGGCATCTGCCAGCAGGGAGTCCGCCTGGGCGCTTTCCTGTACGCTCTCCACGGCCAGGGCCTTCTTCAGGTCAATGCTCACGGTGACCAGGTGGTATACCTGGTAGATGAAGAACAACAGCAGGGGCAGCACGATTACCAGCAGGAAGCCCGTGCTGCTGGACAGGAACTCCACCACCTTGCCAAAACCGGGAAGCCGGCCCACATACCGGCCCACGATGTCGCCGTCGGCAATCATGTGGATGTCGGCGATGGCGTTGTTGTCGCCCTTGGTCACATAGCTGCGGGTGCCGTTCTGGTCCTGAATTTCGGTAATGCGGTGGGTATTCAGGGCGTACTCATTGTTGATGATGGCATGGAAAGTAATGATGTCGCCCTCCTGAAGCTCGGCGGGGTCGCACCTGCGGATGACGATCAGGTCACCGGCGTTAAACGTGGGGGCCATGGAGTCAGAAACGACGCTCAGCGGTGTGAAGCCCGCCAGACTTGCCACTTGGCTGCTGTTCTTGGTGGCCAGGGTCGTAAAGGCGAACAGCGCCGCCAGCAGGATCACCGCCCAGAGAACAATACTGAGGAGAATCGTTGCTCCGCGTTTTAAAGCCTTCATAATCAATTACCTTCCTTTTCTTTCTGGGTATCGGTCCTGCCGGCTGCTCTTGCGTCCTCCAGCAGATTTCCCGCTTCATCCGTGCCCACAAACCGGAGCCGGATGCTGTAATCGGTGTCCCGCAGTTCATCGGTGCAGGCTTCGTCGGTTCCTTCCAGCCATACCCGAATCACCACCGGTTTATCCACGCCTTCCTCCAGGGAAAACAGGGCGTTGCCTTCATGGTAGGTGATGGTGTCACCCTGGGGCAGGCCGAAAACCGTGCCTGCCTGGGATGTTTGCCAGGTGTCCCCCATCCCGGGGTCATAAATACTGGTTTGCTCCGCGGTGAAGCTCAGGCGCATGGCCTGGGGCAGCTGGGCGGCGGAGGAGGAAATCCTTGTCCCGTCCAGCCCCGCGCTGGTCAGATGGACGATCATGTCCTCCGTCGCCATAAAATGCAGGGTGAATTCCAAATAGTATTCCGGCTTTGCCTCCGTGCCGTCTTCCAGGGTGAAGCGGACGCAGTCGGCAGTGGTGACGGGCACCAGGGGATTGTTCGCCGGATCAAAGCCCTTTTCCTGGAAAATGCGCTGGGAAATATCTCCAAAGGAAAGGGTCTTGACATATTCCTCAAATTCTTCGTGGGGGTCCAGGTCAAAGCGCAGGTTTGCGCCGGAGGTAATTTCCATGCGCATGGTGCGGACCCTGGTTCGGTCGGCAATGGTCATCCACGCCGTGGTGGCCGCGGTGATGCTGGCCAGGGCCAGCAGAACAAGCAGCACCGAGGTAGTCATCAGCTTCCGGGTGGGAGATTTTTGTTTCATGAGCCGTCCCCCTAATTCGCCAGAAGGCCGTAAAAGGCCAGATTCAGCGCCGCCTGGTCCATCCCAACCTTTTCGCTCAGGCAGTCCGGATCGCAGCCCTCCAGATAGAAATACACATCAACGGCGTAGATCCGGTTCAGCTCCAGGGTGGCAATGGGCTTTTTTCCAGCAGTGCCGCCGGTGGCGATCTGAGCATCCGCCAGGGAGATGGCGGGGTCCCGGACGGCATTCACCGCGCCGCCGGAATAGGAGAGCACCATGCCGCTGCCGATGTCGATGCCCCCGGGACGGGTGTTTCCGGCGCCCACGTTTTCCTCACTGAGGGCGATGATCACCGGGGCAGCCCCATCGAAGGTCATTCCCAGCCGGGCGGCGGTGAGCAGTTCACCCTCCACCGTTTCCACAACGGGATTGTCGGTATTGTCCAGATACAGGGCCACTTTTGTACCCTCCGGCATTCCGGTAGCCAGGGCCCGGAGGTAGATGGTGTCGTGGTAATAAAGGGATTCGTCCTGGGTGGGCAGGAAATCCTGGGCGTAGCCGTCCACGGTCATGGGGTTGTAGACGAAGGTTTTCAGATCCGCGGTGGAAACAGGCATCAGGGGCGTATCCTGGGTTTTCAGAGCCGCCTCATTGCCCGCCTCGGGACTGAAATTCGCGCCTCCGGACCGGCTGATCTGCAGCTCCAGGGAACTGGAGCCGGTGCGGGCGGAGACCCGGTCCGTCCCAACCTCCCGGTTGGCGGTGAACCAGGCGTAGGTAGCGGTGGTGAGCACCAGCGCCGTCAGCACCGCTGCCGCGCCCAGACCCCAAAGGGTCAGTATTTTTCGTTTCATCTCCCGCCACCTCCTTGTTTTTATGGGATAGGGACTACTCTTTCACCGGTTCCCCGGCGAAGCCCAGCTGCAAAGTGATGTCCCGGCTGCGCACCGGGTTGAAGCAGGCGCTGTCGCAGCCTTCCAGATACAGCCAGTACTGCACCTGGGCGATTTCCTCGGACTGGAGGGTGAGCAGCTTCCTGGGATTGGCCGCATCCGCCCGGTAGTCCTGGATGGACACGGCAGGGTCGTCCGCAAAAACCGGCGCGCCTGCGCCGTCGATGCCGGCAATCACTACGTTTTCTGCCTGGACGGTCTGCCGCTCCTCCGCGCCGGCGGTGCTGCCCAGGGAATCCAGCTGAAACAGGAGGGTCGTCACCTTTCCGTCCTCGCCGGTGATTTTCAGTCCCAGCCGTCCCGCGGCCAGCACCTGGGAATCACCGCCGATCTCCAGACCGGGGATCTGGAAGAAAACGTCGCAGCTGCCGCCCAGACATTGCAGATACACCGTGCCCTGAATCAGCCACTGGCCGGGCTGATCCGTGACGTCCTGGAAGGCCACGCTGTAGCCCTCCCGGTTCTGGGCGATGGAGGTATAGAACTTGGTCAGATCCACGGTGGAAACCGGCCGGAGTTCTTCGGAAAAGAACGTGGGATTCAGGTCGCATTGCTTATCAAAGGGGCCGTCCCGGCTCTCGCTGATCAGCAGGTTGGCGTCGCCCTTGGAGATTTTGCCCTCCATGGGGGTCACGTTGGTGTAGGGGTCAAAGGTGAACCAGGCGTAGGTGGCGGCGCTCAGGGCAATCAGCCCTGCCAACAGGGCGATGATTACCGGCAGCAGGATCATCAGTTGCTGCTTTTTCTCCATTTAATTCCCCGCCTTTCCGCTGTAGCCTGCGAAGGACAGGGCCAGATTTTTCATGGTCTGCCCGGCCAGATTCAGGGTGCAGTCCTCGTCACAGCCCTCCAGCCACAGGTAGATGTCCAGCTTCACCGGCGTACCGTAGCCGCCGTGGCCGTCGCCGGAGATGGTGCAGAGGGAAACTGCCCCCTCCGGTACCGAGATGGCGCCGGTCTGGGAGTCGTAGACGCAGAAATTGGCGCTGGTGTAGGGCGTGAAGGCCACGGTGGAGCCATCGGTTTTGTCGTGGCGCAGCACGTAGCCGCCCTGGGGCTCCTTCGCGCCGTTGTCGTCGGCGTCGGGGTTGTGCGCGGTGTTAATGGCAAAGATGTACTCCTGCCCCTGGGCCGCCAGTCCCAGCCGCATGGCGGTGGAGATGGGGTTCTGGGGGTCGGTATCCTCAAAGCCCACCTGGGACAGATAGATATCCAAATCCCCCGCGTTGGTCCGCAGGTACAGGGAGGTTTTGTAGTAATGAGTCATTTCCGTGCCGGTGGTGAAGAACTTCGCCACCGACCGGTAAGCGCCGCTTTCCGGGTTCCATTCGGAGCCAAATGACTTGACCCGCTGGAAGCCGCCGGAGATTTTGTCCGTGGACACGGGCACCAGCATGCCGGAAAAGGACTCCATCACCGTGGAGGAGCTGTAGGGCCCTTCCTCCGCGTTGGAGATCTGCAGGGAAACGCTGCTGCCTGCCGCCATTTCCACCCGGGTGGTGCGGGCGGAGGTGTTGTAGATATACCAGGCGTAGGTGGCGGCGGAAACGGACAGCAGCGCCGCAGAAACCGCCAGCGCCGCCAGCGCCAGAGAGCGTCTGAGATGTGTAGAGGCTTTCACCGCCCGGCTCCTTTCATGTTCTCATGGTATTTGTATGATACAATAATTCATCGTCATTATAGCACCAAAGCCGTGGGATTGCAATAAACATTTGACAGATTTTCCTAAATCCTGATGACAATTCGGTCCATTTCTTCTTTTCTGGTATTGGGCAGGACCTGGCTGTACAGATCCATGGTGACGGAAAAGCTGCTGTGCCCTAAGATGGTTTTCAGGGTTTGGGGGTTGCCGCCCTGCTCGATGAAGCGGGTGGCAAAGGTGTCCCGCAGGGCATGGGAGGTGAAGGGAGCCATGTGGATGCCCTGCTGGTGCAGCTTGGCTAGAATTCTTCTGATGTTCTGATTCACGGAGCCGTGGCTGATCATCTGTCCGGTGGGGGAGGGGAAGCAGAGATTTTCATAGTTTGGCCTTCCGGGGTGCTGTCTGCACTTTTCCCGCTGCCGGTCCAGCAGCGTTTTGATGGCATCGTTTATGGGAATATCCCGCAGTCCGGCCTCTGATTTGGGACTGTCGCCGATATAGAAAACGCCGTCCTCCGTCCGGGTAATGGTCCTGCGGACATGGATCAGGTTTTTCTCCTCGTCGATATCGGTCCACTGCAGCGCCCCCACCTCTCCCAGCCGCATTCCGGTCAGGAGCTGGAAGGCCAGCAGCTCATAATAGAAATTTCCCTTTGCGGCGGACATGAATTGCTTCTGCTCCGTTTCTGTCAGCGCCCGGTGATAGGTCTGGCTGGCCTTTTGGGTGATTTTCATGGGCTTGATTCCTTTGGCAGGGTTTTCGGGAATCAGACGGTCCTCCACTGCCTCGTTCAGAAGAATTTTGACCACCTGCAAAAGAATGTTGTTTGTGGAGGGACACAGCTTTTTGGCTGCCTCCGACTGGATTTGCAGAATGTGCCGCCTGGTGATGTCACGAAGGGGCAGTGTGCCGATGATCCGGCTGGCATAGGGGCGGTAATAGGTGGTGTAAACCCGGATGGTGCTGGGCTTGACGGAAAGCTTTTTTCCCTCAATCCAGGTTTCAAAATACTGGTCCGCCGTTATGGCGCCCGACCGCCCCGGCGGCGACCCGGCCAGCTGCTCCCGTTTCCTCCGCTCCTGCTCCTTCAGCTGCCGCATGGTTCTCCCGTAAACGGAGTACCTGTTTCCATCCACGGAAAACCGCTTCTCCAGCAGTCCCGTCTTCCGCCGCCGAACCCCCGTTGGCAATTTCTGCATGATCAATTCCTCTCTTTCTGCTTTGTAATGAATAATGTACCGATCCCGGCACCGAGATGGCCGATTGCTGTTTGACGAGCAAGCCATTCGTAGGGCGGGCTCATGCGCCCGCCGGCCAGGTTCCGTTTTTTTACTCGGGTTCCATTTAACGAAAGCGCCAGAAAATCGTTATGTTTCGGCGGGGTCAGAAAACCGCCCTACGAAGCGCCAAACACCGATTTGCCGATCTGCGGATGAAAACCAACCGCACGTTTCATCATCCACAACGCCCCCGCTTCCAATCCTATCATACCCCGTTCTGCAAATCATTCCGGGGTATTCCTGGGGTACACCCCCAGCCCAAAATCAAGCGCTGCCACCCCTCAAAAACAAAAAGCATCCCCAGCACGTGGGTACGCACTGGGGTATTTGGGGAGAAAAGAATGAATTTCAGGGGGGATTGTGAGTATGCATGGTTTGTCGCATCGGGGACGGTTACTGCTGAAGGTATGAGGGTTCAGG
>JBJDYM010000401.1:0-2774 GCA_051867315.1 Faecousia sp.
TACCGGGCGGAAGCAGAAAAACAGATTTCCGAGGCTGGGTGCCGCGCCAGAAAGGACAGCGTCCGGGTTGTGGAGACGCTGATTACTGCCAGCCCGGAGTTCTTTCAAGGCAAGAAGCCCCGGGAGGTCAAAGAGTTTTTTGAGTATGCCAGTTGCTTTCTGAGATTACCCCTCTGAACGCCAAGAAGAAATCCGCAGAGATTGAAACAATCCTCACGGACTACATCCCCAGCGTGGAAAAGCTGATGACCCGGATGAAGAAGGCTGACAGCGCAGTGAAGGAGCTTAATGCTGAGATTACTGCCCTCAAGAAAGAAGTCAACAGCAGTAAAGCCAGTGTCCAGCGACAGTTGGAGCTCGCTAAAAAGCTGCAGGAGATGGAGGACTTGCGGCAGACCGTAGAGGAACTGAATCATCTGATTGCCGTTATCCCATATGAAATCATTGAAGAATATCAGAAAACGAACACGCACAATAAGGAGAACGCCTATTCGAATGAAGAAAAGTAAATCTGGAAATACTTTGGAGAAGAGGGGGCAGTAACATGGAGATCATTCAGGACGACGCAAAGAAACTGGTTCAGGTGTGGCTAACCCGGAAGGAATCTGAGGATGCCGCTGTGCAGACGCACCTGAAACCCATGTATGCCCAATGGATGAAGCAAAAGTATATGGTTGCTGTATTTCGTTCCGGGAAAGAGGACTTGCAGCGAAGTACCCTGGATTTGCTGGCGTACAACAAAAAGCGCTGTGCAGAGCTGGCAGTCCGGCGTGAGAAGGCACAGAAGTCCGCGCAGATGGAAATGTAATTCCTTGCTCGTTTCAAAAGTTACCGCACGCCGGGAAAGCGCGCGGTAACTTTTGCTGTCAAAATTGATTACCGAAAAATAGGTCTTGCAATCTGTAGATTAATGATATACAATGTTATCTATAAATAGAAATTAGAAAACAGATATCATCAGTTCAGGAGGCGCAACATGATTGAACACTTTGACATAGCAGGCTACTGCCGTATCTCCGTGGATGATGAGCTGGACCGGGACAACGTGTCCATCGAGAACCAGAAGGCCATCATTCAGGATTTTGTCAATACCCGCTTTCCGGGAAGCTCCCTGACGTTCTATGAGGACCGGGATCGTTCCGGCTATACCTTTGAACAGCGGGAGGGCTATCAGGCTATGCGGAAAGGTCTGATTCGCCATCAGTACGACATTCTGGTGGTGAAAGACTTTTCCCGATTCTCCCGGCGGAACAGCCGGGGCCTGGTGGAACTGGAGGATTTGCGGGACGCCGGGGTGCGGATTATCTCCATCGGGGACAACATCGACTTTCCCAACGATGACGATTGGCTGAAGATTCAGTTCCAGTTCCTCATCAACGAGATGCCCGTCACCGACACCAGCAAGAAGGTAAAGAATGTCATCCGGCGGCGGCAGGCGGACGGCAAATGGCTGTGTGCCGCTCCTTACGGCTACATCATCAACAGGAAAAAAGAATTTGAGATTGTCCCCACGGAAGCGGAAATTGTGCGGCAGATTTTTGACCGATACAACAACCACGGCTGGGGCTACAAGAAAATCGCGAATTTTTTGACAGAACAGGGCATTCCCACGCCCCGGATGTCGGAGCAGATGCGAAAGGAGGCCGAGGGCGAGACCACAAGCCGGAAAACCAAAGCCGCCTGGGCGATTGTCACGGTGCAGGGGATTCTGGACAATGATTTCTACATCGGCACCCTGCGGCAGGCCAAGTACACACGTGCCAAAATCAACGGCAAGGATGTGAAGCGGGACGAGGAGGAGCACATCGTCATCGAGAACCACCACCAGCCCATCATCGACTACCGCACCTTCGCCACCACCCGCGCCCTCCGGGAGAAACGCTCCACTGCCAACTACCGGGGCGTGAAGAAATACGACAACGTCTACTCAGGTTTTCTGTTCTGCGGCGACTGTGGCAGTCCCATGTTCGCCATGAGCCGGAAGGATCTAAGCCCTGCCTACACCTGCGGCACCTATCACCGCCGGGGGCGTGCTGCCTGTTCCTCTCACCATATCCGGGTGGACAAGCTGGACGAGCTTCTCAAACTCTATGTCCAGAAGGTAAAAGAAAACTCCCATTCCATGCTGGATCAGCTCAACGCCGATCTGGAACGGGAAACCGAAGATGTTCTGGAAACGGAACAGTCCGCCGACCATCTGGCGCAGGTGATGGAGGAGCTGCGGGAGGAACTGAAAGCCACCAAGCGGCAGCGTATCCGGGATATTATGAAGCACCCGGAACAGGAAGAACTGCTGGCCGAGACTTATGACGAGCTGGAAGCCGACCTGCAAAAGAAGATTGAGGGGCTGGATCATCAGATCACCATGCTTTCCGACAAGCGCAACACCATCATCCAGATCAACCGCACGGCAAAGACTGCCATGGAGGTTTTCGAGGATATTCTGAACAAAGAAGCCCTTGACCGCAACGATTTGGAGCTTATCATCCAGCATATTCAGGTCTATGAAGATCGGTTGGAAATCTATTTGCAGGCGGATATTGACTCCCTGCTCCATGTGGACGAAAGGTCGAACGCCGTAAATTTTAATGCAGGCACGGAAAATATCGAAAACCGACTCATTCAGTCCTCAAAAAACCACGAGGACAAGGTTTTCCGTGTCAATGTTATCAGTAACGGTGACCCGCTGGAGATTTATACGGAGAAGGACGGCGGGGTAATTTTTCGGAAGTATTCGCCCATGGGGGATTTGCAGGAATTTGCGTCCCAGATGT
>JBJDYM010000402.1:0-2770 GCA_051867315.1 Faecousia sp.
ATGAGGATTTGGCCCTTCTGGATGTCGTAATTGCGGCAGATCAGGGACAGAATGGTGGTCTTGCCGGAGCCGGTGGAGCCCACAAAGGCCACGGTCTGCCTGGGCGCAACATGGAAGGATACGCCTTTTAAGACCCATTCGCCGGGCTTGTAGGCAAACCACACGTCCTTGAATTCGATCTCGCCCTTGATTTCGTCCAGTTCGATGGCCTCGGGATCGTCCACCACCTCGGGCACCATGTCCAAAATGGTGAAGATCTTCTCGGCGGAGGCGAAGGACTGCTGGAGCATATCAAACTGCTCCGCCAGGGCCTGGATGGGGTTGAAGAATTTGGAGATGTACATGTAGAAGGCCACCACGATCTCGCTGGTGATGGTCTGGCCCAGGAAGGTGGTATCCTGGATGTAGCCCCGGCAGCCGATGTAGAACAGGAACAAATTCGAGGTGACAAAGAGCATGTACACCATGGGCCGGAAGATGCCGAACACCAGCATCCGGTTGTACTTGGCCCGCTGGAGGCGGTGACTTTTTTCCAGAAATTCCTCCATCTTCACCTGCTCCCGGTTGAAAATCTGGGTGATTTTCATGCCGGAGAGGTTCTCGGACAGATAAGTATTCACGTCGGTGCGGGCGTTGTTCACGCCCCGGTGCACCTCCCGGCTGAATTTCTGGAAAATCAGGGTAAACAGCACCAAAAAGGGCACGAAGCACAGCACCATCAGCGTCAGCACATAGTTGAGCATCAGCATGGCTCCCAGCACACCCACGATGACCATGGTGTTTTTCAGCAGGGTCACCAGGATGTTGGTGAACAGATAGCTGATGGAATTGGGGTCGTTGCTCACCCGGGTCACCAGCTTGCCCACGGGGATCTGGTTCAGCTGCTCGTGGGACAGGCTTTCGATTCTCGTGAAGGTATCCAGACGGATCTGGGTGAGGATCTTCTGGCCCACCGCCTGCAAAATCACCGCCTGAAAATAGGTGCACACCATGGAGACCGCTAGTATCCCCGCGTACACCGCCACCATGGCATAGAGCCGGGACAGCTGGAAAGAGCCCTGCTTGATGAGGCCCTGAATCCGGCTGACCAGCAGCGGAGACAGCACATCATAGGCGATGGACACCAGCATGACGAAAAACACCAGGATGAACTGCCCGGTATAGGGTTTGGCGTATTGCAGCAGGCGGCGGATCAGATAGGCGTCCGACATATGCCGCTCGTTCTCCGGATTTCTGATATGGCGCTTGAGCCAAAAATAGGCCGCCACAAAGGCCAGGGTGAACAGGCCGATGACGGCGCAGGCAATCAAAAGAGGCAGGTACTGCTCCATTATTCGTTGCCTCCTTCCTCTTCCAGCCGCTGCAGGTCCACCATTTTCCGGTAGGCAGGGTTGGTTTCGTACAGCGCGTCATGGGTGCCGAAGCCGGAGAGCCGGCCCTGGTCGATGAAAAGTACCCGGTCCATCTGCTCGATGGTGGAGATCCGGTGAGCAATCAGAATGGTGGTCTTGCCCTGGCGGGTGGCGCGGAGGTTACGCAGGATGGCCCGTTCGGTTTTCGTATCCACAGCGGAGACGGAATCGTCCAGAATCAAAATGGGGGCATTTTTCATCAGGGCCCGGGCGATGGAAATGCGCTGCTTCTGTCCGCCGGAGACGGTGACGCCCCGCTCCCCCAGCACGGTATCGTAGCCCTGCTGGAATTCGGCAATGTTCTCATCCACATCCGCCAGCACCGCCGCCTGCCGCACAGCCTCCCGGTCGATTTCCTGATCTCCAAAGGCGATGTTCCGGGCGATGGTGTCGGAAAACAGGAAATTGTCCTGGGGCACATAGGCGCAGTTTTCCCGGACGGAGCGGATGGTCACGGTGTTCACATCCTGGCCGTCGATGAAAATGCTGCCGTCGGGCACATTGTAGGTGCGAAGAATCAGATCCACCAGGGTGGTCTTTCCCGCACCGGTCTTGCCCACCAGGCCGACGTTCTCCCCGGGGTTCATTTTGAAGGACACATGCTCCAAAGCGTCGAACTCCGCCCCGGGGTAGCGGAAGGTCAGATCCCGGAATTCGATGCTGCCTTTTACGTTTTCCAGCTCCCGGGCGTCGGGAGCGTCCTTCACGGTCACCTCCGCGTCCAGAAGCTCACCGATGCGTTTCAGGGAGGCCTTGCCCCGGGAGGTCATGTCGATGAGCTCGGCCACGGCCATGATGGGCCAGACAATGGCGGTGAAATAGCCGATGAACTCCATAAGCTGACCGGCGTTGAAGGTGCCGTGGTACACAAGATACCCGCCGTAGCCCAGGATGATGCACATGACGCTCTCCACAAAGGAGCTCACCATAATCCGCATCAGCACGGAGATTTTGGTATAAGCCACGTTGGCGGCCTCGTTTTCGTCGTTGAGCTTCTTGAAGGCCATCAGCTCCCGGGCCTCTTTTACAAAGGCCTTGATGACGGCGATGCCGGAGAAGCTCTCCTGGGAAAAATCAGAGAGATTTGAGAAGCACTCCTGACGGTAGTCCCATTTTTTCGTCATCACCTTGCCCACAATGGAGGCGCAGCCAAAGAGCAGCGCCATGGGAATCAGGGACAGGGCGGTGAGCAGGTGATCCATCCGCCACATCTTCACAATGGAGAGGGTACCCAGAATCAGGGGGTCAAAGAACTGCATGAAGCCCCAGCCGAAGCATTCCTGCACGGTATCCAGATCGTTGGTGAACAGGCTCATTAAGGAGCCCACCTTGTTCACCTGGTAGTATTCCCGGCTCAG
>JBJDYM010000403.1:0-2762 GCA_051867315.1 Faecousia sp.
GCCAGGTCGACCATCACCCGCAGCGCATAGCGGCCCCGGGAGGAAATGATCATGCCATCCCCTCCGGTTACTCGCCGTGACAGTGGCCGCAGCTTTCGCAGTCAGGGAACTGGCTGTGGTCATACTCCAGCCCGTTGCGGTTGTAGTAGTCCTCCAGTGCCTTTTTGATGGCCTCCTCCGCAAGCACGGAGCAGTGCAGCTTGTGGGGGGGAAGTCCGTCCAGAGCCTCGGTGACGGCCTTGTTGGTCACCTTCAGGGCTTCGGAAATGGGCTTGCCCTTGATCATCTCCGTGGCCATGGAGCTGGAGGCAATGGCGCTGCCGCAGCCGAAGGTTTCGAATTTCACATCGGTGATGATGTCATCGTCAATTTTGAGATAGATTTTCATGATGTCGCCGCAGACGGGGTTGCCCACCTCGCCCACGCCGTCGGGATTTTCAATCACGCCCACATTCCGGGGATTACGGAAATGGTCCATGACTTTTTCACTGTATAATGCCATATTTTCCTCCTATTTCGCAAATACATGGGGCCGTTTGCCGGTTTGCAGATCCCGCCAGAAGGGGGAGATGCTGCGAAGGTATGCCACCACATCGGTGACGGCCTGAATCAGATAGTCGATATCCGCCTCGGTGACATCGTCTCCCAGGGACAGCCGCAGGGAGCCGTGGGCCACCTCGTGGGGCCGCCCGATGGCCAGCAGCACATGGCTGGGGTCCAGACTGCCGGAGGTGCAGGCAGAGCCGGAGGAGGCGCAGACACCCTTGTCGTCCAGCAACAGAAGCAGTGACTCACCCTCGATGCCCTCGAAGCAGAAATTCACGGTGCCAGGCAGGCGACGCTCCCGGTCGCCGTTCAGCTCGCTGTAGGGGATTCGCTCCAAACCCGCAATCAGCCTGTCCCGCAGGGGGGTGAGCCGGGCGGTGTAGTCCTCAACGGAGGCCACGGCCTGCTCCAGCGCCACGGTCATGCCCACAATGGCAGGCAGGTTTTCGGTACCCGCCCGCTTGCCCCGCTCCTGGGCTCCGCCGTTGATGAGGCTGTCCAGCAGGATGCTCCGCTTGGCGTACAGAACGCCTACGCCCTTGGGGCCGTGGAATTTGTGGGCGGAGAGGGAGAGCATGTCGATGTTCTGCTCCGCCACGTTTACCTTCACGTGGCCCATGGCCTGGACGGCGTCGGTGTGGAACAGCACGCCCTTTTCCCGGCATACAGCGCCGATTTCGGCGATGGGCTGGATGGTGCCGATCTCGTTGTTGGCAAACATAATTGTCACCAGGCAGGTATCCTCCCGGATGGCGTCCCGGACCTGCTGGGCGGTGACGATGCCGTTCTTGTGGACATCCAGCAGGGTGATCTCAAAGCCCTGCTGCTTCAGCCGATCCAGGGTGTGGAGCACGGCATGGTGCTCAAAGGCGGTGGAGATGATGTGCTTTTTGCCCTTCTTCTCTCCCAGCCTGGCGGCGGAAAAAATGGCCTGATTGTCTGCCTCGCTGCCCCCGGAGGTGAAGATGATCTCCCGGGGGGTGCAGCCGAGACAGGCGGCGACCCTGGCGCGGGCATCGTCCAGGAGCTCCCGGGCCTGCTGGCCGTAAGAATAGAGGCTGGAGGGATTGCCGTAGTTTTCTTCCATGCATTTCGTCATGGCTTGAATCGCTGCCGGACACATCTTGGTGGTGGCAGCATTATCTGCGTATATCATTGTTTTCTCCTTGATTTAATCTGCAAACATGGGGCTGGACAGGTACCGGTCGCCGGTGTCGGGCAGCAGTACCACGATGGTCTTTCCGGCGTTTTCCGGCCGCTGGGCCACCTGGATGGCGGCGTTCAGAGCAGCACCGGAGGAAATGCCTACCAGGATACCCTCGGTACGGCCCACCTCCTTGCCGGAGGCGAAGGCGTCCTCGTTGGTGATGGTGATGATTTCGTCATAGATGGTGGTGTCCAGGACCTTGGGGACAAAGCCCGCGCCGATGCCCTGAATCTTGTGGGGACCGGCCTGCCCCTTGGACAGTACGGGGGAAGAGGCGGGCTCCACTGCCACAACCTTGACAGCGGGATTCCTGGATTTCAGGAACTGGCCCACACCGGTGACGGTGCCGCCGGTGCCCACGCCCGCCACAAAATAGTCCACCTTCCCGTCGGTATCTTCCCAGATTTCCGGTCCGGTGAAGGTGAAATGGGCCTTGGGATTGGAGGGATTGGTGAACTGGGAGGGAATAAAGCTATTGGGAAGCTCCTTGGCCAGCTCCTCCGCCTTGGCGATGGCGCCCTTCATACCCTGGGCGCCGGGGGTCAGCACCAGTTCGGCACCGTAGGCCTTCATCAGCTGGCGGCGCTCCACGCTCATGGTATCGGGCATGACGATGATGATCCGATAGCCCCGGGCGGCGGCGATGGAGGCCAGGCCAATGCCGGTGTTGCCGCTGGTGGGCTCGATGATGGTGGAATCGGGCTTCAGCACGCCGGCTTCCTCAGCATCGTTGATCATCATCAGTGCCACCCGGTCCTTGACGGAACCGGCAGGGTTGAAATATTCCACCTTCGCCAGAATTCTGGCGTTCAAGCCGTACTTCTTTTCAATATTTGACAGCTCCAGCAGGGGCGTGCGGCCAATCAGCTGGTCGGCGGAGGTGTAGATCTTGGACATACAAACGCTCCTTTGCGATTGTTTTTCTGTTACTGCCTACCAACCGGTAGGTAATTGAGTTATACCACAATTTACCTACCATGTCAAGGGGTAAATGTATTTTATGTAAAAA
>JBJDYM010000404.1:0-2751 GCA_051867315.1 Faecousia sp.
CCCCGACCACTGCCCCAGCACATACTGTCTGCCGGTCTGGGTGCTGATGTAAATTCTCAGGGGCAGAAGTTCATAGCTGCGGGTATTCTGCCGGATGGTCACCAGCGCGTTTTCGCCCATCGCCAAAAACAGAGCATACAGAACCTCACTGTCCAGGGCGTTTAATATGTAGTGGTGCTTGAAACGGAAGCTTTCCTGCTGGGGCTCCAGCTTGTCCAAGAGGTAGGAACCCACCACCCCCAGGGGCGCGGCCTCGGAAAAGAACGCCGCCGCGTCCACCCAAGTGGCGAGAGAGTTGGGCGCGCTTTCCAAATAATAAAGCACCTGCTTTCCCTGTTTTTCCTTCCGCACCAGGCCGATTTTCTCGTATTCCGACAACTTTTTTCGCAGAGAGGATTCATCCGGCAGCTGGGCCGTTTCAAATTCTGCCAAGTATTCTTCCAGTGCGTCCTGAATGCCGCTGAGGGTCAGGCCATCTTCTTCGTCCAGCAAATCCAAGAGCAGAAAATGGAGGGTGATATCCAAATCCGTAAAGCTCTTCGCTTTGAAAGCCCGATACAGGGGATTTTGGGGTACACTCCGGCTGTCCACCGACAGGAATACCCGTTTCCCGTCCTCGTCCTGCCCGAATTTCATGTAGTCTCCCAGCCAGCTCTCCACCCGGCGGCGCTCGTTGTCGTAGCTTCTTGCGCTTTTGGCGTCAAACTCCTGCCGGTGCCGGAAGCCGTAGACATAGAAGGAGCGCATATAGGGTCGAACGCGGTGAAAGCTTTTCATCAGTTCACTGTAGGCCATCTTTTTTTCTCCGTATCTAGGGTCTAGTTAGTATCTCATCATTCATTTCTCTCGCTGCCAGCAGGATGGCCATGGCTGTGAGCTGCGGCACCACGCAAGCGAGCCAATAGAGCCAATCCGTATCCGAAAACAGAATGGGCATTGTCCAGATCAGAACGCCAAATTGCTCCAACAAAGGCCCTACAATCTGGACTGCCAGCAAAAGGAAGCAGCTTCCATAGAGCACCCGATTCCAGATACCTTTCACCGCTTTCCATCCGGCAAACGCTCCTGCGCACCAGAATACCACAACAATAGCGTACAGACCGCTGACCCACATTCCATAACCGTAGTCAAGGATCGAAAGCGGAGGAGCGCTGCGCTGTTCAAATACGTAATATGCCTTTATGGATTCCCCGTTGGCGATATCCCGAATCTCATGGTATTCCTCCGTGGTCATATCCTCCCCCTGCGAAGCATCCGGGTATGTGTAATAGTGATCTCCCCGGCCAAACCAATGGCTTTTAGAGCGTATGTAACGAATCTCAGCGTGAATGTCGATGCCCTCGGGAATGCTGTCTCTGTCATATTCTGTAGCGCAGTACAGGGCAAACGCTGACAGCAGATTCAGAACCAGCAGAAGAATGCCCAGCACAACGGACAACCTTTTGGGCCAGGCCGTGTGATTTTTCCAATAGACGATCAGCTTGTAAAGGAGGATACCGACCGCAATGCTCAGAATCAGGAACAGCAGATGCTTCCGGGAAAAGACCCTGCTGATGACTGCTTCCGGAACCATCGCTCTCCATTCATATACCCAGTTATCCATGCAGATTCCAAGCACATAGGCAATCTCGCCAAAGGCCAGGAGTGCCAGCGTAAAGGCGAGAAACCATTTTTGCGCGTTACTGCGCTGTGTCTTCAAAAGGAACGCCACCTTTCTGTTTCAGCAAATATCGTTTGCGGTATTTCAACTGAACATAGTTCATAACCTTTCTGTAATATATCGGATTGGCCGCTCCGCCGAGGATTCCCACCACCGGCAAACCCTGAACAAATTTCAGCAGAAGCATATCCACCGCAAAGGCAGATGCCGTGGCTTTTATCTGACTTTGGAAGTCCTCGTCCGTTGCTTCGGCTGTCTCCTGTGAAAGCATTTCGTCCACTTCCGAATTATTGCTAGCCCAGTCTGCTCCATTGCTGAGGGAGACTTCCATCATTTTCAGAATCAGCAGCTGCTCCTGCCGGGAAGCATAGTCGAATCCGTAGTGCAGCGCCGTTTCATAGATACCCTTGAGCAGGGTTCCAAGAAACAACACGATATCCGGCATCCCGATCCCCAGAGCGCCAAGGCCGATTCCTTCCACCGTTGTCACGGCAAGATTGACGAGATCCGCCTGTTTTGCCTGCCTGTGTAGCTTTCTCAGTTCCTTCCGGCTGCCTTTGACCTGCACAGCAAAATCCTGAACGGCATAATCGGCCTGAATATCCTCTTTGCGGCAGCCCTTCTCAATCACAGCGCGCCCTTGCTGGAATACCAGCGAAAACCCTTTGCAAAACGCGCTTTCCAGCCCTGTGTACACCTTCTGGGGGATTCTGCTTTCCAGTGCTGTTTTCCACGTCGCTGGCTTGGCCTTCATCGCCGCCTGTGCCATTCTTTTTTCCTGCTTTTCGACGAATAGCAGTTCCTGATTGACCGCTTTATTCCGTTTGTTTTGATTTACCATCTTCATATTGCATGCACCTCAATAGGCTGCTTTGCTATTCGACTTGGCAGCACTGACTATTCTGCCGGAAAGAAGGAACCGAACACCTGCCCGGGGGGCACTGCGTCTGTGGGCTGCAGCGCTTCTGAATCGGAGGGGAAGGTGCATTCTGCCTTCCAGGAGGAGGTATCCCGTTTGGCGCAGAGGATGAATTTCTTGTACAGGGTATCGCCAAGATAGAAAACATGGCACCATACATGGGTTTCCTCAA
>JBJDYM010000405.1:0-2749 GCA_051867315.1 Faecousia sp.
GCGTGTTCAACATCAGCGAGGAGCTGTCCCGGCTGACGGGCCTTCCCGTGAAGGCAGGCAACGACGCCAACGTGGCCGCCCTGGGCGAATTCTGGAAGGGCGGCGGCAAGGATTACGACAGTATGGTGCTGGTCACCCTGGGCACCGGCGTGGGCGGCGGCATCGTCATCGAGGGCCAGCTGCTCCATGGCGCCCACGGCGCGGGAGCGGAAATCGGCCACATGGTGCTCAACCGGGACGAAACCGCTGTCTGCGGCTGCGGCAAGCGGGGCTGCGTGGAGCAGTACTGCTCCGCCTCCGGCATTGTCCGCATGGCAAAGCTGGAGCTGGAAGCCAGCGAGGAGGAGTCCACCCTGCGCAATCTGGATAAGATGACCTGCAAGGACATTTTCGACGCCGGAAAAGACGGCGACAAGCTGGCCCTGTCCGTGCTGGATAAGTACTACGCCTACATGGGCGAATTCCTGGCCAACGTGTGCAACGTGGTCAACCCCGCCGTGGTGGTGCTGGGCGGCGGCGTCAGCAAGGCCGGCACCGTCCTGCTGGACGGCCTGCGTCCCTATTTCCACAAGTACGTATTCCACGCCGCTTCCAACGTAGAATTCGCACTGGCCTCTTTGGGCAATGACGCCGGTGCCTACGGTGCCTTCAAGCTGGTGCTGGACGCCTGCGGGAGCAAGAAGTAAATCCGCCCAAAAAAGAGGGGGCCGCCGGTTCACTCTTTTTTGCTGGGCTATTTCTCATTCCAGGAGACAGGTACATGAAGAAAGAAAACGTCTGCCGCTTTTTGCGCCTTGCGCTGCAGGTGCTTGCCTGCGGCGCCTGCGCCGTGATCCTCCTTTTGAACATCGTCTACCTGGCGGAGGTCAGATACGACATAGGGGAAAAGGTGCTGATCAATTTCAACATCACAACCAGTATGATCCTGCTGGCAGCCGTTTTGCTGCTGACCGCCGTGATTTCCCGGCTTGATCAGGGACTGGAAAAGATCAACCTGCGGAAGCTGTTTTTCATTCTTTCCGCAATCTACACTGTGATTGCCCTGTATCTCATTTTGAACGCGGAGCCCGTACTCCGGGCGGATGCCAATTCCGTCCACACCGCGGCGAAAAACATTCTTGCAGGGGACTATCAGGATTTTGAAAAAGGCGCCTATCTCAGCCGGTATCCCCATCAGCTGGGGCTGACTCTGTACGAAAGCATCCTGGCTTTGTTCAGCCCAAATCCCCAGTGGAACATGCTGGTGAATTTCCTGATGGTGCTGGGCATCAACTGCACCGCTTTTCTCATCTCCAGGGAGCTGTTCCACAATCGGTCCATTTCGCTTCTGACCATATTGGGTTCCTTCGCCTTTATGCCCCAGCTGTTTTTCGTTCTCTTTGTTTATGGGACAATTCCCGGCTTTTTGTGCATCTTTTCCGGCTTTTACCAGGCGCTGCGGTTTGCCAAAGACCGAAAAGCAAAGAATCTCATTGCTCTCGTACTGCTGTGTGCCGGGGCGGTGACTCTGAAATCAAATTACGCCATTGGAGTGCTGGCCATTGCCTTTTTTCTGGTGCTGCAAATGCTGAAGGAAAGGGTCTGTCTGAAAATGGCGGTCGCTCTGGTCTCCGTACTGCTTTGCATGGTGGTGCCCGGCAAGCTGGTGAAGGGGTATTTTGAAGCCAAAACCGGCGCCGATCTGAATCAAGGGACGCCGATGAACCTGTATTTAGCCATGGGGACAAATATTGACAACTGGGCCCGCATTGCCGGCTGGTACGACGGCACGAATTATACACTTTATACCGAAGCCGAATTCGACAAGGAAGCCGCACAGCAGATGGGCACGGACATGCTCAAAGACAATCTTGACAAAATCCGGCAGCGGCCCCGGGATACTGCAATCTTTTTCCTCGACAAAACCGTGTCTCAATGGTGCGAGCCTCTGTACCAATCCCTGTGGAGCGGCCCTCTGGAAGACGTCGGTCAAAAGACCTATACCAGAATGACGGAATCGCTCTACTGCAACGGCCTGGCGGAGGACACCATGACGGTGGCATGCAAATTCGTATCCATGCTGATCTGGGTGGGCACCATCGTCTTCTTGATCTGCTGCGGGAAGAAGACCGAGGGCTGGGAGCTCTTCCTGATGTATTTTCTGGGCGGGCTGATCTTCCACACCTTCTGGGAGGGTAAAAGCCAATACATCTACCCCTATGTGTTTTCCCTCATTCCCTGCGCCGTAGGCGGCATTTGGGAGCTGAGCCGGAAAATGAAACGGCTTTTCTCAAAATAAGCTCTCAAATGCCCTCATTGGTTTCACACAAATGCTCATACAAATTGTTGTTTGACGTGTACGCCGCTGCAGGGGAAGCCATTCGCCTCCCGCCAGCTGCCGAAACTGAGCGTTTGGTCGAATGGTACCATGCTTGACACGGGTGCGGATTCGCCCAACCCGACACCACATGAGGGTCTGTACCGCACGGGAGGATGATATCCTCCCCTACGGTGGGGCGTGCAAATCGCCAAACACCAATCCATCAGTCTCCCGACAATTCGATCAGGACAAAAAATGCAGGATACCCATTGCGGTACCCTGCATTTTCATTTGATAAAATCAGATTTCCTTGCTCTTGGAGGCAATCTCCGTCAGGCACTTGGCGATGAACTGGTCGGGGGACATGGCACCCAGATCGTCGCCCTTGCGGGTTCGGACGGAAACGGTGCCGTTCTCCATATCCCGGTCGCCCACCACCAGCATATAGGG
>JBJDYM010000406.1:0-2726 GCA_051867315.1 Faecousia sp.
TTATTTAACGCACCCTTGGCTCCCCCTCTGGGGGAGCTGCCGAGAAAAGCGAGGCTGAGGAGTGTCGCCGGTTCGGAGGAACAGAGCCCCAGAAATCGGAACATTGTGCCACTTATGCGACGACACTCCACCCGACCTCGCTTTTCTCGGCCACAGAGGGGAGGGCGAGAACCCCACAAATAACAATTTGCCGACCTGCTGATGAAAACCGGTTGGGCAAAAATCATTCTTCGGTTTTCTTTTTCTTGACCCGGTATACCAGCTTGCTCAGAAGGATGCTGAACTCGTACAGGGCGATGATGGGAATGGCCACCATGATCTGGGAGACAATGTCCGGAGGTGTAATGATGGCGGCCAGAAAGAAAATGACAACAATCATGGCCCGCCGGGCCTTTACCAGCCAATTGGGCTTTACGACTCCCAGGGCGGTGAGGATCACGCTGAGCACCGGCAGCTCGAAGATCACGCCGAAAATGGTGAACACCGTCAGCAGGAAGGACATGTATTCCTCAATGCTGATGGAGGCCGTCACTGCCACGTCGGTGCTGAAGGCGATCAGGAACCGCAGCATAAAGGGAACGGTGACAAAATAGGCGAACAGCACGCCCACCACGAAGAACACCGAGCCGAAAATCATGCCCAGCAGCATCATGCTTTTTTCAATCTGTTTCAGGCCGGGGCTGCAGAAGGCGAAAATCTCGTAGGCGATCACGGGCAGCGCCAGCACCAGGGCGCCCAGCAGGGAAATGGTGAAATACACCATCAGCAGCTCCTGGGGGCGGATGTAGACGAATTGGTAGCCGAATTGCTCTCCCAGGCCGGTGAGCAGCTCCACAATGGGGGAGGCGGAGGAAAAGCACACCACCACGCCCGCGATGAACACCGCCAGCACCACGAGGATTCGGTTTCTCAGCTCCCGCAGATGGCCGCTCAGGGTCATGCTGCCGTCGGAGGCTTCAGTTTTCTTTTTCATGCTCTGCGGCTTTGTCCTCCGTGGTCTTGGGCTCTTCTTCCATGCCCTTCTTGAAGCCCTTCAGGCTTTCGCCGATGGTTTTCGCCAGCCTGGGCAGCTGGGTGGGGCCGAAGATGAGAAGGACGATGAGCAGGACAATCAAAAGCTCCTGAACACTGATTTTCATGGAAACTGCTCCTTTCGGGTTGAAAAGGGGGTGCCCCAGTCGAAACCGAAGGCACCCCGGATGATACGGATATTACAGGGTGGCAGCGTGCTTTGCGGCGATGTAGCCGAAGGTCACGGCGTGGCCCAGGGACAGGCCGGGGGAGAAGAAGGGGTAGTCGCAGCCGCCGAAGAACTGGCCGCCCAGATTGCCGACGGCGTACAGGCCCTGCACAGGGGTGCCATCCTCACGGACAACCATGGAGTTGGCATCGGTCAGAACACCGGCGGTGATGGAGGAACAGCGGATATGGCGGCGAATGCCCCAGAAAGGAGCAGTCTGAATCTTGTTCAGGTGCTTGGCGGGCTTGCCGAAGTCGGGGTCGTAGCCCTCGTCGCACAGCTCGTTGTAGTGCTGAATGCTCTCCAGGGCAGCTTCCTTGGGCAGACCCAGCTTCTCAACCAGCTCTTCCAGGGTGTCGCAGCGGAAGGTGTCGATCAGATGGGTGAAGACACCCACATGCTTCTCGGGATCGCCTTCCTTCAGATACCGCTCCATGACGACGTCAGGAACGGGAGCAATGCCGTAATTCATGTAGTCGTTGTCATAGATCTGGCAGTACCAGCCCTTGGAGCCGGTCTCGGCGTGCTCATGATCCATGTTCTCGCCCTTGAAAGCGGGCTGCCAACGCAGCTGCTTGGAGATGTAGGCCATTTCCACGGTCTCATTGACGAACCGCTTGCCTTCCATATTCAGGAACAGATAGGGCTCGTCCCACATGAGGCCTGCGTCGAAGTCGTGCATAACGGTGGAGTGGGCCACAGGCTCCATCACGCCGCCGGCCAGGATGGCCAGAATGTTGCCGTCGCCGGTACGGTGGTAAACCTTCTTGTCGAATGCCTCGGTATCGGGGCAGAAGCGGCGAACCATGGTGGGGTTGTTCTCGTAGGCGCCGGTGGCCAAAATCACGGCCTTGGCGTTGACCTTGATGAAGGCGCCGGAGGCATCCTTGCCGATGCAGCCAACCACGGCACCGTCCTTCTGAATCAGCTGGACAACGGGGGTGGAATAGTGGACGTCGATCTGATCACCGTACTGCTCCACGGCGTCGTCCAGAATGCCGGAAACCAGGGTGCCAAAGTTGTTGGGCTTGGGTCCGAACCAGGGGGCAAAGATTTCCACCTTCTCGTCGCCGAAATCCCAGCTCTGGGTGCCGTCGGTGCGGACGCCGGTGAAAACCGTGGAGGAATCCTGGTACTTGCTGACGCCGGTCTTCTCGTTCTTCCACTCGGTCTGCTCAGTGACGCCGCCCTTCTCGCACAGGAAGCGCAGAGCCTCCTCGGAATTGTCGATGTAAGCGTCAATCAGACGGGGGTCGCTTCTCCAGGCGTTGGTGGCGATGCACATATTCTTCCAGCTCTGGATACCGGCGGGGGTGGAGCCGCCCTTGACAATGGCGGAGGCACAGTTGCCCTGGGAATCGGCAATGGGCTCTTTCTGGAGCACGACCACCTTCTTGCCCTCTTCCACGGCCTTCACGGCAGCCACAACACCGGCAGCACCGGCGCCGCAGACCACGATGTCGCAGTCGATTTCCTGGGCAAAGTC
>JBJDYM010000407.1:0-2722 GCA_051867315.1 Faecousia sp.
GCTACGGCGACCAGGTGGTGACCAAGGGGCTGAACATGCTCTACGGCCCGGGCAACGATCTGGTGTCCTCCACAGCCCTCACCGCCGCGGGGGCCCACCTGATCCTCTTCACCACCGGCCGGGGCACCCCCTTCGGCGCGCCCGCTCCCACCATGAAGCTGGCCACCAACACCCCCCTGGCCCAGAAGAAATCCAACTGGATCGACTTCAATGCCGGCGTGGTGGCCGACGGAGCGCGCACGTTGGACGAAGCCGCCCGGGACCTGATGGCTCTGGTGCTGGAGGTAGCCTCCGGCAAGCAGACCAAGGCCGAGGAAAAGGGCTTCCGGGAGATTTCCATTTTCAAGGACGGCGTTGTTCTATAACCCGTTTTGATAACTAATTTAGGAGGATAAACCAATGAACGAACTGCAGCAAAAGGTCAGCGCCATCGGCGTAGTGCCGGTGATCAAGCTGACCAATCCCACCCGGGACGCCGGTCCCCTGTCCGATGCCCTGTGCGCCGGCGGCGTGCCGGTTGCCGAAATCACCTTCCGGGCTGCCGGAGCCGACGAGGCCATGAAAATCATGCTGGAGCGCCACCCGGATATGCTGGTGGGCGCTGGCACCGTGCTGACCACCGAGATGGTGGATAAGACCATCGCCGCCGGCGGCAAATTCGTGGTCACCCCCGGCCTGGACATTGAAATCGTGAAATACTGCCAGGAAAAGGGCATCACCTGCTTCCCCGGCTGCACCACCCCCACCGACTATCACGCCGCCTATAAGCTGGGCCTGGAGGTGCTGAAATTCTTCCCCGCCGAACAGTCCGGCGGCCTGGCCAAGATCAAGGCCATGGCAGCCCCCTTCCCCATGTTTAAAGTCATGCCCACCGGCGGCATCAGCCTGAAAAATCTGGCCGAGTACGCCGCTTCTCCCGTCATCGCGGCCTGCGGCGGCAGCTACATGTGCCCCGACAAGCTGATCCAGGCCGGCGCCTGGGACGAAATCACCGAGCTGTGCCAAAAGTCCGTGGAAATCGTCAAGGAAGCAAGAGCAAAATAAAACCGGCCAACCCGCGCAGTACCGACCACCGGTACAGGATGCCCCCCGGCGAATCCGCACAAGCTGACAGGCGGATGAGCCCCTTCTCGGTGAGGAAAGGGGATGGCAGTGGTAACCAGAACACGCAAAAGCCGTAACCTGGCGGGAGGCTAAGAGCCTCCCCCGCAGTGGCGCGGCAATCATATGAAATTAATATTTGGAGGATCAATCAAATGGCAAAAGTAATCACCTTCGGCGAGCTGATGCTGCGGCTTCAGCCCTACAACTACGAGCGCTTCGTCCAGTGTGACCATGTGGAATTCACCTTCGGCGGCGGCGAGGCCAATGTGGCCGTGTCCCTGGCCAACTATGGCATGGACGTGGCCTATGTCACCAAGCTGCCCACCCATGCCATCGGCCAGGCGGCGGTGAACAGCCTCCGGCGCTACGGCGTGGACACCAGCAAGATCGTCCGGGGCGGCGACCGGGTTGGCATCTACTTCAATGAAAAGGGCGCCTCCCAGCGGGGCTCCGTGTGCATCTACGACCGGGCCCACTCCGCCATTCAGCAGGCCCAGCCCAGCGACTTTGACTGGGACAGCATTTTCGAGGGCGCCGAGTGGTTCCACTTCACCGGCATCACCCCGGCTCTGGGACCCAATGTGGTGGAAATCTGCAAGCAGGCTTGCAAGGCCGCCAAGGCCCACGGCTGCAAGATCTCCTGCGACCTGAACTATCGCGGCAAGCTGTGGACCCGTGCCCAGGCCCGGGAGGCCATGACCGACCTGTGCCAGTATGTGGACGTGTGCATCTCCAACGAGGAGGACGCCAAGGACGTATTCGGCATTGAGGCCGAGGCCACCGACATCTACGGCGGCAGCCTGAACCATGAGGGCTACAAGAGCGTTGCCAAGCAGCTGGCGGACAAGTTTCATTTCGAGATGGTGGCCATCACCCTGCGGGAGAGCCACAGCGCCTTCGACAACGGCTGGAGCGCCATGCTGTACAATGTTGCCAAGGACGAGTACTGCTTCTCCAAGAAGTACGACCTGCACATCATCGACCGGGTCGGCGGCGGCGACAGCTTCGGCGGCGGCCTGATTTACTCCCTGATGAACGGCAAGGACACCCAGGCAGCCGTGGAATTCGCTGTGGCAGCCTCCGCTCTGAAGCACTCCATCGAGGGCGACTACAACATGGTCACGGTTCCCGAGGTAGAAAAACTGGCCGGCGGCGACGGCTCCGGCAGAATTCAGAGATAACCTGCTGAAAACCGTTACCTGAAATACCCGCAAGAACGCCCGGACGCGAAGTCCGGGCGTTTGTGCGTTTAATTGGTGTTTGACGATATAATAATTCGTAGGGCGGGGTCATGACCACGCCCTACAAACATCCCGCCAAACAACCATTTATCGGTGTGCTGAGTGGAACCGATAAGCACACCATGTTATCCCCCCGGCCGGGGGATTGAATTATGCGTAGCTGTGGATGCCGGGCAGCAGGGTATTCACGCCGATGTAGGTAAACACCACGCAGGCAAAGCCGATGACCGCGAAGATGGCGGCGCTCTTGCCTTTCCAGCCCCGGGTAATCCGCAGGTGCAGATAGATGGCGTAGATGAACCAGGTGATCAGCGCCCAGGTTTCCTTGGGGTCCCAGCTCCAATAGCTGCCCCAGGCCTGCTCCGCCCAGATGGCCC
>JBJDYM010000408.1:0-9166 GCA_051867315.1 Faecousia sp.
GTCAGGGTGGTGGCGGTACCGGAGACCATGTCCACCTCGGTCAGGCGGTCTTTCCAGTACTCAAATTCCTTGGCAGCGCTGTTGCCCTGGTACTTGTCCTCGAAGGTGATGCCCAGAACATTCTGGACCTCCACCCAGGTGGGCTTCAGGTCGCCGCTGTGGTAGGTTACGCCGTCAGCCAGGGTGATACCCTCGCCGGCGACTTCAGCATCGAAGAACAGGCCGGTCTTTGCGCTGTTGTAGCCGGTGGCCATGCGCAGGACGGTTCCTTCTGCATAGGGCAGGCCGGACTCTGCGGAAGCGACGCCCACAAACAACGACGCAACCATGGCGACGGCCAGCAGCAGAGCAAGCAGAGATTTCACGTTTTTCATGTTTTCCTCCTCTTTAAAATACAGATAAAGATATTGTTAAACAGAAAAATTCTGTAAAACACTTATTCCTTCACGCCGCCCACGTTCACGCCCTTGGCGAAATACTTCTGGATAAAGGGATAGATCACCAAAATAGGCACAATGGAACAGACGATCAGGGCGTAAATCATGGAATCGGAAGCGAAGACCTCGTTCCAGCCCGCCATAAACTCCGGGTCGGTATACTGCTCCAGCTGCAAACGGATGAACACCTGCAGAGGATGCTCGTTGGAGTTGGAGATCATCTGCCGGGCCCAGAAATAGCCGTTCCAGCGGGAGATGGCGAAGAACAGCGCCACGGTGGCGATGGTGGATTTGCTCATGGGGATGTACACCTGCCGCAGCACCTGGAACTCCGACGCTCCATCCACAATGGCAGCCTCCTCAATTTCCGAGGGCACCCCCTCAAAGGCGTTGCGAAGCAGGATGATGTTCATGGCCGCCATGCCCATGGCGATGACCACCAGCCATTTATCATCCGTGATGCCGATGGAATTGAAAATATCCTTGGTATCCAGATAGTTCAGATACTGGGGTACCAGACCTGCGGAGAACCACATGGTGAACACCAGGAAGAAATTGAACCCCCGGCGGAACAGCAGCCGCTTCTTGGACAGCGCATAGCCGCCCAGGATGGCCACAAACAGCGACCAGATGGTGCCGTACAGCGTCAGGAACAGGGTGTTGGAATAGGCGTTCCAGAACATGTTGTTATTGAACATCCGCTTGAAGGCATCAAACTGGATGTCCTTGGGGAAGAGCACCACCCGGCTGTATTCCACCGCGTCCCGGCCGCTGATGGCGGCGGAGATGGCATACACGAACGGATACAGGCAGCACAGGGCGAAAATCGTCAGCAGGGTGTAGCTGATGATTTTGAAAATCCGTTCGGAAATTTCCAGCTTTCTTTTCATGGCAGCCTCCTTAGTACAGCGACACGTCGGATGCCTTCCGGGCAATGGTATTGGCGCCGATCACCAGCAGCATACCAATCACATTGTTCATCATCTCCGCCGCGGAGGCGATGCCCTTGGCCGCGCCGGCCATGCCGTAGCGCTGCGCGAAGGTGGAAACCACGTCGGCGGTGACATAGGTGTTGGTATTGTACAGCAGCAGCACCTTTTCGTAGCCGATGTTCAGCAGGGAGCCGATTCTCGTGATGAGCATGATCACGATGGTGGAAAGGATGCTGGGCAGCACCACATATTTCATCTGGGCCATCTTGCCCGCGCCGTCGATCTGGGCGGCCTCGTAGCTGGTGGGAGAGATGGCGATGATGGCGGCGAAGAACACGATGGAGTCATAGCCCGCTGCCTCCCAGATACCGGAGATCTGGTAGATGGAGCGGAAGAAGCCCGGCTGGTTCAGAAGGCCCCCTTGGGCCACCTCCTGGGAGATCAGTCCCAGATTGCAAAGCAGCTGGGACACGATGCCCATATTGGAAGTCAGCGATCCCTGCTTGACCAGCATGGTCACAAGGGAGGTCATCACCACCGTGGACATGAACTTGGGCAGGTAGGTCATCACCTGGTATACGGACCGGGCGATGTTGGACTTGATCTCATTGAAGAACAGCGCCAGAATGATGGGCATGGGGAAGCCGAAGCAGAGCCCGTAGAAGCTGAGCAGGAAGGTATTGCGCAGGGCCCGCCAGAACTCGGTGGTTTTGGAGCCCTCTCCCACCAACAGCACCTTGAAATTGGAGAAGCCGGCGAACAGCTGATCCGCCACAGGCTTGACCTCGTCGGACACCTTGAAGCAGCCCAGCAGCTCATACATGGGGAAATACCGCCAGAACAGGAACACCAGCAGCATTGGAATCAGCATCAGATACAGCCGCCAATCCTTGACCACCGCCCGGCACACGTGGAGCCAGTAGTGCTTCTCCACATCGTCCCGCACGGCCTGCTCGGGGTTCTCCCGGTAAATTTGATTGACTTCATCATATACGAGGAAGTCCGCAGCCTTTGCTTTCATCAAAATCCTCCCTTTTCCTTCTTCTGCTGCTCCTGCAAACGATGCAGGTATCTTTTTTGATCTTCAAACACGCCGTCCAGCCGCCCCGCCAGGGAGACGACCACCATGGCAAACACGCCGCTGAGGGCATCCGTGGTGAAAAATCCCGCGCAGGTTCCCAAGCTCGTCCCCAGCAGCAGGGCAACCACGGCCCGGCCCAGCTGCATGGTGAGCGTCACCGCCAGGGCAAACAGGGCAGTAAAGAGCTTGTCGGAGCGGATTTTTTCCTTTCCGTTTCCCCGCAGCAGCGGCAGCACCAGCAGGCAGGCCAGATTGCCCAGGGCGTAGATCACGAGCTGCCGCACCGTACCGCCGGAGGCCACCCAAAACGCGGCCCCGCCCAGCACGGCGTGAAGCCCGGCCCAGCCACCCCAGCGCATCAGCACAATGGCACACAGTGCGGCGGTGAGGGAGACGGTATACAGCTGCTCCGGAAACCACCGGACGGCCGCCAGGGTGATCACATATTCACAAACCGCCAGAATCACCGCAAAAAGCGTCAGATCCACATTGCGGTATTCTGCCAGGGTCAATTGGCGCTTCATAGCTCTGTCCTTTCTGTCTACTTACAAATATTCTAGGGACATCGTGCCGCAAAGTACATATCAAAAACAATTTGCTTTATGCACAAAAAAGTCATTTCAGAAAGAAAGGATTTATTTATTTTGATTATGTGATATAATGTTCCCTGAGCAATCCGCACAAGATTTTTGCGCCCCGAGGTCGATTCTTATGAAAAATGAGCGCTTCCTTACCCCCCAGGACGATTTGCAGACGGCCCTGGATTCCGCCCCAAAAGACGCTTTTGTCCATCTGGCGCCCGGAATCTACCGGCAGAAAATCGTGATTCGAACGCCGGGGCTGACCATTATTGGGCAGGGTGCTGAAAACACCCGGCTAGTATTTGATGATTATGCACAAAAACTGGACGAGCAGGGCCGGGAGTACGTCACCTTCCGCACCTACACCCTGGCGGTGTGCGCCGACGGGGTGAGGCTGGAGAATCTCGCCATTGTCAACGATGCCCGCTTCCCGGAGAAAAAGGGGCAGGAGGTAGCGCTGACGGTGTATGGGGACGATTTCTGCATGGAAAACTGCCGCCTGACCTCCACCCAAGATACCCTGTTTCTCGGGCCCCTGCCCCCGGATCTGATTACCCGTTACGACGGCTTTCTCGCCGACGAGCTGCGGCAGGACCGGCTGCTGCGTCAAACCTTCCGGAACTGCCTGATTGAGGGCACGGTGGATTTCATCTTCGGCTGCGGCAATGCCTTGTTCGAAGCTTGCGAAATCCGCTCCCTGGCGGATGCCCGGGACATTGGCTACATCGCGGCCCCCGCCCACAGCTCCTGGCAGACCGAGGGCTTTCTGTTCCGGAACTGCCGCCTGACCTGCGAGGATGCCGTCACCCCCGGCAGCATCTACTTAGCCCGGCCCTGGCGGGACTACGGTCTGGTGCGTTTTGAAAACTGCACTCTGGGCAAACACATCGCCCCGGCAGGCTTCGACAAATGGAACGACACCCACCGGGACAAAACCGCACGGTTCTATGAATCCCCCGCCCCGGAGGGCAGGGTGGATTGGATCAACCGGAAAGGCTGATCGCCTCCCCTGCGGTTGGGTGCGGTGTAAACCTACAAACAGGCGGTTTCCCGCCGGAAAGGTCGGAAAAACATGATACAATTGGGAATTCGGCTCCACGACGTGAATACAGGCTGCGCCCCGGAGGAAAAAACCATGGAGGCCAGGGCGGCAAAGGCAAGAGAAGAGGGCTTCTCCTGTGTCCATCTGGCCTATCAGAAGGTGATCGGCGGTGTCAGCTTCGACGCTGCCGCCCTGAACGAGGGGCTGGCCTCGTATACGGGGCGGGTGTTTCGGGAGAACGGCTTGGACATTGCGGTGCTGGGGTGCTATCTGAATCTGGCCCATCCGGACCCGCAGGAGCTGGAAAAAATCAAGAGCCGCTACTTTGGCCACCTTCGGGTTGCCGCTCTCGCCGGGTGCAGCGTGGTGGGCACCGAGACCGGCGCGCCCAATGCCCAGTACAAGCTGGACGCCAACACCCACAGCCGGGAGGCGCTGGATACCTTCATCCGAAATCTTTCGGAGGTGGTGGCCTGTGCCGAGCACTGGGGGGTGAGCATGGCCATTGAGCCGGTATGGAACCACATTGTCTACAATGCCGACCGGGCGGTGGAAGTGCTGAAAGCCATTCAAAGCCCCAATCTGCGGATCATTCTGGACCCGGTGAACCTGCTGTGCATGGAGAATGCGGACGACCGGGAGGCCATCTTTCAGGATGCCTTCCAAAAGCTCTGCGACCACATCGCCGTGGTGCACCTGAAGGATTTTGTCCGCCGGGAGGGAAAGCTCATCAGCGTGGCGGCGGGAACCGGAGAGATGAACTATGAAAACATTCTCCGGTTTGTCAAGGCCAGAAAGCCCTTCATCCAGGCCACGCTGGAAAATACCACCAACGACAACGCCGTGGCCGCCCGGGAGCTGATTGAGCGGGTGTACCACCAGGTTTAATTTTCAGAGCACCCACAAAGGGAGGATATCGTTCTCTCCGCAGTGGCTGGGCGGTCATCGGCACCCAGTACCAATCACAGAAAGAAGCTATTTCCCATGCAGGACATGACCAAAGGGAGCATCCTTTCCCACCTGATCCGCTACGCCATTCCCATGATCTTGGGCAACATTCTCCAGCTGACCTACAATGCGGTTGACTCCATCATCATCGGCAAATTCCTGGGAGAAAACGCCCTGGCAGCGGTGAGCACCTCCGACCCCATCTTCACCATCCTGGTGCTGGGCGCCTCCGGCATCAGCCTGGGAGCCTCGGTGATGATCAGCAAATTCAAAGGGGCCCGGGAGGATGAGGCTGTCCGGCAGGAATTCGCCACGACCCTCATTTTCGGCTTCTGGTTCTCCCTGGCGGTGTTCGTCCTGGGGCTGGCTCTGGCAGGGAACATGCTCCGCTGGATTCGGACGCCGGATGCCGCCATGGCCCAGGCAAAAATCTATCTTCGCATTTACCTTGTGGGATTTCTGTTCACCTTCCAATACAATGTGCTGGCCTCCTCATTGCGGGGGCTGGGGGACTCGAAGACACCGGTGTATTTTCTGGGGGTCAGCTGTGCGCTGAACATTGCCCTGGATGTGCTGCTGGTGGCTCTGATCCCCCTGGGAGTGGCGGGGGCCGCCATTGCCACGGTAATCTCCCAGGCCGTGTCCGCCCTGGGGTGCCTGAACCACATAAGAAAGCACGTCCCCCAGCTCCGGGTCAGCCGGCAGCAGCTTCGCATCAACCGGGCGCTGCTGGGAGAAACCCTCCAAATCGGCTTCCTTTCTGCCCTGCAGCAGGCCGCCCAGCCCATTGGCAAGGTGTGCATCCAGGGAGTCATCAACACCCAGGGCGTGGCGGCCATCGACGCCTTCAACGCCGGGTGCAAGCTTGAGGATTTCGCCCGGATTCCCACCCAGAGCATCGGCAACGGGATCATGACCTGCACCGCCCAGAACCGGGGGGCAGGTCAGCAGAAGCGGATGTTCGACAGCTTCACCCAGGGGCTGCTGCTGGCATTTCTGTACTTTCCCCTGATTTTTCTCATCACCCAGCTGATCAAGCGTCCTGCCATCGCCCTGCTTCTGCCTGACGGGGCGGAGGAAATCGTGGCTGCAGGGGTCAGCTACATCGGCCTGAAGGCCTTCTTCTTCCTGATGCCCGGCATCACCAACGCCATCCAGGGCCATTTCCGGGGCCTGGGGATGATGAAAATGGTGCTCTTCGGCACCGTGCTGCAGACCACCGTGCGCACCGTCTGCGTCTTTTTCTGGGTGCCGCGGTTCGGCATCAACGGCGAGGCCTGGGCCTGCTTCACCGGCTGGGCCTGCATGGTGGCGGTGCAGTACAGCCTGTATTTCTACTGGCGCAAAACCGGCAGGCTGAACATCCAATAAAAACGGTATTACCGCAATGGACCCGATTGCCTTTTGGCCCGATTGCGTTTATAATGTAGTACACAGAAAACCACACAATGGAGGACTACTATGGAAAAGCTAAACTACGCAGTTCTGAAAGCATCCGGCTATGACGGATACATCCTGGAAAACGCCCCCGAAAAGGTGCTGCAATTCGGTGAGGGCAATTTCCTCCGGGCCTTTACCAACTACTGGTTTGACGTGGCCAACGAAAAGGCGGGCTGGAACGGCAAATGCGTCCTGGTCAAACCCCGGGGCAGCCATGGCCGGAAAACCCAGATTGAACTGCTGAACGAGCAGCAGGGACTCTACACCCTGTATCTGCGGGGCAATGTGGCCGGTGAGAAAATCGACCGCAAGCGGGTGATCTCTTCCGTTTCCCGCTGCCTGAATCCCACCGATTCCCAGGCGGATTTTGAAGCACTGATGGCTCTGGCGCAGTCCGACGATTTGGAGTATGTGGTTTCCAACACCACCGAGGCCGGCATTGTCTTTGATCCCGCCTGCCGCCTGGAGGATACCCCCTGCACCAGCTTCCCCGGCAAGCTGACCCAGGTGCTCTACCGCCGCTATCAGGCGGGCAAGGAGGGTCTGATCATCCTGCCCTGCGAGCTGATTGACAACAACGGAAAGGAATTGCAGCGCTGCATCAACCAGCACATCGACCAGTGGGGCCTGGACGAGGGCTTCCGGAGCTACGTCAATGAGAAGTGCACCTTCTGCTCCACCCTGGTGGACCGGATCGTTCCCGGCGGCATCAAGGACCGGGCGGAGCTGGACCGGCTGGCAGCGGAGAACGGCTACATTGATGACGTGATCGACGTGGGCGAGGTGTTCGGCGTATGGAACATCGAAGGCCCCGCCTGGCTGGAGGACAAGCTGCCCTTCAAGGCCGCCGGACTGAACTGCCCCGTGGTGCCCGACGTGGTGCCCTACAAAAAGCGGAAGGTGCGCATCCTCAACGGCGCCCACACCGGCTTTGTGCTGGGGGCATATCTGGCCGGTTATGACATCGTCCGGGACTCCATGCATGACGATGCCATCCGGGGCTTTATGAACAAGATGCTCTATGAGGAAGTCATCCCCACCCTGCCCCTGGACAAAAAGGATCTGGAGGAGTTCGCCTCCGCGGTTCAGGACCGGTTCGACAATCCCTTTGTTGATCACGAGCTCATGAGCATCTCCCTGAACTCCACCTCCAAATGGCGGGCCCGGATCATGCCCACCTTCTTAGACTCCGTGGAGAAAAACGGCACACTCCCCCCCTGCATCACCATGAGCTTTGCCGCCTACATCGCGTTCTATACCAATGACATCCAGGAGCTGACCGATAAGGCCCTGATCTGCCGCCGCCCCGCAGGCAACACCTACGCCTGCTCCGATGACCGCTGGGTGCTGGAATTCTACCATGACCACCGCAGCGACTCCATCCCCGCATTGGTCCACGCCGTCATGACCAACGAGCAGATGTGGGGCCGGGATCTGACCCAGGTGCCCGGCTTCGAGGCCGCAACCGCAGAAAATCTTGAAAAAATCCGCACCCAGGGGGCGCTGGCCGCCTTCGCCTCCTGCCTGTAAGGAGAAGAGACCATGAATGCTTTGATCCACATCCACCCCGGCGACAATGTGGCCGTGGCCCTGAAGCCCATCCCCGCAGGCACCGTGTTCGAAGGAGTCACCGCCAAAATGGACATTCCCCAGGGGCACAAGATGGCGCTGACCGATCTGACGGAAAATAACCAGATCATCAAATACGGCTTCTCCATCGGCCACGCCACCGGGCCCATCGCCGCCGGAGAATGGGTACATACCCACAACATGAAAACCAACCTCTCCGGCCAGCTGGAATACAGCTACCATCCCAAGCTCAATCCTCCCGCTCCCCAGACGCCCGGCACCTTCCGGGGCTTCCGCCGGAAAAACGGGCAGGTGGGCATTCGCAACGAGATTTGGATTATCCCCACCGTGGGCTGCGTCAACGACGTGGCCAAGGCCCTGGTGCGGGAAAATCAGGATCTGGTGTCCGGCACCATCGACGGGCTCTACACCTTCCCCCATCCCTTCGGCTGCTCCCAGACCGGAGCCGACCACGCCCAGACCCGGAAGCTCCTGGCTGCCCTGGCCCGGCATCCCAACGCGGGAGCCGTGCTGGTGCTGAGCCTGGGCTGCGAAAATCTGACCCATGAACAGTTCCTCGCCGAACTGGGCCCCTATGATGAGGACCGGGTAAAATTTCTCACCTGCCAGCAGGTGGATGACGAGCTGGAGGCGGGCCGGGAAATTCTGACCCAGCTGGCCGCCTACGCCGGGCAATTCCACCGGGAGCCCATCCCCGCCTCGGAGCTGGTGGTGGGCATGAAATGCGGCGGCTCCGACGGTCTTTCCGGCATCACCGCCAACCCCACCGTGGGAAGGTTTTCCGATCTGCTGGTGGCCCAGGGCGGCTCCACCGTGCTCACCGAGGTACCGGAGATGTTCGGCGCGGAGGGCTTCCTCATGGACCGGTGCATCAGCGAAGCGGTGTTCCACAAGGCCGTGAACATGATCAATGGCTTTAAGGACTATTTTATCCGGCACAACGAGGTGGTCTACGAGAATCCCAGCCCCGGCAACAAGGCCGGCGGCATCACCACCTTGGAGGATAAATCCTGCGGCTGCGTGCAGAAGGGCGGCTCCGCCCCCATCATGGACGTGATCGGCTACGGCGACCAGGTGGTGACCAAGGGGCTGAACATGCTCTACGGCCCGGGCAA
>JBJDYM010000409.1:0-2704 GCA_051867315.1 Faecousia sp.
CCAGATTCCGGTAGGTCTGGTTCACCAGACTGCTGACGCAGCGGTCCAGATAGGGCGCGACGTTGTAAATCGGGACAATAATACTGATTAACGCGTCGTACATACTTCTTTCCAGCCTTTCAGGATTTCCGCTTGCTGTCCGCCAGTGCGTCGGGAATAAAAGAAATGACCCCACCGAATATGCAGCAACAGACTCGGGAGGACAGGACACCACCAATTTCCACAGCAAATCTGCCACCAGGTAAGGGTACATACCATTATTAATAGTACAGCAAAACAGTGGAATAGTCAATGCTTGTTTCTCTTCCAGAAAAACGCAGAAGGCAGCAAATATCGCCGGATATCATTGACTATTACCAGAAGAAATAGTATAATCAGCCCAACATGCTGACAAATAACAAACAGGGCAAACTGGCGGAATGGGCGTCCCGCAGGCTCACGCCGGGTGGGGTCAGGAAGTACCCACCGCCCATTGGGAAAAACACATGAGAGGAGCATTGAATATGACCGTAGACCAGAGAAAAGTATTGATCATCGTAGAAAATCTTCCTGTACCGTTTGATACCCGCGTCTGGCAGGAGGCGACAACCCTGGCCGCCAACGGCTACACGGTTTCGGTCATTTGCCCCAAGGGCAAGGGATATGCGGAAGCGGAGGAGTTTCTGGACGGCGTACACATTTTCCGTCATGACCTTCCCACGGAGGGTAACGGCGCCCTTGGCTATCTGAGAGAGTACACCGCGGCATTGAAAGAGGAAATTCGTCTGGCAAAGAAGATTTATAAGGAGATTGGCTTCGATGTGATTCACGGCTGCAATCCGCCTGACAATATTTTTCTGGTTGCAGGGAAATTCCGAAAGTACGGCGTGAAGTATGTGTTTGACCACCACGACATCTGCCCGGAGCTGTTTGAGGCAAAATTCGGTCACGCCAGCGGTCCGCTGTATTCCAGCCAGATCTGGCTGGAACGTCAGACCTACAGGCATTGTGACTTTGCGTTTGTTACCAACGAAAGCTACCGGAGGATCGCCATTGAACGGGGCAAAATGGACCCGGATAAGGTGATTGTCCTTCGCAGCGGTCCTAAGCTGGAGCGCATGCGTATCCTGCCGCCGGTGGAAAGCATCAAGCGCGGCTACCGGTATATGGTGGGCTATCTGGGCGTAATCGGTCAGCAGGAGGGTGTGGAATACCTTCTTGAGGCAGCCAAATACATCAAAGACCATGAAAACAATGTCTTCTGGGGTATCGTCGGCGGCGGTCCCCATTTGGAAGCGCTGCGGCAGCAGGCACACAGGATGGGGCTGGACGACTGTGTGGAATTCACCGGCCGCGCTCCGGATCAGCAGATGCTGGAGTATCTGAACACGGCGGATGTCTGCGTAAACAGCGACAAGTTCAACAGCATGAACGACAAGAGCACCATGAACAAGATTCTGGAGTACATGGCGCTCGCCAAACCGATTGTCCAGTTTGATCTGACAGAGGGACGCTACTCCGCTCAGGATGCGTCCCTGTACGCGAAGAACAACGATGCCGTGGACCTGGCGCAGAAGATTATGGAGCTGCTGAAGGACCCGGACAGACGCAGAATCATGGGCGAGTACGGCAGAAACCGGGTTGTGAACGAACTGAGCTGGGATCACACCAGCAAGGCGCTGCTGGAAGGATATGAGAAGCTCTTTACCGGACAGTTCGGCTGATCGGAGGATATTATGGACAGAGTACTGCTTGTTTCAAATGATGTCCTCCACTACCGGGAAAAGGTGTACAATTACTTCTTCGACCGGTTCCGAGAGGATGGTCTGGAATTTCATGTATTGGGCAATGTGTTTCAGAATGTCAATTACGATCTGCGGTTTGTCAAGCACGAACTGCCGTTTTCTGTCAAAGGGTATCTGGACAAAATCAGGGAGATCCAGCCGAACTATGTAATCCTGTTCCTGCACCTGAAGGACCGGGTCATGCTGCCGGTGATTGCCTATTGCAGGCTGCACCGTATTCCGGTAATCTACTGGAACCACGGCATTAATATAAAAACGCCAAACAACAGGCTGAAAAATGCGATGTTCCATTTTGTCCATGACAGATGTGACGCGCTGATTACGTATTCCCCGCAGATGCGGAAGTTTTTTTCTGAAAAAAGCCAGAAGAAGCTGTTTGTGGCATACAATACATTGAATTTCAAGGATATCGATAAGGATGCCGTACCTTCCAAAGAGGAGACAAAGGCAAAATACGGCATTCGGGAAGATAAGGTAATTCTGTATATTTCCAGAATGCTGCCCTATAAGCGGGTAGATCTTCTGATGGAATGCTTTGCCGATGTTGAAAATGTCGCTGTCGTTATGGTAGGACCCGGCTTTACGGAAGCCCAGAAGCAGGTTGTCGATGCCCATGCCAACCTGTACTACCTGGGCGAAAAATATGGTTCTGAGGTCAACGCAATCTATAAAATGGGCGACGTATTCAGCACGCCGGGGAATATCGGTCTCGCGGTGAACGAAGCAATGTTCTGGGGACTTCCCATTGTGCTGCTGGAGGGAGTCCACGCACCCGAGATTTACTACATGAAGCCGGGCGTGACAGGATATCTGGCAAAGGACGAACGCGATTTCAGGGCATATATGCTGGATTTGCTCCAGGATGATGAAAAACGCAGAAAAATGTCCGAAGCCACGCTGGAGGTCTTTGAGAAGGAAGT
>JBJDYM010000410.1:0-9087 GCA_051867315.1 Faecousia sp.
GCAGCGGCACCAGGGTGATGCCGATCAGCGCCACACCGCCGCCAGCCATGAGCTGCTTCATGCCCTGGGACTTTGCACCGGGGTTGTCATTGCCGTAACCTTCCAGCAGATTGATTGCGCCCCATACGCCAAGACCAGCGCCCAGAGCAACGACCAGGGTCTGCAAAACATTGATAGCGGAATTGAAAAATGCCATATAAGTGAACCTCCAAAAATTCATAAAGATTTTGAAGGGACACTTCACGTTGACTTCTCTGACCTTTCTATAGATTCTGCCGAATCAGGCAGTTGTGCCGGACGGATTGACTTCATACACCTCGCAGGGCTGTTCCGGTTTCAGCCGGAGGCGGTGGGACAGGAAACGCTCTATGTCCATTTCGTTTCGCTTGTCAAAGTCGGATGTAAACTTATAGTTGGGATGCTTGGTGATATCGTATTTGTTGGACAGAAACGGGCGGACGCCCCGAAGCTGCAAAACGCACTTGCCGCCGTCCATGACGGCCAGCTCGTCCTGGCTCATAAGCTCCTTGCCCAGTTTCTGATAGTTGAGGGAATGGGAAACCTCCCGCCCCCGGCTCTCTCCGGTGTTGAAGGTATCGATTGTTTCTTTCCCCAGTGCGGCGGACAGTTCCTTCAAAGTGGTCGGCTCCTTGCCGCCCAGGAAAATGGAGGTGTCCATGTTGCCGATGATGGTGTCGGCATTGTCCTTATAGATTGCCTTGAGCTGGGACTGGGCTTGCAGCACCAGACAGCAGGAAATCTCACGGGAGCGGATGGTTGCTACCAGCTTTTCCAGCCGGGGAATCTGACCGATGTTTGCCGCCTCGTCAATCAGGCAGCGGACATGAACGGGAAGCCTGCCGCCGTAAACATCATCTGCCTTTTCACACAGCAGATTGAATAGCTGAGTGTAGCACAGGGAAATAAGGAAATTGAAGGTATCGTCGGTATCCGACATGATGATGAAAAGGGCTGTTTTACGATCTCCCAGGGTGTCCAGCTCCAGCTCGTCATAGGCGGTCAGGTCGCGCAGCTCCTGAATGTCGAAGGGAGCCAGCCGTGCGCCGCAGGAAATCAGGATGGACTTCGCTGTTTTGCCCGCAGCCAGCTTGTACTTCTTATACTGCCGGACAGCGAAGTGCTGGGGCTTTTCCTTTTCCAGCTCCGCAAACATCAGGTCTACCGGATTCTGAAATTCCTCGTCATCCTCCCGAACCTCCATGGCATTGATGAACTCAATGAGGGTGGAGAAATTCTGCTCCTCCACCGGGGCTTCATAGTGGATGTAGCCGATGAGCGCCGTGTACAGCAGGGTTTCTGCCTTGACCCAGAAATCGTCTCCGGCTTTGCCTTCGCCCTTGGTGTTGGCGATGAGGGCAGTCACCACTTTCAAAATATCCTTTTCGCTGTGGATGTAAGCGAAGGGGTTATAGTGCAGGGACTTTTTGAAGTTGATGGTATTGAGAATCTTCACCCGGTAGCCGAAATGCAGGAGCATTTTTCCACATTCGGTGACAATACCGCCTTTGGGATCGGTGACAACAAAGCTGACGGGGTACTTCTGAGAGGTACACTGCATCAGGTTGGGTTTCAGCCAGAAGCGGGTTTTGCCGGAACCGGAGCCGCCGATAATCAGCACATTCTTATTCCGTGCCGTCTTGGGGTCGGCAGGGCGATTGTTCATGGTCAGACTCTCTGTCTGTGTGAGGATGATGTTGTTTTCAAACACCGGGTCAGCAAAAGGCTTAATATCCTCTGCTGTGCCCCACCGGGCGGAGCCGTATTCCATGTTCTTGCGGAACTTCTTGGCATTTTTGCCCTTTACATAGACACCCAGGCGTATGGCAGCGGCGATGGCAATACCGACGCAGAGATCTACCGGGTGGAAGCTGGGCAGAGCGGTGGCAAAGGCGACGGTCAGTCCCTCCATGAAGTGCAGGAACTTCCCGGAGAAATCAGAACCGGGAGCCAGCCGCGCCGCTTGCCCCAGCTTTGTGCAGAACAGGGCTATGAAAACATAGGGCAGATTTGGCAAAAGGACTTTCTTCCAGTTTACCTGCTTCACCGTTCCAGCTCCTTTTTCTTTGTCCGATCCACAACAGCGGATTGAATCAGCGCCTTAAACTGTTGCAGCTTGGCAAGTACGGAGGGGCGGGATTTCTTGTTCACGATCTGCTCCGTGTACTCCTTGAAAGCGGCGGTCATGGCATCGGCATCCTGACTTTTGAAGAAAATCAGGTAGCGATCCTGCCCCTTTGCCTTGTAGGGAGCGAAATCAATACCGTACTTCCGGGCGATTCTTTTGAAAGAGCCGACATTCTGATCCGTGACCTCAACGCTCTGCAAGCCCCGGTTCTGGGCAGCAAGCTGCTTGACGGTCATTTTCCCGTGGGGCTGCTTATTTTGGCGCTTGGTTTTGATCTGAGCAAGGAATTTGCCCAGTGCCTTCCGCAGCTCCTGCTCTGTCAGCTTTGTGCAGTTGATGACGAGGGTAACAACTCTGTGTTCCACTTCTTCCTGCATGGGGCATCATCTCCTTTCTGTGGATTTGCAGAGAATGAAAATTTACTAGGGCGGGACAACCAGCCGATGGATAAGCTTGAAATCTGTCATTGTTTTCCTTTCTCCCGATGTCCGGGCATGAAAAAAGCAGCTCAAAACGAGCTGCTGAAGTCGTAATTTGCCTGCATGGTGTAGTAGCTGTCCAGGGTAGAAACGGCGTTGAACAGCGCCGCCAGAAGATAGGCCTTGGTATTTCGTACCTGAGTGCGGTTATCCTGGATGCCGTCGCAGACACGCTCAATGTGCATGGCATTGATTTTGGAGAACCGATCCTGAACATAGGCAGTTGCGTACTCCGCCTCCCTGCCAATGTGGATGGTGGGGCTGCGGTTCATGGAAACCTCCAGCATGATCTCCACCAGCTCATCGATTTGCTCCCGGCCATACCGCTCCAACATAATCTCATACTCAATCTGCTCTCTGATCTTTTCTCTTTCCTTCTTTCCATCCGTCAAAGGAACCGCTTCCGCAGAAGGAAAGAATGAATCTTTACTTGATAGATACGTATTTGATTTTTCTGTAATTGATTCTTGTATATTTAATTGGGCGGGATTTTCCTGTTCAGGGTAACCCTGTTCAGGGAAAGCCTGTTCAGGGGAAACCTGTTCAGGAATATCCAAAACAGGGTTGCCCAAAACTGGTTTCTCCAAGACTGGATTTTCCCGTTTAGGTGCTTTTCCTGCCTTGGGAGGATTCTCGGTGGAACCTGGGCGCACCGGCTTTTCCAGGATTGTGTACTCCACCTCGGTCAGATGCCCCAGCTCATTGCGGAGCCGTCTACGCTGGACATATCCGGCGTTTTCCAACTCTTTGACGGTGGAGCAGATGCTGTCCACCCCGTCCTTGCAGATGCAGGCAAGCCCTTTGGTGGTGTAGTCCCAGCCTTCTGGGAGAGAAAGCATCAGGGAAAGCAGCCCCTTGGCTTTGAGGGACAGAGATGTATCCCGCAGATGGTAGTTTGCCATCACGGTATAGTTTTTAGTTTTGTCGATACGAAATACTGCCATAGTGTTATCCTCCAGCGTGGTCTAAGCGTTCAGCGCTCCATTCCTATTGAGATTTTTGGATTACTCAGGGCTCATAGATGACGATGGGGGCATCGTCGCCGTCCCCCTCATCGTCGGAGTGGTACTTGTCAACCAGGTGCTGCCACAGCTCCAGGATGTGTACAGGGGCAATGTGCGCGGGCCATTCCTCCCCCTTATATTCCCGGTATTCCGTCACATAGCCAATGGCAGCATCTACCATGCGGAAACAGGAGGTGGCCGCAATGGTCATATCGTCCAGTAGCCACAGCTCATGGAAATAGGAAGTGGATACCTCCTCGTCCTCAATCGGTTCTTTCTCGTCGCTCCAAATCAGCGTGGCAGGGCCGTAGAAAAGCTTGGATGCCCGGTATTGGTGAACCGAACAGGTAGCACCGGCGGAGCAATAGGTAAAAACGGTTTCCGCTTCATCACACAGGGCATGGTACAACCGGCCATAGTCCAGGGTGATCAGCAGCCGTCTGACTTCATTGGGGGTGCAGCAGAATTTCTCTCCCTCGGCACTGAAAAGCGTCGTGAGACTTTCCCGTAATTTTTCGATCTTGTTCATGTTGTTACCTCCTAAAATAGAATTATCTGGCTTTGCGCTTATGGCCCTTTTTCTGCCGGTTGGTCTCCGGGGTGTAAAGGCCGTTGATGATTTCCTCGTGGTGGACGATCTTCACGATGCCCTTGCTTTCCGCCTGTTTCAGCAGCTGGAATGCGGCATCGGGCAGATAGAGACGAACCCGGTGGTGTCCGTACTCAACCAGGTCATCGAAAATGACCATGTGGCGAACATCCTCCAAATACCGGTGGAGGGAAAGCAGGGCGTGACCGTCGGTCACGGCGTAGTCATGGCTCATGGGTGGTTTCTCCTTTCAGCTTGAATACATCAGTGTCATATTTGGCAATGAGCATGGCGTTGATGATGAGCCGGAATGCTTCATCATCGATTTGGTTGGGGTCTGCCAGTTCTGCTTCAGTGATACCTCGAGCATTTCGCAGCCCCTTGGCAGCGGAGTAGAGAGCCTGGTTATGCGCAGACATGCCGCCCAGCGTTGCGTAGCCAAACTCAATACCGCTGCGGTAGAAGCAATTGCCTGTTCGATTGAGAAGGGCTTGGTTGGAAGTCAGCAGGAACATGGCGGCGTAGTAGCTGGGGGTATTTCTGGATTTGTTGTAGCCCAGCTGGTGGTTGAACAGCTCCATCCGGGTCTTGTGATGGCTGTCCGCCCAAAGATAGCCGGGATAGTTCTGAAGCAGGACGGATAAGCGGTTCCATAGAATGCTCCTGCGGGGGATCATGGCTTTGACGGCACTCTGATAGGAAACCACCCCGGCTTCGATTCGCTCTGCCAGAAAGGGGCAGACATCATGGCGGCAGCCGATTTTCCTGGTGTACTCGGTGCAGAGCTTACAATCCACATCTTCTGCGGAGTAGGTAAATTTACGGATGTACAATGGGTAAACTGATGCTCCTTTGGATATAAAAAATCCCCGGCAAGAAAACTTGTCGGGTTTGTGGGGGAATATTAGCGGCTATTTTCACGCTGTCGCTTTTTCAGCCAGGCATCCAGGAGCTTGAAGATGGTTTCTTCAATCCGTTTGGGAGAATAGGAGCGAGGGAAATACTTTTTCAGCTTGTCCCCGGACAGGGTGATGTCGTTCCTCTCCGGCTTCTTCTGCTCCATCATAATGGAGAGCATGGTATCCTCGTTCAGTTCTCCTGCCTGGCTGTGGCACTATGCCTCAAATTCGTCCGATCACAGATTTGCGGAATACTACAGAGATTTCAGACATCTGCCACGCCAAACGGGAACCCATTTTTATCACGAAAAATGGATATGGGGATCTGGTTGTCATGAGCATTGAGGCTTATCTGGATATTTCCCACCAGCTGGAAATCATGGAGCTGGTGGCACGCCTCAACCGGGAGGAGAACATCACCATTTTGATGGTGCTGCACGACATTAACCATCTCAGTGTGGAACCAATACAGTCACTTGTGCTCGACCCGGAGGAGGGCTTTATGCAGTTTGGTATGGCCAAAAAGCTTGCAGAATCATTGAACGGGGAGTATGTTCATCTGAAGGTGAATTCCAGCCAGGTGCTGGGCAGCACGGTCAGAGAGTTCCTGAGATAATCCATATTCTATACAGAAAACACGCCGCACCTCCTCAAGAGTGTGCGGCGTGTTTCCGGCTAGAGAAATCATACCAGAATGATTGGGCAGCATTCCGAAATGACAAAAGAAAGGATACCGATGCTTCCGGCAACTGCTCCAACGCAGATACAAGAAGAAAAATCTGCCATCTGTCAGAAGCATCGGTAAAGGGGTATTTGCTATGTGCCTTTATGATACAATATCATTGAGGAAAAGGGAAATAGAAAACATTTATGGCTCCCTTTCCTGTTTGGCATGGGCAGGAGAGAAATAGTTTTGCAGTATGAATACGGCATGGAGAATAGCATGGGTTTCCCCCGGGTATTCGGCTGGATTCACATTGCCAGTGCTGCCCGGCCGTAGGAATCCGCAACCAGGATCGCATTGCAGACGCGCTCGGCGTCCACCTGGAAGGGGAGGTTGTGCGTGGTAGAATGATTGCCATTCCCATGGGGCATGGCTCAGAAGCTGTCGGTGTAGGCGACCTCATTTCGCTGCAGGGTCAATTCGTTGATGAAATCCCGGTCCAGCTTGCTGTACCGGTAGCCGGAGCGGCTGATCAGCAGGTCCTTGAATTCGCAGCTGTTTTTGATTTTGCGCTGGACCAGGTTGTTCTGCTCCAGCAGCTGCACGGGCAGGGGAGACACCCACATAAACGAGAGCGGATTGGCCCGCAGCAGATCAAACTGCATGGCCCGGTCATAAACCAGAATCCGTTTGTTATTCAGCGTCTCGGCTGCTCTGCCGCGGCTGTTCACCCGAACATAGGGCACATGGTCGTCCCCAAAGGCGATTTCAATATAGGAAGCGAAATCCTCCGCCGTCAGCTTGGGCTGCCGGGCAAGGGGGTGATTTTGGGACATCAGCGCCACAAAGTGGGATTGCCACAGGTTTTCGTACTGCAGCCCTTTTTCCGCCAGATTTTTCAGAAAATAATCCTCGTCCTCCACATGGCAGCGGATGATGCCCAGCACGAAATTGCCGGCTGCCACCTTTTCAATCACATTCAGGGAGCTGGTTTCCAGGATGTCCAGCTCCATCTCCCGGCTGTTGTCGAAAGAGCACAGGAATTTCGCCGCAGCCTGGGAAATATAGCTGGCCCGGGGAATGGCAAGGCTGAAGACCTGGTTTACGGAATCCCTGGATTGCAAGGACAGCTCCATCTTTTCAATCTGCGCCACGATTTTCCGAGCGTGCTCCAGAAATTCCCGTCCCTTCTGGGTGGGCACCACTCCCTTGGAGGTGCGGCGGAATACGGCAAAGCCCAGACTGTTTTCCAGATCCTTGATGGCTTTGCTCAAGGTGGGCTGGGTCATAAACAGATTGTCCGCGGCCTGGGTGATGGAGGCTGTTTTTTCCACCTCCAGGGCGTAGTTGAAGTACAGCGTATTCATCCTTGATTCCTCCATGTGGGCAGCAAAAACCGCCGTATTGCTACGGCGGCAATCAAAACAGCTCCCATTTCATCGGAAAAACATCCACAAAACCGCCATGCGCCAATCGACGCACAGCTTTTTTATTCTGCCCAATGAAAGAAAACATGTGAGAAAGACGATCCGTAGACTGCGAATCCGAACTTCCACATTCAGGCAGGTCTCCTGACTTTGATCATTGCCATTTTCCTCTTCCCGGTTTCCCAGTGAGCAATCGAAAACAGCTCCCATACACAGTGACAGCATCGCGCCGGATTCCCACCGGCTTCCCTTTTCACCCGTCCGTGTTGATTCCACCCCGGGCACCTGAATGCTACATTTTTCGTTCCGATATCATTATACTGATAGATAGAGGACTTGTCAATTCATTTTCTGGCAGCGCTGAGAATCATCTCCTCCAACCGTTTCCCGGCGGCAGAGGTTGGAAGATCCTTTCGTTTCAGGAAGCACAAAGAGCGCACCGGAATGGGTTCTTTCAGCTGCAGCCGGTAAACGCTTCCCTCCGGGGCCTCGGACAGAAAAGCTTCCGGCACAAAGCCGATTCCAAGATTGCATGCCGCGATGGGGAGAATCTGGTCGGAGGTCGTCACCTCCACCTCCGGGCAAAAGCGCAGCCCATGGCTGGCAAACCAGGTGGTATAAACCTGATACATCAACGTGGTGGAGTCCAGGGAGATGATTGGATAATGGGTCAGCTGCTCCAAATCGCATTCCTGCTGGGCAAGGTGCCGAAAGGCGCTTCCACAGACCGCGACCTCCGGAATGTCGCAGAGGATTCGTGAAGACAATCCTTTCGCTGTATCCATGGGAACCCGGGCGACGGACAGATCCACGATGCCGTTTTTCAGACTGGTGATTGCTTCGGCAGCGGAATGATTGTAGATTCTAAGCCGCACATTGGGATACTGCTGATGGAATTCCTTCAGAACCGGCAGCAGGAAGCAGCGCAGCGCAACCTCGCTTGCGCCGATGGTGACGGTGCCGCTCTGCAGGGTCTGATCCATCGTCAGCTCCTCCGCACCCAGCTCCAGCTGCTCCATGGCGATCCGGACATGGGCGAACAGCTTTTCCCCGTCGGCGGTCAGCTGAACGCCCCGGCTGGAACGAACAAACAGCGTGCAGCCCAGCTCCTTTTCCAGAAGCTTTATCGTTCTTGTCACATTGGGCTGGTTATTCATCAGTGCGGCTGCTGCCCGGGTAATATTCCCGTATTTGGCAACATAGTAAAACGCCCTGTAATGGTCGAAATTAATGTCCATGCTCAAATCATACCTTTTTTATATTTCCGATATGCAAATAATATATTTTACATATCAATCTAAACTGGATTATAATACAGGCACCTTCGGGAGTCAACAAAAAGAAAGGAAAGCGTGAGCAGCCATGAATAAAGACTTAACCATTGGCGAACCCTCCAGGGTCTTGCTGAAATTCTGCCTGCCGCTCTTCGGCAGTGTGATTTTCCAGCAGCTTTATAATGTGGCGGACAGTTTTGTGGCGGGTAAATTTGTCGGGGAGGCGGCTTTGGCCGCCGTGGGCAACAGCTATGAAGTGACCCTGATTTTCATTGCCTTCGGATTCGGCTGCAATATGGGCTGCAGTGTAATCGCCTCCCAGCTTTTTGGGGCAAAGCGGTTCGGGGAGATGAAGACGGCGGTATTTACGGCGCTGATTGCAACAGGCGTGCTATGCGCCGTGCTGATGGCGCTGGGCTTCGGTCTCAGCAGCCAGCTGCTGGAATGGATTCACACCCCGGCGGATATTCTGGCGGATTCCAGGCTGTATCTGGATATCTACATTTTGGGCCTGCCCTTTGTGTTTTTCTACAATGTTTCCACAGGCATTTTCTCTGCGATGGGGGATTCCAAGACACCCTTTTACTTCCTTGCCGTGTCTTCCG
>JBJDYM010000411.1:0-2675 GCA_051867315.1 Faecousia sp.
TAGCCGGAACGGGTGCGGGTCTCCTTGACCACCAAGGTGGTACCGGGAACGATGTCATTGATCAGGATGGTGCCGGCGCTGTCGGTCGTAAAGTAGCCGTTGGCGTTGCCCACCACACTGCCGTCACTGTCCGTCACAAAGAACTGGACGTTGGAGAGCGGCTCACCGGTGACGGAATCTACCTTTTTGATGAGCAGGCTTCCGTATGCGCTGTTGGTAAAGGTCAGGGTAATGCAGTCCTGGTCCAGTCCGCTGATATACGCGGTCTGGGCCGCAGTGTCGATCACATAGCCGTCCGGTGCGGAGATCTCCTCCACAATATAGGTACCGGCATCCAGGCCGGTCAGGATGATGTTTCCGTTGTTGGAGGTGGCATACTCACCGATGATGGTGCCGCCGCTGCCGGACGTACCGCCCAGATAGCGGACACGGAACCATGCATTGGCAAGGCCGACGCCGGTGTCTGCATCCACCTTTCGGATGATCAGGGCGGACTTGGGGATGTTCTCAAAGGTCACCGTGACCGAGCTGTCATTGTCTACATACACGGTCTGCTCCGAGGGAGCCTTCAGCATGTAGCCGGAGGGAGGCTCCACTTCCACGATCTTGTACCAGCCGGTATCCAGGTTGTCCAGCAGGATATGACCGTTCGCGTCGGTGTAGTAGTAATTGCTGTTCAGCTTCTGATAGGTGCCGTCCTCGTTCTTGTCCTTGGATACCCAGATCTCGAACTTGGCGCCCTGTACGCCGTCGCCTACCACAGAGTCGATCTTCTCGATCATCAGGTCGGGCTTTTTCTCGTTCTCAATGCTGATCTCCGTGGTTCTTCCGGGACGCAGGTATACCTCATGGGGAGTCTTGTCCAGGATATAGCCTTCGGGCGCCTGGATCTCGGTGATGATATAGTAGCCTTCGGCCAGATGGACATTGGAGATGGTCACGCTGCCGTTTTCGTCTACAGGAAAATCACCGATCTTGACGCCGGCCTTTGTGCGCACCTCAAAGATCGCGCCGGTCAGGGCCTTGCCGTTCAGGTCGATCTTGTGGATGGTCAGGGTGGGCTTGGGGTAGTTCTGGAACTGCACGGTGCCGATGCGGTTGGGGACCAACGTGATCAGCTGATGATCCTCGTTGAGCAGGTAGCCGTCCGGGACGGACTGCTCCCAGACCTCATAAACGCCGGGGTCCAGGTTTTCGATCCAGCACCTGCCGTCTTGATCCGAAGTCACGGTGGTCAGCGTGGAGGAGTCCACCTTCTTCACGGTGAATGTGACGCCGGAAACAGGAGCGCCGGTCGTGGCGTCCGTCTTCACAATTTCCAAATCAGGCTTCTGATCGTTGGAGACGACCAGTTCACTGACCTTGCCGGGGAAGAGCTCCACGTGATATTCCTTGGTATCCTTCACATAACCGTCCGGCGCATCCATTTCCACGACGGAGTAGACGCCGGGTTCCAGATCAGAGATGTTGATCTCGCCGTTGGCATCGGTGATGCGGTCTAAATAGTGAGAGCCGTCTTCGATCTTTGCGATCCGGAAGGTAGCGCCGGGCAGGGCCTCACTGGTGGCACTGTCGAGCTTCACCACACGCAGGGACGGCTTACGGGTGTTGGTGAACACGAACTGGGCGTTTTCGTTGCCGTTGATCTGAATGGTGCGGACGGCGCCGTCGATCAGGTATCCGTCAGGAGCTTCCAGCTCGGTTACCGTGTAGGCGCCGGGTTCCAGTGCGGTCAGATCGATCTCGCCGTTTTCGTCCGTGACATACTCCTTGGAGAATGTGCCGCCGATCTGCTCGATACGGAAGGCAGCGTTGGGCAGAGGCCGCAGCGAGGTAGCGTCCAGCTTCACCAGATGAATGCCGGGCTTCTGGTCATTCAGGAAGACCAACTCCAGAATGCCGTCATCGCCGGACAATTCGATCTGCTGCGGGGTGGAATTGACGACATGGGTGGAGTCGCTTGCCACTTCCTGAACCAGATAGGTGCCGGGTTCCAGGTCGGTCAGCAGGATCTCGCCCAGCTGATTGGTCTTATATTTCCCGATGGAGACGCCGTCACGGAAGATCTCAAAGGTGATATCCGTCAGAGCTTCCATGTTCTTGCTGTCGTACTTGGTGATCCGCAGGCCGGGCTTTTCCTCGTTGACGATGGAGATGACCGAAGTCTCACCGGGATTGACGTTGGTGGTGTAAACGGTGTCGTTCAGAATATAACCCGCGGGGGCTGTGGTCTCCTGGATGCGGTAACCACCGGGCTTCAGCTCGGGAAACATGGCACAGCCAGCGGAATTCGTAGCTGCCGAATAGGTCTGACCGCTCTCAATGTGCTGGATGGTGATCACAGCACCGGACAGGTTCTCGCCGGTACTGGAGACCTTCTCCACACGCAGATTGCCGTAGGGATCGTTCTCAAAGACCACCTCTGCCGTCTTACCATAGACAACGGTGACGTTCTGAGCCGGTTCCTTGCTGATGAGGTAGTGCTGCGGGGCCTCACGTTCCATGACGGTGTAGTTGCCCACAACGGTCAGGGGGATGTTGATCTCACCGTTTCTGTCGGTGGCAAAGGTGCCTACGGTAGCACCGTCCGGGTCAATGACTTCGAACATGGCGCCTTCCAGCGGAATCGTGGTGCCCGTCTCGTACTTTACGATCCGCAGGCCAGTCTCCTTGGG
>JBJDYM010000412.1:0-2673 GCA_051867315.1 Faecousia sp.
CAACCTGAACCTCCACGAATCCCTGCGGGCCATGAAGGAGGACCGGGAAAAATTCTCCGACCGGTATCTGACCTACCGGAAGAAATACGATGTGGCCCGTCAGGCATAATTAGCGGCGATAGGTGTTTATCGCATACGCCCGAAATAACGCGCACGCCACGGGAGGCTGTCAGCCTCCCGCCGAATGGTACAACTCAACCGCTGGCATTGTAAACAACAATTTTTCGCGGCTTTACAAGAACTTAACTTTACCGCGATAGTGGACTTTACATGGTTTTGGTAAGCTATGAATACAGCCAAGGGGAAAGGCCCCGGGGCTTGGAATATCGCGAATAAAAGGAGATTTTATTTATGAAAAAGACAATTGCATTCCTGCTGGCTGCCCTGCTGGTGGTGGGCGCCATGAGCATGGGCGCTTCCGCTGACAAGCTCAGCGGCACCGTTGCCACCAACGGCTCCACCTCCATGGAGAAGGTGATCGGCATCCTGTCCGAGCAGTTCATGGAAGACAACGACCAGGTGACCATCACCTATGACGCCACCGGCTCCGGCACCGGCATTGAGGCTGCGGCCAACGGCACCTGTGACATCGGTCTGGCATCCCGGAATCTGAAGGACGCCGAAGTGGAAAAGGGCCTGGTTGCCACCACCGTCGCCCTGGACGGCATCGCCATCATTGTGAATGAGAATTGCCCCGTGGAGGATCTGACCGTGGAGCAGATCGCCGCCATCTTCACCGGCGAGGTTACCGATTGGGCTGACTTCGGCGGCAAGGGCGAAATCGCCTGCATCGGCCGGGAAGCCGGTTCCGGCACCCGGGATGGTTTCGAGACCATCACGCTGACTACCGACAAGTGCGTCCTGTCCCAGGAGCTGACCTCCACCGGCGCGGTGATCGCCGCCGTGAAGAGCAGTGAAAACGCCATCGGCTACGCCTCCTACGCCTCTGTGGAAGGCCAGGAAGGCATCAAGGTGCTCACCGTTGAGGGTGTGGAATGCAACGCCGAAAACATCGTCAACGGCAGCTACGTGATCCAGCGTCCGTTCAACCTGGTCACTCTGGCAGAGGGTGAGCTCAGCGAAGCGGCCCAGGCCTTCTTCGAGTACATGCTCTCCGAGGATGCTGCTGATCTGATTACCCAGGCCGGCGCCGTCCCCGTTCCTCAGACCGAGGCTGAGGAACCCGCTGAACAGTAACCATGAAACAAAAATCGGCCAAACAAGCCGCACTGGAGAACAGCATGAACGTGCTGTTCTTCCTTTGCGGTATCATCACAGTGGGGTTCGTGCTGTGTATCTGCATCTATCTGATCCTCTCCGGTATGCCCGCCATTTTGGAAATCGGCCCGAAGGACTTCTTCCTGGGTAAGGTTTGGAAGCCCACCGCAACCACCGTGGAGCCCTCCTACGGCATTCTGCCCTTTCTGCTCACCAGTGTCTGCGGCACGGCCGGGGCGGTGCTGATCGGCGTTCCCATCGGGCTTCTGACGGCAGTGTTCCTTGCCAAGGTGGCTCCGCCCAAGCTGGCCGGACTGATCCGGACGGCGGTGCAGCTGCTGGCGGGCATCCCTTCCGTGGTTTATGGCCTGGTTGGCATGATTGTGCTGGTGCCGGCCATTCAGAAGCTGTTCCAGCTGTCCTCCGGCGCCACGCTGTTTGCGGCCATCATCGTGCTGGCCATTATGATTCTGCCTTCCATCATCAATGTGTCCGAAACCGCCCTGCGTTCCGTGCCCAAAGAATATGAGGATGCCTCTCTGGCCCTGGGAGCCACGGAGCTGGAGACCTATTTCCGGGTCAGCGTCCCCGCTGCCAAAAGCGGCATTGCCACCGCCATTGTGCTGGGTGTGGGCCGGGCCATCGGCGAGGCCATGGCCATCATCATGGTGTCCGGCAATGTGCCCAATATGCCGGAGCTTTTCGGCCCGGTGCGGTTTATGACCACCGCCATTGCCTCCGAAATGTCCTACGCGAGCGTGGGCTCGCTGCAGCGGGAGGCCCTGTTCTCCATCGGCCTTGTGCTGTTTCTGTTCATCATGCTCATCAATGTGCTGCTGAATGTATTTGTGAAAAAGGAGCGGTGAACATGGGAAACAAGAGAAAGATCTGGAACTTTGCCGTGAAGGCTGCCCTGTACATCGCCTCCGGTCTGACGGCGGCGCTGCTGGTCTTTTTGATCGGCTACATCTTCTGGCGGGGCGTGCCCCATCTGACCTGGGAACTGCTCTCCACCCAGACCAGCTATCTGAGAAACACCATCGGCATTCTGCCCAATATTTTGAATACCATTTATATCATTCTGGTGGCCATGGCCATCGTCCTGCCCCTGGGGGTGGGTGCGGCCATCTATCTGACGGAGTATGCCGAAAACCGGCGGCTTTCCTCCCTGATTGAGTTCGCCGCCGAGACCCTGACCGGCATTCCCTCCATCATTTTCGGCCTGGTGGGCATGCTGATCTTTGTCCAGCTTATGGGACTGGGAGCGGGCATTCTGGCCGGCGGCCTGACCCTGGTGATCATGATCCTGCCCACGGTGCTGCGCACCACCCAGGAGAGCCTGAAAACCGTCCCCCAATCCTACCGGGAGGGGGCCCTGGCCCTGGGGGCGGGGAAGTGGCGGATGATCCGCACCGTGGTGCTGCCCAACGCGGTGGACGGCATCGTCACCGGCTG
>JBJDYM010000413.1:0-2673 GCA_051867315.1 Faecousia sp.
GTGCTCTCCGGCTTCCAGAGCCACGCCGGGCTGCGGCCCTTTTACAGCGCCTGGGAAAAGGCACAGGCCAGAAAGAACATGGAGCGCCTGGGCATCACAGAGTTTTCCCGGCGGTGCTACCAGGAGCTGTCCGGCGGCCAGCAGCAGCGGGTTCTGCTGGCCCGGGCCCTGTGTGCCACCCGGAAATGCCTGCTGCTGGACGAGCCGGTTGCAGGCCTGGACCCCGTGGTCACCGGGCAGCTGTACCAGCTGATCCAGGAGCTGAACCGGGAGGGAATCACCATCATCATGGTTTCCCACGATCTGGATGCCGCGCTGCAATATGCCAGCCATATTCTGCATCTGGGCCGGGAGGTTTGGTTCGGTACCAAAGAGGAATATCTGGAAACCGGCTTTGCCAAGGTATCCCGGAACGGAAAGGAGGCAGCCCAATGACCCAGCTGCTGGACCAGCTTCGACTGTACCTGGCCTATCCGTTTGTGCAGTATGCGCTGATTGTGGGCGTTTTGATTGCCCTGTGCTCCTCGCTTTTGGGGGTAACGCTGGTGCTGAAGCGGTTTTCGCTCATCGGCGACGGTCTTTCCCATGTGGCCTTCGGAGCCATGGCAGTGGCCACCATGCTGAATTTAACGGACAAAATGATCATCACACTGCCGGTCACGATTCTGTGTGCCATTTTGCTGCTTCGCACCGGGCAGAGCGGGAAAATAAACGGAGACGCCGCGGTGGCCATGATTTCCGTCAGCGCCCTGGCCTTCGGCTATCTGCTGATGAATCTGTTCTCCTCGTCCTCCAATCTGTCCGGCGATGTGTGCAGCACGTTGTTCGGCTCCACCTCCATTTTGACTCTGAGCAAATCCCAGGTTTGGCTGTGCACGGCGCTGTCGCTGGCTGTGGTGGTTTTCTTCCTGCTGTTTTACCACAAAATATTCGCCGTAACCTTCGATGAGCCCTTCGCCCGGGCGGTGGGCACCCGGGTGGACGCCTACAATCTGCTGCTCGCGGTGATCATCGCCGTGATCATTGTGCTGGCCATGAATCTGGTGGGCTCGCTGCTGATTTCCGCCCTGATCATCTTCCCTGCCCTGTCCGCCATGCGGCTTTTCAGAAGCTTTTTCAGTGTGACCGTTTGCTCGGCTCTGATTTCCGTATTCTGCGCCGCCCTGGGCATTCTCATTTCCATTGTAGCCGGAACCCCGGTGGGCTCCACCATTGTGGCGGTGGATGCGGCGGGTTTCCTGATTTGCTGTTTGATTGGATTTTGCAAAGGAGGTTCCAAATGAAAAAATTGACCTATATTCTTCCCCTTCTGATCGCCCTGCTGCTCACCGGCTGCGGAAACGAAGCGGCTGCAGCCCAGCAGCAGACATCCTCCACCGTCAGCGAAACCACGGCTGAGCCCCAGGTGGAAACCGTGGAAGAGACCATATCCACCGCCGGACGCATCGACCTGACCGGGATGAGCAGCACCATGGTGATGGCCCAGGTGAGTGCCATGCAGTTCGAGCCGGATACCTTCATGGGAAAAACCGTAAAAATGCAGGGCACCTTCCTGGTGGGCTACGGAGATACCAGGAATTACTATTACTGCCTGGTGGCCGATGCCGCCGCCTGCTGCCAGCAGGGCTTTGAATTCCTCTGGGACGGTCACGTCTTCCCCGATGACTACCCGGAGCCCGGCTCCCAAATCATTATTGAAGGCATCTTCGACACCTATTGGGAAGATGGCTACCAGTACATGCAGCTGATTAACGCCAGCCTGGAGCCGGTATAATGCCGCAGCCCCTCCGGTTTTAAGCCGGAGGGGCTGCATTTTTTATACTTCCTTCTTTTCCTTGATCTGGGCCCGCAGGTGGACGCTGAGCACAGCCAGAGAGGTGGCCATGTTCTCGTTCTGCACCAAAATGTGGGGCGGAACGTCCAGGTGGACAGGGGCGAAATTCCAGATGGCTTTCACGCCGCAGGCGATCAGCCGGTCGGCAGCCTCCTGGGCATTGGAAGCGGGGACGGTGATGATGCCCATGAGCACCTTGTGCACCTTGCAGAAATGCTCCAGCTTGGACACATGGTAGATGGGCTGGCCGTCCTCGGTTTTCTCCATGGAGGGGGCAACATCGAAGGCCGCCTGGATGTTCAGGCCGTATTCCTCGAAGCCGCTGTAGCCCATCAGGGCCAGGCCCAGCTTGCCCGCGCCAATCAGCACGGCGTCGGTGGTATTGTCGTAGCCCAAAAACTGCTCGATATCGGTAATCAGTCCCTCCCGCAGGTAGCCGATTTTGGGGCGGCCGCCATCGGAGACGATGGCCAGGTCCTTTCTGACCTGAACCTCCCCCATCCCCAGGGCATTGGCCAGGGAGGTGGCGGAAATATGGGCGGGAGAATCCTCCGGCAGGCTCTTTAAATAAGCCAGATAGCCGGGGAGCCGCTTCAAAACGGATTTGGAAACCTTCTTCTCTTCCATGTGCATCCTCGATTTGACGAAATAATGTTCTCAATCGATATAAAAGCATATCGATACAGGCTATATCGAATTATAACATGGAAAGGAAAAAATTGCAACAGAAATTTTATTCAGGCGCAGCTGGTTTGACGGATCATTTCCTTGCGGAGCTTTCCCATGATGCGTTTTTCCAGCCGGGAGATATAGGACTGGGAGATGCCCATTTTTTCGGC
>JBJDYM010000414.1:0-2663 GCA_051867315.1 Faecousia sp.
GCAATGTCCATTCCCTGGAGATGGACTCCGCCTCCGGGGACCTGGACTTCACCGGGTTCCTGGATGAGCTGAATTTCTCCGGCGCCTCCGCCAGAGCCAACATCCTGACAGTCAACAATCCCGCGTCCATCAAAATGGATTCCCTGTCCGGTGATCTGAATCTGACCCTGCCTCAGGACTGCGGCTTCACCATTGATCAGGATTCCCTCTCCGGCAGCAAGAATGTGGAATTTGACACCCGGGAGCAGAACGGAAAGCTGATTTCCGGCGACGGGGCCTGCAGCATCAAAATGAGCGGTCTGTCTGCCAGCCTCCGTGTCAGCAAGGGGGATTCCAATTCCCGCAGCGCCGATCAGTAAGGCATTAAAAACCGGCACCCATTTCGGTACCGGTTTTTTCTTCGTGAAGTATTGGCAGGAAAAACCAAAATCTTCCTTGATTTCCGTCAACAGATACGCTACACTGTACCTGGCGCTGCCAGTAACGGTAGGCGGTTGGCCCTCATTCCGGGGGCAGCTTCTTTGCCCCCGATTCTTCGGAAGGGGGGCTGCCCAATGGTTACATATTCCGACCTGATTCAGATTGGCATTTTAGTCGTCGGCATCATCGGCCTCTTTTTGATGGCCAAAAACAAGAAGTAACCGCCCCTCCAGCCATAGAGTGCGGTTACTTCCGTAAAAACTCCTAGGGCTGACCGTCTGCCGGCAGCGCCCTCGTTACGTTTTTATTATACGCTGCAACAGTCCATTTGTCAATACGCTCACCCGTCGGAATGTTTTTTGTTAAACATTTTAAAAACCATCTTTCGCTTTTCAAAAAAGAATGGGATGCTTTTGACGGCGCTGACCGGTAAAAACAATTGAGGCAGGAGCACAACCGAAGGAACAAGGAGAAATGACATGGAACCGATTTGGAAGGAACTGTACGAAGCCGCAAAGGCGGTTCAGAAGGAGCGGAGAATCTCGGAGTATGTGACCGGCGGAGAAGTGAGTGCGGCCATTCTTTCCCGGTCAGGACGGATTTACACCGGCGTTTGCATCGACACCTGCTCAACCCTGGGCATCTGCGCGGAGAGAAACGCGATCTTCAACATGATCACAAACGGTGAGCAGGAGATTGACAAGGTGCTGGCCATTCTGCCCGATGGCTCCACCGGCGCGCCCTGCGGCGCCTGCCGGGAGCTGATGGTGCAGCTCATGCCGGAGGGCTACAAGCAGATCGAGATCATGCTCGACTACACCAGGGGACAGACTGTCAAACTTGGGGAAATCACCCCCGCCTGGTGGATTGGCTGACAAGCATATGGGAAAAGCCTGAGAGCCTTCCCAGGCGCTCCTGCTTCAATTCCTGGAAAGGGGAGAATACAATGATCCCAACAAGGGAGGAAGCAGGAGCTCCGGTTCTGATGGTTGAATAATTGGATATTCACAGGGTACAAAACAGGAGCTTCCCATTCCCGGAAAGCTCCTGTCCTGTTTTTATGGGGCTTTCTGAAAAGCACCCATTCACTGCTTTGTGAGATGGGCCGAAAGCCGGATGATTTTGTCAACCAATTTTATAGATGACTGCGCTGACCGGTGGGAGGGTGACCGTCCCGTCATTCTGAGAGGCCTGGCCGCCGAAGGTGTAAACAGCCTCTGCCAGGTTTCCGGCATAGGGGAAGCTTACCGCCTCCCGGAAGGGGTTGAGGGCTACCAGCAGCTTCTCGCCGCCGCGCTCCCGCTCATAGGCCAGGGCCTGCCTGGGAGCGCCGTTGCTGACAAAGCTGATGCCGCCCCGGTTTTGCAGGGCCGGGTGCGTATGGCGCAGGGCAGTCAGCTTCTTGACCAGATTCAGCAGGGAATCCGGGTCCTTCAGCTGAGCCTGTACCGTGGGCCGGTCGGCTGCCGGGTCCTGGGGGATGTAGAGCTTTTCTCTGGGAGCGGTGCTGAATCCGGCATTGACGCAGGAATCCCACTGCATGGGACTCCGGGCGCCGGTGCGCTCATAGCCGCCCTCCACACTGGTGAGGTTCTCCACGTAGCGCATGCCGATCTCGTCGCCGTAGTAGAGGAAGGGGGCGCCGGGCATGGTCAGCAGGAAGACGAAGGCCAGCTTCTTTTCGTCCCCCTCCACGAACTTCGCAAGGCGAACCATATCGTGGTTGCCGGAGGGGATGCAGATCAGACCGTCCTTGCCCGCTTTTTCCCGGCTTTCCAGGTACCGCTCCACAAAGGCGGAGGCGTCGCCCAGGCCCCGGTCGGAGAAGAAGGGCTCCTGGCAGCGGAACAGATCATTGTAATGGGAGGGGCCGAAGTGGAGCAAAAAGTCCATGTGGAAGCCGCCCCGCAGGGATTTTTCCGGTTCGCCCCACTCGGAGACCATGGCGGCCTCGGGGAATTCCCGGTTCAGCATGGCAAACACCTTCTGCCACAGGGCGATGGTGCCCAGGCCGTCGGGGTCGTTTTTCACCAGGCTCATGGCCATATCCACCCGGAAGCCGTCGCAGCCCATGGTGAGCCAGAAGCGCATCACATCCATCATGGCTTCCAGGGTAGCCCTGGGGCCCTCATCCTCCGGGGACTGCTGCCAGGGCCGGGTGCGGTTGTAGTAGCCGTAGTTCAGGGCGGGCTGGCAGGTGAAGAAATTCAGAGCGCAGGAGCCGTCCCGCTGGGAGATGCCCC
>JBJDYM010000415.1:0-8981 GCA_051867315.1 Faecousia sp.
AAGCCCGTAATTTGTGAGATGTTATCTCTTGACGGAGGTCATTTCATAACAGCGTATCCATGCAGGCATACAGTGTAATTCTTGACCGCAACGCTTCAAGTTCGGAAGCAATTTCCTTTGCACATTGCCCGGCAGAGCGCAGTTTCAGTGCGTGCTCTACCAAAATACGCTCCCCGGCCGTTGCTGTCAGGCTGTCAACAATATAACATTGCTCATACTCCAATATATTTTTCGCAAGAAATGCATTTTGACAAGTTCCGCTGAGCGCAGAGGATAAGGTAATCACAATTGCTTCATCCCCGGCATCCTGCGCTTCCTGCAATACGGATAAAAAAGCCTGAGGCGACGGCTGCGAGGTGGACGGCATATCGCTCTCGTGTTCCAGGAGCTGATAAAACATTTCTTTTGACAAATTGATATTTTCTTGATATTCCGCATTGCCAAAACGAACCGACAGCGGGACACAGGATATTCCCAAACGCGCAATTTCCTCCGGTTCAAAATCAGCGGCAGAATCTGTAATAATGCGTATCAAATAATCACCTCCAAAACAGCACGCCACAAATTCCTGTCAGAATCCCAATGACTCCGCCCAAAAGGATTTGGTCCTACAGAAGCCCTGTCGGGAATAAGGCCATGCTTGCCCTGCCAATCGTTATGATTCTCTCTTGTCTGCGTTACAGGCAGCACAATGGCCGGAGCATCTCCACAGGTCATCCGCCACTGGCTGCCAGCGGTCTGCTGCAGGAATGCACTTCGCGGTCAGCTCGTCCACATCCTCCGGGTTCTGCAGATCTGTGGAATGTGCGCCGGATTCCTCCACCATTCTGGCAAGTGCCCCCTGATTGTCCAGCAGCGGGCAGGGGCGAAGCAGGTTGTCAGAGAAGGGCTGACCCCTGTGGTAGGCCATGAACAGCGGAGACTGCAGGCCCTCCAGCAGCGTCTTTTCCCGGATGTTGGAGTCGGAATAGTGGATGAAGGCACAGGGGTCCATATCGCCGTTGGCGTTGATATGTAAGTAGCGCCGGCCACCGGCAATGCAGCCACCGGCATACTCGCCATCGTTCCAGAAATCCATGGTAAAGATGGGCTTGGTCTGACGGAACTTGCGCACCTGTTCATACATAAATTTCCGCTGCTCGGCGGAAACCATCAGTTCCGGCACTGCGTCCTTGCCCACAGGCATGTAGGTGAACAGCCAGCAGAACTTGGCGCCCCAATCGATCATCTGGTCAAAGTATTCTTCGCTGCCGATGACCTCCGCATTCTTGCTGGTGTAGCAGCAGGAAAGGCCGAAAGGCAGACGCTTGGCCTTCAGAATTGCCATCGCCTTTTCCACCTTCTTGAAGGTGCCGCTGCCCCGGCGGAAGTCGGTAGCCTCCTCGAAGCCCTCCACACTGATGGCGGGGACGAAATTTTTGACTCGCAGCATTTCGTCAGCAAAGGCTTCGTCGATCAGCGTGGCGTTGGTAAAGGCGGTGAACTGGCAGTCGGAATGAGCCTCGCAAAGCCGGATGATGTCCTTCTTACGCACCAGAGGCTCGCCGCCGGTAAAGAGGAAGAAGTAACAGCCCAGCTCATTGGCCTGATTGACGATGTTGTCCATCTCCTCATAGGTCAGATTCAGTTTGTTGCCGTATTCCGCTGCCCAGCAGCCGGTGCAGTGGAGATTGCAGGCAGAGGTGGGATCCAGGAGAATGGCCCAAGGGATGTTGCAGCCATACTTCTCGGCATTTTTCTGCTGCTCCTGGAAGCCGAACAGGCTGGCATTCAGGCCGAAATTGCAGAAAATAGCCTTCAGTACATCGTTATCCACATCTCTCCAGAGATTCATCACATACTGATACCACACATTTTCGGGGTCATCGAGGATCTGGTGGAATACATCAGTCTGCTCCTTTCCCCAGCCGATGCTCTCGATAAAGCTGAGCAGTTTCGGCAGATTCTTCTCCGGATCACCGGAAATGTAGCTCATGGCGTGGAAAGCGCAGCCTTCGTCAGTGATTGTTTGATTCCCATGTTAATATTCCTTTCTTTCTGTATGGTTTACGGTTTGACAGAACCCGTTTGTCACGAAAGATGTTCTTTCGCGGTTTTCATCCGGATTATGTTATATTCTAAAGGATTGGTGTTTGGGAATTGCTTGATTCCTGTTTGCGAAATATTAATTGACAAGCGGATGCTGACATGCAAATCGCATTATACACTCAGCAAGTTGTGCGCTTTCTCGCACACGATATATAGTTCGTCATACTTTTTGTCGATCAGCGGCGTGACCTCGGCGACTTTTTTCTTTTCCGCTCCCTTGAAAAGAAAATAGGGCAGAATCCAGCCGGCAAAGGCGGGGATTGCCAGAATGACGCAGGGAACGATCCTGCCCGCTGTCACGGCAAACACGCTGCCGGCCATAAACGCGGTTCCGATAATCCCTACCGTGTAGGCAATCACGGATGCTTTGACATACTTGGATGTTTCCAGAGAAAGAATTTCATTGACGCAGGCATCAAAATTTCTCTGAAGCCGGGTCAGCTCCGCTTTGTTGCAGATCTTACGATCTCGCTTAAACTTCATGGTAATGGTCTGCGCAGGCAGCGTTCCGCTCTGTTCCTCGGTACCTTCCAGTTCCCAGCCGAAATTCTCATAGCCGTCGGCATATACGGAAGCCATAGCGCGCTTTACGCTGACTGTTTTGTATTCATATCCTACAAAATCTTTCTTTTCCATTGTGAGATCCTCCTTAATCTTCAATAACATCATCAGACAGACGAATCATTTCAGATGCATACTTTTTCCTGCGGCTGGTTGTTATCAGGGCATACACCGGATAGGCCAGCACTGCTGCAACCACGCCGGGGGCTCCAAGGAGCAGACCAAGCTGCGTATTCTTCCACACCATAATCAGGGACATTCCGGAGCCCATAATCAGGGCGCCGATGTTGCCAAGGATACTGGCGACGATTTTGCCGGGGAATTTTACCTTATTATCCAGTTTCTGAAGCTGCTCGATCTTATTATCCTCACGGCTGATATACTGGCGGTGGATATTCTCTGCCCACTTTTGATCTTGTTCACTTGCTTTGAAATTGCTCATATGCTTCATCCTCCTGATGCGGGGATACCGGCAGTTTAACGGTAAAGGACGAGCCTTTCCCGGGGGCACTCTTGACGGAAATTGCTCCGTCAGACAACTCCAGAATTCTCTTCACCAGAGCAAGCCCCAATCCGTTCCCCTCCGTAGCATGGGAGGTATCCCCTTGATAGAATTTGTCAAAAATACGTTTTACAACGGATTCCTCCATGCCGCATCCGGTATCCGACACACAAACCGTAACGGATTCCGCATCGGATGTCTGTGTAATGGTGACGGTTCCGCCTGGGGGTGTGAACTTCATTGCATTGGACAACAGGTTTGTCCAGACCAGATCCAGCAGACCCGCATCCGCCTGAATGATGGCTCGGTCCTCAATTTCTGCAACAAACTCGATATTCTTCCTGTCCCACACATCCTCAAATTGCAGCGCACATTCGCAAATCTGCGCGCACACATCGTAGGGCTGCGGCATCGGCTTGATGACCTGCTTTTCCAGCTTATTCAGTTTCAGCATATTGGTAATCAGATTGGAGAGCCGCCGGGTGGCGTGCAGGATATTTTCCGCACATTCTTTGCGCCGTTCTTCCGTCGCACCATCCCGGTTCAAAAGATCTGCATTGTTGTGAATCACTGCCAGGGGCGTTTTAATCTCATGGGACACATTTGAGAAGAAGTCGGTTTTTAGTGTTTCAATACTGCCCAGCTCCTCCACCATTTTATTGAAGTCCATGATCATCACATCCAGATAATCCTGCTTGTCCATGGTGTGCAGCGGTGCGACATAAACAGAAAAATCCCCATGAGCCACCTTGGAGGTGGCTTCTGCCAAATCCTTCATTGGCTCCTCATAGTTCCGTCTCACCTGCCAGCGGGTGTACAGTGTCAAATCAGCGGCAACCAAGGCCCAATAAATCATGGGGATGACCGTCTGAGTCAACTCACTCCAATGAAGTCGGTTCGCCAAAATCAAAAGGCCCATGTGGACACCGGACATCAGAAGCAATGTGCCCCAAAACACTGCGAACAACGAAATTGGAAACCGCGACTGGCGAACTGTGTTGATTGAAGGAACTGCTTTCGTCTTCATCGCAGCACCACCTTATAGCCCAGCCCCCGCACCGTCCTGATTTCAAAGCCGTCACAAGCGGAGAATTTGTCCCGCAGCCTGGTGATATACACATCCACCGCCCGCAGGCCGGTTTCCGAGTCGATTCCCCAAAATTCATCCATCAGTTGGGCGCGGGAAAAGGTCTTATTGGGATAAGATAGCAGCTTATACAGTATGTTGAATTCCCTGGTTGTGACCGGGATTTCTTCTCCATCCACAGATGCGGACATGGCGTCGGCATCCAGTTCCAGATTGCCCACCACCAGCTTCCGGTCCATTTCGATGTTGGCCCGACGCAGAAGCGCACGAACCCGCAGAAGCAGTTCGTCCAGCTCGATGGGCTTGACCATATAATCGTCAATCCCGAGTTGAAACCCCTTCTGCTTGGATGGCAGGTCGTCCTTGGCGGACATAAACAGAATCGGGATGTGCTTGTTGACCCGACGGATATTTTCAGCGAATTCGAAACCGTCCACCTCAGGCATCATGATGTCGGAAATAATCAAATCGTAAAGATTATTGTACATCTCATCATATGCCGCGTTTGCATTTAGGCAGCCCCTGGCCCGAAAACCGCTGTCGTTCAGATAGGTGCAAACAATCTGATTTTGTTTCGCGTCATCTTCCAATACCAATATTTTTATCATTGGGTCTCCTCCAATCCCATCTTATTCAAGTTTTTTAACTGCTTGGAGGACTGACGGAGCATCACCACTGATGTTGCAAGCACCAGTAAGCAGACACCGCAGCCCGTCAAGGCTGTCATAATCAGCCGGAACTGCTCGCCGCTGTCTTCACCAAATTGTGCCAGCATGGCAGTTTCCAACGACAGCATGGATACCAGCGCCGCCGCAAATTTAATCGCTTTTGAAGCAGACAGGACGGGGCTGCTGTATTTCTTATATCTTATTACATCTCTTGCCGCTGAAATGATGCTGTAAAAGGCATACATGGCGACCACATAAATCAAATATCCTTCATAAGAAAAGCCCTGCTTATCTACCACAACCAGAATGACCACACCCAGCAGGGCGGTATTCATCAGCATCAGAATCATGCCGCACCAGCGGTAATGCTTCCATTCCGCTTTCAGGTTTTTTCCAATGCCGCTTTGATTCACATGGCGCAGCAGCAAAAAACGCATTACCGCCAGCAAAATATAATAGGCCGCAAGCGTGCCGAACCATACGGAACGGTAACGGGCACCATAATACAGCTTCATCACTGCGAAGATCAGATTGATCCCCAATGAAACATACAATGACATGTGCGCCCGGAACGGTATGTCGGTCAGATAACGGTGGACAAACGGGTTTTTATGCAATGCCGAATGAACTCCGCCTTTTGGCATTTTAATGATCGCCGCGCAAACGATCATCAAGGAATACGCAGATTCGACATATGCCACATATGCAATGGGACGATACTCCTGCCCATTTACAAATACATAGACCAACAAAGCAGCCGCCACTGGTACGCTGATCAGTACAACAGCAATACCGGGGAAAAGGAGCCTGTTCAGAATTTGTTTGAAGCGTTCCATTATTTGTCCTCCTCCGCTCTTCAACCCCCATATGATCCGGATGCGGTTCTTTTTACAGCAGCGGTGAAAAAACCTTCATCAACTCTGCCAGCAAACGCTGGCAGCCCCGCAGCTGCGCGGTGTACATTGTGACCGCCTGCGACTTGTCTACCGTGGCCAGGAAATCCGCTTTCATGTCTGCGATGCAGGTTGTACCGTACATCCATGCGCCGCACTCAAAATGGTGCACCAGAGAACGGTAATCCAGGTTGATGGTACCGCAGACCGCCAGCTTGTCGTCGCAGACAAAACTCTTGGCATGAATGAAGCCGGGGGTATACTCATAAATCTTCACGCCGTCCTGAAGCAGCACCCGGTAGTTGGAACGTGTCATCAGGAACACGGCTTTTTTGTCCGGGATATGCGGCGTAATGATCCGTACATCCACGCCTTTCCTGGCTGCAATGCGCAGAGCGCTTAACAGCTCATGGTCGCAGATCAGATATGGCGTGGTGATGTAAAGATAATCCTTCGCCCCGTGTATCATGTTCAGGTAGACATTTTTCCCGATGGTATCATGATACAACGGCTGGGGACCGTCCCCGAAGGGAATCACATACCCCTGTCCCTGGGTCTGTGCCTGCGGCACATCCATATACAAATCGCAGTCAATGGGCGTTTTGCTCTGGGTGTTCCAACTTGCAATAAACAACATGGTCAGATTCTTGACCGCTTCGCCTTCCATCCGAACGGCGGTATCCTTCCAATGGCCGTACTTTTCCACGGCATTGATGTATTCATCCGCCAGATTCACACCGCCTGTAAATCCAACCCTGCCGTCAATCACCGTGATTTTTCGGTGATCCCGGTTGTTATGGACATTGGACAGAACGGGTGTAAATTTGTTGGACAGAATGCAGTGGATTCCTTCTCCACAAAGCTGCTCATAGTATCGCTCCGGCAATGTGGTCATGCAGCCGAAATCGTCATACATAAAATACACATCGACACCCTGCGCGGCTTTTTCCTTTAACACGGCATGGATGGGGTCCCACATCTTTCCTTCCTGGACAATGAAATACTCCATCATGATGAACCGCTCTGCCTTTTGCAAATCGTCCAACAGTGCTGCAAGGAAAGCTTCTCCTGTGGGATAGTAAGTTGTCGCCGCATTTTCGCAGCAAGGCATGGAGGCTGCGCTGTATAAATAACGGGCTTGAGAATAGGCTTCCTTGTCCTGATCCCGCAGCTTATCAATGGAGGGAGTCTGTTTCCGCCAGGGCTTCAATTCCAGCAGCGTCCGCTCATACCGCTCCGCGGTTTTCTTGCTGGATTCGTTGCTGGATAAAAGCATGAACACAAACGCACCAATCACCGGGAGCAGAAATAAAATCATCAGCCACGGCAGCTTAAATTCCGGAATTTCGTCCCGATTAATCAGATACAGCAGCACACAAATATGAAAGATCCAGCCTAAAATTGTGATTGGCAGAAAGAACTCATATAGCAGAATAAACACAGCCATCAACTGTGCAAGCTCCAGAATAATGCAAAACGCCGCAAGGAAAAAGCGGGAGCGCAGGATTTTGAGCAATCTTTCCACGGGACCTCCTCCTTTCAAGTGAAACAGGCAGCAGAAATTGACTGCTGCCTGAAATACAGGATCTTTGACTTAATGGATACCCTTGACCAGGGGAATCAGACACAGCAGCAGGACGATGCCGACCAGACCCACAAGGATGCCCTGCACCAGCATGTTCCACACCATGACCAGACACATACCGATGCCCAGCACAATCGCGCCGACAATTCCTAACGCGACAGTGCCCACCGTCTTCCCGCTGAGTTTTACGATGATCGGCTTGCCCTCCATCTTACGGCGAACCATAACCATGATCAGCAGAACCACCGCGCCGATCACGCCAATGACGACGCCCGGCTTAAAGGCATTCCATTCCGGCAACATCGCCATGCACATCCCCAAGGCGAACAGGATGCCGCCAATGGTTCCCAGAATCAGTGAAATAAAGTTTTTCTTAGACATATCGGTTACCTCCAGATTGTTATGTATCCACATCGGATGCCAATATACTACCTCGTGTTTGTTTGCAGAATACTTCAAATTTGTTTGAGATAAATTAATGTGCATATCGGTTTCACTCAGCACCCCGGGAAGCTGTAGTTTCGATGAATGGGTTTGCCTTACTTCAGATCCTTCAGCAAAGCATTGGCCGCCAGCCTTGCCATGACCTGTCCTCCCAGGAAATGGGGGTGGAGATGGTCGCCGGAATCATAGGCAAATGCCATAATATCCGGCTTCATCCAAAAATGCCAAACGCATGGACCAGTCTTTATAGTTCGGGCTCATATGCGTGGTATCCGTATGGGACTGTCCCCACGTGCTTACCCAGTGACTCATGTCAAATAACCTCCTATGTATCAAGTCAAGTTCAAACAACTTCTCCAGCATCTCCTCGCTGCAGCACAGCTTCTTGGAGCCTATCAGGAACATGCCGTATGAATAAGTGTTAAATCCTTATCGTTTTGGTCTGAACGCCATCGCTGACGACAATGGCTGTACACTTTCCAACGCGAATCGCTGCCAGGGCTTTGCCATAGTAGGTCGTGTAGCTTCCCTCGTCGAAACGCTCCTCGGTTCTGGGATTGGCGGAACCAAAGCCCAACAGCTCCCCGCCGTCAACACGGACGTTCAGTTTCCGGTCAGCATTGGATTCCACAACCCCGTTTTCTCCAACAATAGAGATCTCCACATAGACCACATCGCCTGGCTTCGCGTTCTTGACCTCGGGCACCACAGAAATGGTGGTCTGACCAACCGCGGAAACCAACTGACTGCGGGATATTTCCCTGCCGGAACCATCATAGGCAACCGCCTCCAGCTTCCCGGGCACATACTTTGTTTTGAAAACCGCGCGGCAGTCCTTAACCTTCTTCTTCCCCAGGCCCTTGCCGTTTAGGACCAGTTCCACTGCTGCGGCGTCCGTGTAGACCTCCACAACGGCCTTATTTCCATCGCATCCCTGCCACGCCCAGGAGGCAAGGGCGTTGGTGCCTCTCCACGCCATCTTCGCGGGCTTCTGACCGGGATGGTTCACAGGCTGGACACCAATTGCGGGCGCCTTCAGCTGCCCCCAGGCAGCCTGTGCCAGGAACAGTTCTCCGTTGGGGGTACCCAGAATATCCATTGCGCCGGTATCCGCCAGGAGCCAGGGATAGGGCTTGTTGAATCCGGTGCCGTC
>JBJDYM010000416.1:0-2648 GCA_051867315.1 Faecousia sp.
ACTTCATTTTTGTTTCACATTTTCTTTTAGGTTCATTTAGGGTGGCCGGCTTATACTGGCGTCACAGCGAAACCAAAGGAGGCATTGTGATGGAAAATCAAATGATTTTCAAGCGGTATGAGCTGAAATACCTGATTACGAAAAAGCAGCAGTTCGACATCTGCCGGGCCATGGAGCCCTATATGACCGCCGACCGCTTCAGCCACAGTTCCGTTCGGAACCTCTACTATGACACCCCCAATTACCGGCTGATCCGCCAGAGCCTGGACAAACCGGTTTATAAAGAAAAGCTCCGTGTCCGCAGCTACGGAAGGGCAGCGGCGGAGGACGACGTATTTGTGGAGCTGAAAAAGAAATATGAATCCGTGGTCTACAAGCGGCGGCTGGAGCTGCCCCAGCAGCAGGCCATGGACGCGATGCTGGGCCGCGCGCCCCTGCCGGACAGCCAGATCGGCCGGGAAATTGAAGCGGCGCTGCGATTTTATCGGGAGCTGCTCCCCAGGGTGTTCCTCAGCTACGAGCGGGACGCCTATCACGCCCTGGGCTCCGATTTCCGCCTGACCTTCGATGACTGCATCCGCTACCGCACGGAGGAGCTGACCCTGAACTCCGAGCCCTGGGGAAATCCCCTGCTGGGCAGCGACACCGTGCTGATGGAGCTGAAAATCCCGGACAGCATCCCGCTTTGGATGGCGGACCTGCTGGACCGGCTGGAAATCCGGAAAACCACCTTCTCCAAATACGGCGCAGCCTATCAGCAAATCGCATTTGGAAATCAGAAAGGAGCGCTTCGGTATGCTTGACCGTCTTTTTCGCGGTGTCTTCGACACCCAGGGGGTGACAGTGATCTCCCCGGGGAAATTTCTTCTTTGCGTGGGGGTCTGTCTGGTGATCGGACTGGTCCTGTGCATGATGGCGCAGTGGCGGACAAGAACCAGTGAAAGCTTCGCCATCACCCTGGCCCTGCTGCCCGCCTCGGTGTGCGTGGTGATCATGATGGTCAACGGCAATGTGGGCGCAGGCGTGGCCGTGGCGGGAGCCTTCAGCCTGGTGCGCTTCCGCAGTTCGCCGGGCACCGGCCGGGAGATCAGCGCGGTGTTCATCGCCATGGGCGCAGGCCTCATCGCCGGCATGGGGTATCTGGCCTATGCGGCGCTGTTTGCGCTGGTGCTGGGGGGCATGATGATGATCTACACCGCCGCCCACCTGGGAAGCAGCCGCCGCAGCGGGCAGTACCGGCAGCTGCGCATCACCATTCCGGAAAGTCTCAACTATGTGAATGTTTTTGACCCGGTGTTGGAATCCTATACCAGTGAATATTCTCTGAAGCAGGTAAAATCCACCAACATGGGCAGCATGTTCCGGCTCACCTATGACATCGTCATCCGGGAGGGCCTGCCCGAGAAAAACATGCTGGACGAGCTGCGCTGCCTGAACGGGAATCTGGAGATCAGCCTTTCCTGTCAGGAATCGGAAAACGACTGCCTGTAATCAATCGAGGAGGAATTTTGATATGAAAAAGCTTTTGTCCGTCATTCTGTGTCTTTCCCTGGCCCTGGCCGGTTTTACCGGTGCAGCCAGGGCAGAAGAGGACAGCCTTTTTACAACCCGGGATCTGACCCAGGAGGCGGATCTGACCGATGCGGAGCAGATCGTGCTGACGGATCAGTCCGTGACCATTGACCACGCAGGCGTATTCCTGCTCTCCGGCACCCTGCAAAACGGGCAGGTGACGGTGGAGGCCGGTGAGGAGGACAAGGTGCAGCTGGTGCTCAGCGGCGTCAGCATCCACGCGGAAACCGGCGCCGCCATCCACGTCGTGGCCGCGGACAAGGTATTCATCACCCTGGCCCCGGGCAGTGAGAACCTGCTTTCCGCCGGTGACGTCACCGAGGACGGGGTGGACGGCGTGATTTATTCCAAGGCCGATCTGACCCTGAACGGCCAGGGAAGCCTCACCGTCACCGCCCAGGCGGGCCACGGCATCGTGTGTAAGGACACCCTGGCCATCACCGGAGGAAATTATACCATCCAGGCCGCGGGCCACGGCATCACCGGCAAGGACGCTCTGAACATCGCCGACGGCAGCTTTTCCGTCACCACCGGCGGCGGCAGCCAGGCGGCACAGATGAAGGCCTCCGATTCCTTCGGCCAGCGGGGCGGCTTCTGGGGCGGCACCGCCAGCCAGGAGGATGAGGATTCCGTGAAAGCCAAGGGCCTCAAATCCGACGGCCCCATCACCGTTCTGACCGGCAGCTTCACCCTGGACTGCGCCGATGATGCGGTCCACGCCGGGGGCGATGTCACCATTGCCGGAGGGCAATGGACCATCCGCACCGCGGACGACGCCATCCACGCCGACGAGAATGTAACCATTGACGGCGGCAGCCTTGAGATTCCCTACTGCTACGAGGGCATCGAAGGCAAAAATGTGACAATCAGCGGCGGCAGCCTTGCCATCACCTCCACCGACGATGGGATAAACGCCACGGGTGAGGAAACCACCTCCGGCTTCCAGGGTCCCGGCATGGACACCGGCGCGGCAATCACCGTAAACGGCGGGGAGATCACCGTCGTCTCCGGCGGCGACTGTCTGGACTCCAACGGCACCATCGTCCTGAACGGCGGCAAGCTGAACCTGACCTGCA
>JBJDYM010000417.1:0-4131 GCA_051867315.1 Faecousia sp.
GAGCTGCCCAAGAGCGCAGTGCAGGACATCGTCTCCGGCACGGATGCGGCCCTGACCGTCAAAACCGGCCTTGGCAGCGTGACTGTGCCCACCGCGGGACTGAAGGAGCTGGCCGGCCAGAGTGGTTCTACCGTGACCATCTCCGCTGAAACCGTAAAGGACGGGGACGGGAACGCCACCGGCGCGGTCCAAATTGAAATCAAGGTAGGCGGCACGGTGGTGGAAAAGCTTGACAGCGGCCTGACCGTCTCCATCCCCGCCGGGGAGATTGGCGCCGGAAATGTTCTGGTGGTCGTGAATAGTGACGGTACAGAAACCATTGTGAGGAAGTCTGTGGCAGACGGCGAGACGGTGGCTGGACTGGTTGACGGCTCCTGCACCGTGAAGATCGTGGATAACCGAAAGACCTTCAGCGATGTGGACGATACCTACTGGGGCAAGGACGCCATTGCCTTCGCCGCCTCCCACGAGCTGTTCAACGGCACCGGGGCCAACACCTTCTCCCCTGCCGAGCCCATGACCCGCGGCATGCTGGTCACCGTGCTCTACCGTCTGGAGGACGCTAAGGCCGAGGGCGAAAACATTTTCAGCGACATCGAGAGCGGTCTCTGGTATACCGACGCGGTGACCTGGGCCAACAAGGAGGGCATCGTGATCGGCTATGGCAACGGCATGTTTGGTCCTGACGACAACATCACCCGGGAGCAGATAGCGGTCATGCTCTACCGCTACGCCGGACTCCAGGGTATAGGCACCGACACCTCCGGCGATCTGAGCCGATTCTCGGACGCCGGCCAGGTTTCTGATTACGCCGCCGACGCTGTAAAGTGGGCGGTGGGCTGCGGCCTGATGAACGGCAAGGACAACGGAATCTTTGATCCCACCGGTGCGGCAACCCGCGCCGAGGTGGCCGCCATTATGCAGCGTTTAATTACGCTCATGGTGAAGTAAATTTTCCAGCCGCTCCCGCGTGATTGCGGGAATTGGCGGGAAAGCCTTCAGCCCGGATGCGAATTGCACCCGCGGCCAGATAGTGGCCTTCCTCTGCCGCTGTCTGGCAGAGTATCCCCCTGTGTTCACGGCTTTGGAAGAGCCGAGAACGTAGAATCTTCCCATCGTGGCGATCCCGGCCTGGGGCCCTGTTTGTTCTCTGCCCCAGGTCGGTCTCCGCCGCGACATGAACGCAAATATTACGTCAGCCTGTAAAGAAAATTCCGTGAAATTCGGAGTGGGGTTGTCTCCCGCCGTCACAGCCGGCAGTCTTTACAAAAAGAAAACGGAAGGGAATGAATAAGAGAAACGGCTTTGGGTCCCGCTTTGGGGAGCAAAGTCGTTTTGGCATACTTCGGAAGCGGAGACTCACAATGAAAATATATCTTTTGGAACGGAAAAAGATTTACGAATAAAAACCCCCAGAAAAATAACATGGGAAACAATCGAAAGCCGCGATAGAATTATAATAAGGAGGAATGCGAAATGGCACGATACAAAAAGCAGGGCCTTAGCCTGCTGCTGGCCCTGGCGCTGCTGCTTGGCTTATCTGCCCATGCCTTCGCCGCCGTATCAGACGATGTACTGGAAAACGCCATAGAAAACACGGCCCTGTATATGTACCAAACCGTTAAGAGTCCCCAGGTGGGTTCCATCGGCGGCGAGTGGGCTGTGCTGGGCCTGGCCCGCAGCAGCTATGAAGTCCCGGAGGAATATTATCAAGACTATTACGCCGCCGTGGAGGCGTATGTGGAGGCCTGCGGCGGCGTACTCCACGAGAAAAAGTATACCGAGTACAGCCGCGTCATCGTGGCCCTCTCGTCCATCGGCAAGGACGCCCGGAATGTGGCGGGCTATGACCTGACCAAGCCCTTGGGGGATTATGACAAGACCATTTGGCAAGGACTGAACGGCCCCATCTGGGCTCTGATCGCCCTGGACTCCCGGAACTACCCCATGCCGCAAAACCCCGAGGCGGAGACCCAGGCTACCCGGCAGATGTATATTGACCGCATCCTGGAATGCCAGCTTCCCGACGGCGGCTGGAGCCTGTTCGGCGGCACTGCGGCTGCTTCCGCCGGGGACGGGGTTTCCGACCCCGACATTACCGGCATGGCCCTGCAGGCCCTGGCAAAGTACCAGGATCAGCCGGCGGTGGCCAAGGCCACGGAGGAAGCCCTGACCTGTATGTCCAAACAGCAGGACAGCAGCGGCGGATTTTCCTCCTGGGGCACCGCCAATTCCGAAAGCTGCGTGCAGATGATCGTAGCCCTGTGCGAACTGGGTATTCCTTTGGACGATCCCCGCTTCGTGAAGAACGGGAACACCATGCTGGATAACCTGATGACCTTTTATCTGCCCGGAAACGGCTTCCTTCACACCACCAACGGTTCCGGCTCCAACCAGATGGCCTCCGAGCAGGCGTTCTACGGTCTGGTTGCCGCCCAGCGGGCGGCACAGGGCAAGAACAGCCTGTACCGCATGAGTGACGCGATTTCCATTACCGCAGGCGAAGGCCAGCAGGCGGGCGCCGGTCTGGAGGGTAAGCACGCCGATGTGCAGGTGCAGGCCATCCTTTATCCCGGCAAGACCTTTGACGATATTTCAGCCCATGTGAACCAGCCTGCCATCGAAGCCTTGGCGGCCCGGGGGATCATCGACGGCAAGGGCAACAACCTGTTTGACCCGGACGCCACCATGACCCGGGCGGAGTTTGCGGCTATTGTTGTGCGCGGCTTGGGCCTGACGCCCCAAGCGAACGATACGTTTACTGATGTTCCCTCTGACAAGTGGTATGCTCCCTATATCGGCACCGCCTCTTCCTATGGCTTGATCAACGGCGTCGGTGGGGGGCGGTTCAACCCCGACGGCGCCATCACCCGGCAGGAGGCCGCCACCATGGTGGCCAGGGCTGCCAAGCTCTGCGGTATGGACACTTCCCTGGACAGTGGAACTGTTCGGGACGTGCTGGCACAGTTTGGCGATTATGTGACCGCCGGAGAATGGGCAAGGGAAAGTCTGGCCTTCTGTTACAGGGAGGGCATTCTGGATGATTCCGAGCTGAACATTCAGCCCCAAACCCCCGTCAAGCGCTGCGAGGTTGCGCAGATGCTCTACAACCTGCTGGGCAGCGCCGAACTGCTGTAAGGAGAAGAACCATGTGGTGGAAACAGAACAAGTGGAAGGTCATCGTCCCCGTCCTGATCGCCGCTATATTAGCGGGAGCCTTTTGGTACGGCGGGGGAGCGCCCGGCATACAGGGCTGGACGATAGAGTCTGATGAAACAGTTTCGGCCGCGCCTTCCCCCGACAACCTGACCACGGACCCGTCCGCTTCGCCCGGCGGTCAACCGGACACCGCACAGACGCCCGAACTTGATCAGACCGACGCCCCGGAAAGGCCTGACATGTCCCAGGATGAGCCTGGGACAGAGGCTGCTCCGGAGCCGACAAAGGAGACCGGCATCGAGAGCCGCCCCGGCGGTTTGGATGGAAGCATGACCGCCGATGAAAAGCTGGAGGCCGCTGCGGAGATCGCGGGCGGTTCCTCACCTGGTGTTTCGGAGGGAAGCAAAGAGTACTCCGAATCTCAGGGTATGGTCATTGACCCCACCACAGGTAAGGACAAATACCTGACCGACCCGGTGCCGGAAGGAAAACCCCTGCCCGTGGAGCCGCAGGATACAACGATTTCGGATACCGCCTATACCTGTACTGTTTCCATCAGCTGTGCCACGATTCTGGACAATATGGACTGGCTGGACCCGGAGAAGGTGGAGTTGGTTCCAGAGGACGGCTGGGTCCTGAAGCCCACGCAGGTGACCTTTTATGAGGGAGAGAGCGTGTTCAATGTGCTCCAGCGCACCTGCAAACAGCTGAAGATCCACATGGAATTTGAAAACACGCCCATGTATAATTCCGCTTACATTGAGGGCATCCATAACCTGTACGAGTTTGACTGCGGAGAGCTGTCCGGCTGGATGTACAAGGTCAATGACTGGTTCCCCAACTACGGATGCAGCCGTTACCAGCTCCAGGACGGCGATGTCGTCGAGTGGGTTTATACCTGCAACCTGGGTGTAGATGTGGGTGGCTTCTATTCAACCGGCGGTTGATTCCATAAAAATAAAGTGTGATCGG
>JBJDYM010000417.1:4231-8913 GCA_051867315.1 Faecousia sp.
TCAATTTTCTGTATTTTGCGCTGGTGCTGTTTTTTACCATGTTTTTTATGCACCCGATCAGCCTTGCTGTTTCGCTGTCCGCATCGATCGCTTACTCCATCTATCTCAAGGGCAGAAAGGCCGTGCGGTTCAGCCTAGGAGCCGTGCTCCCCATGATGCTCTTGGCGGCGCTGGTGAACCCGGCCTTCAACCATGAGGGCGCGACGATCCTAACCTATTTGCCCACGGGGAACCCCCTGACGCTGGAAAGCATCCTCTACGGCATTGCCGCGGCCGCGATGCTGGCCGGCGTCATTACCTGGTTCTCCTGCTATACGGAGATCATGACCTCGGACAAGTTTGTCTATCTGTTCGGCAGAGTGATCCCCGCGCTCAGCCTGGTCCTGTCCATGACCCTGCGCTTCGTCCCCAAATTTAAGGCTCAGTTCCAAGTGGTATCCGAGGCGCAGCGGTGTGTGGGCCGGGACACATCCAACGGTACCCTGCTGCAGCGGCTCAAGAATGCGATCACCATCCTGTCCATCATGGTCACTTGGTCTTTGGAGAACGCCATCGAGACAGCAGACAGCATGAAAAGCAGAGGGTACGGCCTTCCGGGGCGGACCGCCTTCTCCATCTACCGTTTTGATGACCGGGATAAAACGGCGCTGCTTTGGCTGGCGTTCTGCGGCTTTTATATCACTGCCGGATGGCTTGCGGGCGGTCTTCAATGGCGTTATTATCCAACGATCAAGGGCGCGCTGGGCGGTGCGTTTCCCATCAGCTTTCAGCTTGTCTATCTGGCCCTGTGTCTGACTCCGCTGGCGATGGATCTGTGGGAAGACCGACAGTGGAAAATGCTGCAAGGGAAGGGGGAGAGCGGATCATGTATCAAACCGTGAGCTTTCCCCTTTGCGGCAGTAGTTTTTTCGAGTATCGGGACTGGTCTGAACTGCGGGGTGAGATCCATGCCTTGGGCTGTGACGGCCTGGAAGGGATCTGGAGCGGTGAGGAGTTCCCGGCGGATATGCCGAAGGATCTGATCATCGGGTATCACATTCTGTTTTATCCGGATTGGCTGGACTTCTATTGGGAAAACAGAACAGCGCTCCTCCGGAAATTCGGCAGCCTGGAGGCGGCACGATCCTTTTACGGAGGGCCGGGGCCGGAGGTTCTGCTCGACCAGTACCGGGCGGATCTGAACCGCGCGGAAGATCTGGGGGCCCGATATGTGGTTTTTCATGTATCGGATGTCTCCATTGAGGAGGGCTACACATATCAATGGCTGCATACCGATGAGGAAGTCATCGACGCTTCGGTGGAGGTCATCAATACGCTTCTGGGGGAGCGGGTGTACTCGTTTGACTTCCTTGTGGAAAATCAGTGGTGGCCCGGCTTCACATTTACAGAGCCGGATAAGACCGCACGCCTGCTGGGGGGCATTCGGTATCCGCGCAAGGGGATCATGCTGGATACGGGCCACCTGATGAACGCCAATACGTCCCTGCGCACCCAAGCACAGGGAGCGGCATTCATTCGTGACATGCTGGACCGGCACGGCAGTCTGGCCGGGATGATCCGCGGCGTCCATCTCCATCAATCTCTCAGCGGAGCCTATGTGGAACGGAACCGGGGCGCTGTTCCTTCCGGCCTGCCGAACGATTATGGGGAGCGATTTCGCGTCAGCTACAGCCATATTCTGCGCGTGGACCGGCACCTGCCCTGGTCCGACCCGGCCATCCTCCCCGTGCTGGAGCGGATCGCGCCGGAGTATATCACCCACGAGCTGTACGCGGAAAACCGGGCACACAGGACCCGCGCGGTCCGGCAGCAGAGAGACCTGATGGAGAGAGGAGGGAAATCCCATGTCTGAACCTACACAGGCCAGCTTCCGGGTGAAGCGGCTTTCCTTTTGTTATCCGGAACAGCCGGCCAAGGCCCTGGACGAGCTGACCCTGACGGTGGAGCGGGGGGAATTCCTGGTGCTCTGCGGGCCTTCCGGCTGCGGAAAATCGACCTTCCTGCGGCAACTTAAAACCGTGCTGGCGCCCCATGGTACGCGCACCGGCGAGATCCTGTTTGAGGGGACGCCGCTGGACGAGCTGGATCAGAAGACACAAAGTCAAAAGATCGGATTCGTGCAGCAAAGCCCGGACAACCAGATCGTCACGGACAAGGTCTGGCATGAACTGGCTTTTGGACTGGAGAGCCTGGGGTACGATACCCCCACCATCCGCCGCCGGGTGGCGGAGATGGCGTCCTTTTTCGGCATTCAGACCTGGTTTTATAAGAATGTCACCGAACTCTCCGGAGGCCAGAAGCAGCTTTTGAACCTGGCTTCTGTGATGGTCATGCAGCCCAGCGTCCTGATCCTGGACGAGCCGACCAGCCAGCTGGACCCCATCGCGGCCTCGGACTTTCTGGCCACTCTGGGAAAGATCAACCGGGAATTGGGCACCACCGTGATCCTGACGGAGCATCGGCTGGAGGAAGCCTTCCCACTGGCTTCCACGGTCGCCGTCATGGACAAGGGAAAGCTCCTTTGTACCGGTACGCCCAATGAGGTGGGGGCCGCCCTTAAGGATGCGGGACATGCCATGTTCCTCGCTATGCCCACTGCCATGCGTGTGTGGGCGGCGGTCAAGAACGGCGCGGAGTGCCCGGTCACGGTTCGGGACGGGCGGGACTGGCTGACGGAGTTTGCGGAGTCTCACACGCTGGATACGCTCCCGGCGGAGACGCATTATACCTATCCGAGTGAGACCGCCATTTCCGCTGAGGAGATCTGGTTCAAATACGGGAAGGACCTGCCCGACGTGGTAAAGGGCTTGAGCTTGTCTGTCAAAAAGGGCGAATTCCTGGCCCTGCTGGGCGGCAACGGCACCGGGAAGACCACCAGTATGAAGCTGCTGGCGGGAATTCTGCGGCCTTACCGGGGCGCGGTCCATGCCAGCGGCAGCGTCGGTGTCCTGCCCCAGAACCCACAAGCGCTCTTTGTGAAGAAAACCGTCCGGGAGGATCTCTTTGAGATCCTGAAAGGCCGCAAGCTGAGCAAGGAAGAGCAGAATGCCCGCGTTGCCCGCGCGGTGCGGCTCTGCCGCCTGGAAGAGTTGGTGGACCGGCATCCCTATGACCTGTCCGGCGGGGAACAGCAGCGCGCGGCGCTGGCCAAGGTCCTGCTCCTGAACCCGGAGATCCTGCTGATGGACGAGCCGACCAAGGGCCTGGACGCGGAGTTCAAGCAGGTGTTCGCGGAGATTTTGCAGGTGCTCCTGCGGCGGGGCGTGACCATTCTCATGGTCAGTCATGATATTGAATTCTGCGCCCGGTATGCTCACCGCTGCGCCCTGTTTTTTGACGGCGGTATTGTAACGGAAGCATCCCCCCGCGCCTTTTTCTCAGGCAACAGCTTTTACACCACATCGGCCAACCGTATGGCGCGCGGCCTGCTTCCGGAAGCAGTTACCGCGGAGGATGTGATTGCGGCCTGCGGCGGAAAACTCCCTCCGGCGCCCGAGTTGCCGGAAGAAGATTTTGTTCTGCCCCAGCCCGCGGTGGAAAGTGCGGACTGGAAGCCCAAACCCCTGCCCTGGTGGCGCAAGCTGATCGCGGCGGTGTCCGGCGCCGTCACGGTCGCCCTGCTCGTTCAAGTGCTGGGTATGAAAGACCTGCTCTCACTGATTAACGCCGACGGCATGACGGCGCTGGCACAGGGGCAGATCAAGCTCTATGGCCTGATGATTGCGTGCATGTTGATCTTTGCCTTTTCCATCTCACGCCGCACGCAAAGGCCGGACTATTTGGTTCAGACCCCGAAAGAGAAGCGCAAGCTCTCCAAACGGACTTTGGCGGCGGCGGTTCTCATCCTTCTGCTGATTCCCCTGACGCTGTTCATCGGGGAGACCTATCTGGCGGGCAAAAAGTATTATTTCATTTCATTGTTGATCCTGCTGGAGTGTATGATCCCGTTTTTCCTGATCTTTGAGAGCCGGAAGCCCCAGGCGCGGGAGCTGGTCATTATCGCGGTGCTCTGCGCCATCGGCGTGGCCGGCCGCGCGGCCTTTTTTATGCTGCCCCAGTTCAAGCCTGTCATGGCCCTGACCATCATCGCGGGCGTGGCCTTTGGCGGCGAAACAGGCTTTCTGGTGGGAGCCATGACCATGCTGGCCTCCAATGTGATGTTTTCGCAGGGGCCGTGGACGCCGTGGCAGATGTTCGCCATGGGAATTGTCGGTTTTTTGGGTGGCGTCTTTTTCCGCAAGGGCCTGCTCCGCCGCAGCCGTGCTTCCCTATGCGTGTTCGGTGCGCTGGCCGCCATCCTCATCTATGGCGGGATTATGGACGCCTCCTCGGCACTCATGGCGGCCTCAACCTTCAATGCCAAAGTTCTGCTGACCTATTACGCTACGGGCTTCCCCATGAACTGCGTCCACGCCGCCGCGACCTGGATCTTCCTTTGGTTTGCCGCGGAACCCATGCTGGAGAAGCTGGACCGCGTGAAAGTCAAATACGGCCTTGTAGAGTGAGCAGCGTTCTTCCGCTCCGCTCTATGGCAGATTTCATCAAGAGTTAAAAACACGATTGCATTTGACAGAAAAACTGTTATAATCTTAGAAGAAAAGTGAATAAACTCATAAGGACAGTTCGCCCGGCGAGAGCCGGAAGCGGAATGGGGTGAGAAGCCCCGCGAGTGGGTCACTGTG
>JBJDYM010000418.1:0-2633 GCA_051867315.1 Faecousia sp.
TCGAAATCTCCCTCGGTGAGGTAGCCGTCGATGTACAGCTCCCGCTGCTCCTGGGACAGGTAGTCGGCCAGGTTCACAAGGGCGCCCATCTGGTCCACCTCATAGGCGGTGTCGGCGTAGGCGGCGAAGATGTTGGGAACCTCCTCCGCCCCCACCTTACCGGTGATGGCGTTGACGGTGTTTGTGTGCAGATCGTTCACGGAACCCTGGCTGACAGAGCTCACCACAATGCCCAGTTCTTTGCCCCTGGTTTCGTTGAAGCTGTCCACCATTTCGTTGAAGGCGGCCAGCTGCGCGCCGTTGTAATAATTCCAGATGGAGATAGAGATGGGATTCTTGGGATCAAGCAGGGATTTGGCAGACTCTTGTTTTCCGCAGCCGCCCAGGCAGGTGACCGCCAGCACGGCGGCACACAGGAAAGACGCGATTCGGCGTGTTTTTTTCATGAGAAATCCTCCTCGGTTAATGACTTCTGCGATTGACGAAACTTTCAATCATATTATACAATATCTGCCTTTAAGTTACAAGCCTGTTTTGCATATTTTTCCATAATTTCCCATTCAGGCCAAGCAGGTTCGGATCAAAACCTGGCGGCAGGGCGATATCCGGCGTGTATAATTTTGCACAGACCGCCCGGCTTGCTTTTCGCCTCCGGCCATGGTACAATCAGGAAAAACCGATTTGGAGGCGCTTTATGTCCGATCTCATCATCCGGCCCGAAACCCCGGCCGACTACGCTGCCGCGGAGCGCATGGCGCAGCCCGCGTTCTGGAACATCCATGGCCCCGGCTGCAATGAGCATATGCTGGTGCGGCGGATGCGCTCCTCCCCGGATTGTCCGCCCCGGCGGACGCTGCCCGGTGACCCGGGTCTGCCGGAATCTGCTGGAAGGAGAGAATCCCAATGAGAAAAAGTGAGAATGCCGTGGAAAAGGGCTCCCCGGAGTATCACGAGCGCCAGGTGGCCATGGGCCGCAGCGCCCTGCTGGTGGTACTGTGCCTGACTGTTCTCAATCTGGTGCTGCTCATCGCGGGCTCCAATACCTATCTGCTGTTTTCGGCCTCCGTGCCCTATTACCTGACCGTCATGGCCCGGGGATATGATCTGGCTGCCTACGGCGGAGTGAACCAGGGGTATACCTGGGCCGCCCTGGCCATCAGCGCCGTGGTGCTGGGGCTATTTCTGCTGTGCTGGTTTCTGAGCCGGAAAACTCCCAGCTGGCTTACTGCCGGTCTGGTCCTGTTTGTGCTGGATACCATTTGCCTGGCACTGCTGTGCCGGTTCGTCTTCGGCGGCTTTATGGACAGCATCCTGGATTTCTTCATGCACGCCTGGGTGCTCTGGGAGCTTGCCGTCGGCGCCTGCAAAGCGGAGTGTAAAAATGCATGTCGCCCTTTTTGCATTAGGCAAACAACAATTTGCCGATTTGCTGCCTGAAACCCATCGGTGCATTACAATATAATGTATATTTCCCTTTGCACCGGTTATAATGGATACCAAAACCGAAAGGCGGCGGTGCGATGCAGGTCCGGGAGCTGATGACGGAAAATGTGATTCATATTCTCCCGGAGGAACCGGTGGAGGTGGCGGCAAGGGCCTTGGCCCGGTACAACATCGGAGCCCTGCCGGTGTGCGGCGGGGACGGGAAGCTGCGGGGCATGGTCACGGACCGGGACCTGACCGTCCGCTGTCTTGCGCTTGGCGCCGCTGCCCGGAACCTGCGGGTGCAGGACGTGATGACCACCCAGCTGGCCACCGTCCAACCGGAGACGGAACTGGAGGATGCCGTGGCCCTGATGGGGGAAAAACAGCTGCGCCGCCTGCCCGTCACCCGGGAGGGCCGGGTCTGCGGCATCCTCAGCCTGGCGGACCTGGCCGCCGGCCCCCGGACGGGAAATCAGGCGGCCGCCGCCCTGGAATCCATCAGCAGAGGGCTCTCCAGCCGCTGAATGCTGGCACTGACGCACATCTGTCCGCCATAAAAAGCCACCAAAAAAGTGACAGAAAAATTGTAAAAAGTGCTTGACAAACGGAGCTCCAGGTGGTAATATATGTAAGCTTTCCGATGAAGGGCGTGTAAAGCGCCGGGAGGGGAGGGTCAGCCGCGAAAAAACTCAAAAAAAGAGGAAAAAGCTCTTGACAATTTGAGGGTTCGGTGGTAGACTAAACGAGTTCCAGCCGTGAGGCTGGGGCGGCTCTGTACCTTGTAAATTGAATAACGAAAAGACAAACTAGACACCTTGGACAATAAATGGATTGTTTAAGCGTAAGCGAAAATAAGCCAACGAAAATTCTTGAGTAATATTGCTAGAAGCAAATTATTCAAAAACTTGATTTAAGGTCTGGAAAGGCTTTAGATACAATTTTTTGAGAGTTTGATCCTGGCTCAGGACGAACGCTGGCGGCGTGCCTAACACATGCAAGTCGAACGGGACTCAGGCCTTCGGGACTGAGTTTAGTGGCGAACGGGTGAGTAACGCGTGAGGAACCTGCCTTTCAGTGGGGGACAACAGTTGGAAACGACTGCTAATACCGCATGATACTTCTTGGAGGCATCTCTAAGAAGTCAAAGCTTTAAGTGCTGAAAGATGGCCTCGCGTCTGATTAGCTGGTTGGCGGGGTAACGGCCCACC
>JBJDYM010000419.1:0-2627 GCA_051867315.1 Faecousia sp.
CGGGCAGTGAGCCACACTTGCACGGAGATTTAGCCACACCCTCACGGGAAAACAGCCACACTGTCACGGGGGTCAGCCACACTTTGGAATTTTCTCTATAATGGTATCTGCACACGACGCCGTGTGACATTTATCGAGGAGGAATTTCATTTGCTCGACTACAGAAACATCCTTCGAGTCAGTAGCGACCCCAACAAGAGCTTACGAACCATGGAACTGGAACTGCACAGCTCTCATCACACCATTCGGAAAGTCCAGGAGGCAGCCGAGAGGGCTGGGATCACCTGGCCTTTGCCGGACACCGTGACCAACGAAATGCTCATGGAACTGCTGTTCCCGGAGGAATACCAGAAAACGGGGCTCTATGTCATTCCGGACTATGCGTACATCCACGCAGAGCTGGCTCGGAAAGGCACAAACCTGACTATTCTCTGGGAGGAATACTGCAGCAGATGCAACGCCGAGGGCACTGTGCCCTATATGTACACCCAGTATTGCGAGAAATACCGCCAGTGGGCCAGAGTGACTAAGGCAACCATGCGGATCCAGCACAAGCCCGGTGACGCTATGGAGGTGGACTGGGCAGGATATACGCTGGATATCCATGATCCAGTCACCGGTGAGGTGGGCAAAGCATATCTGTTTGTGGCTGTCTTGCCCTGCAGCTGCTTTACTTATGCCGAAGCCTGTGACGATATGAAGCTGGAGAATTGGATCAATTGCCATATTCATGCCTACAACTACTTTGGCGGCGTGACACGATTGCTGGTACCTGACAATCTCAAGGCCGGCATTACGAAGAACACCCGATATGAAACGGTGCTGAACCGTACCTACCAGGAGTTGGCCACGCACTATGACACCGCCATTGTTCCCGCAAGAGTCCGCCATCCCAAGGATAAATCCCACGCCGAGGGTGGTGTGAAGTTTGCTTCAACCTGGATCCTGGCGGCTCTGCGGGACCGAAAGTTTTTCTCTGTAGAGGAAGCGCAAGCTGCTGTTGCGGAAAAACTGGAGGAACTGAATGACCGCAGCTTCAAGAAGCGGCCCGGAAGTCGTCGGGAGGCTTACCTGGAAGAAGAAAAGGAATTCATGCGACCACTTCCCAGCGAACCCTACGAGCCTGCCATCTGGTCACCCGACCTGAAAGTGGGCAATGATTATCTGGTCAGCGACGGACTAAACAAGTATTCCGTCCCCTATGATCTCATTGGAGAAAAAGTAAATCTGCGGCTGACACCTCATACGGTGGAAGTATTCTTCCGGGGAAGCCGAGTGGCTGTCCATGCCCGCAGCAAGGTGTTCCGCCGTGACCCGGTAGTGAAGCAGGAGCATATGCCCGTGGAACACCGGATGTATCTGAGCTATAACGAAAAGGAATTCACCGACTGGGCCAATACCGTAGGCGCCAGTACTGCCGCTGTGGTCGAATATTTCCTGACCAGCGGAAAGGAAGCGGAACAGGGATACAAATACTGCGCCAGTCTGACAAAGCTCTCTGACCGTTATGGGCCAGTTCGTTTAGAAAACGCCTGCCAGCGGCTGCTCTCCTTCTCGTCCACGCCTTCCATCCGCACCCTGAGCACCATTCTCAAGAACGGACAGGACCGGGCACAGAAGGAACCAGAAGTGCGGAAAGTACCCGCGCAGCATGGCATTACCCGTGGAGCTGACTACTTCCGGAAGGGAGGCAACTCCAGATGAGGAACAATTCTACCATTGAATCTCTGAAAACCATGCGTTTCAGTGCCATGGCAGCGGAGCTGGAACGGCAAATGGAAGACCCCTCCGCATACAGCCAAATGGGCTTTGAGGAACGGCTGTCGCTGCTGGTAGACGCGGAATGGAACTGCCGGCAGAACAACAAGCTGATCCGATGCATCCGGGAGGCGAGGTTTGCAACCCCCAGTGCAGTGATTGAAGATATTGAATACCACGAGGACAGGCACCTGGACAAGGCTCAGATTCTCCGTTTTGCCTCCTGTAAATTCATTGAGGAAAACCACCACATCATCTTTAAGGGTGCGTCCGGCAGCGGAAAGACCTTTCTTGCCTGTGCACTGGGCAACGCCGCCTGCCGAAAGCTGAAGTCGGTTCGGTACATCCGTCTGCCAGAACTGTTGGAGGAACTGTCGTTGGCACAGGCCGCCGGTGAGTTGAAGAAAACCATTAAAACGTACCAGAAATATGATCTGCTGATTTTGGACGAATGGCTGATCCGGTGCCTGACGCCTCAGGAATCCTACAGTCTGCTGGAAGTAATTGAGGCCCGGTGCAATAAGGGAGCCATGATCTTCTGCACACAGTACGAGCCGGGGGACTGGTATGAACGGCTCCATCCAAATTCGGATGAGCGCAGCGCCATTGCCGAGGCGATCCTGGACCGGATTCTCCACAATTCCTATGAGATCCTGATTGATGGAAAGGTCTCCATGCGGGAACGCCACGGCCTGAGAAGCAGAGAGGCAGGTGTCTGACATGACGGTCACCCGCAGAATGTTGGACACAAACTATGCCCATTGGTTCCGTAACAAACGGAACACTGAACAAGCCAAGCATGAGATCTTGAAGCTGTTCTCTGAAGAGCCTGACGAACTCCACAACTGGACGGAGCAAGACATTTACGA
>JBJDYM010000420.1:0-8884 GCA_051867315.1 Faecousia sp.
GCATGGCGCCCATGAAGCCCTATTTCACCGGTGAGGTGGAGCCTCCCCGTCACCGGGTGTGCACCTGCCAGAAGTGCATCCGCACCGGCGATATTGAAAACATCGGCAAAACTGCCCGTCATGGCACCTATTTTGAGATGCTGGGCAATTTCTCCTTCGGCGACTATTTTAAGCATGAGGCCATTGCCTGGAGCTGGGAATTTTTGACCAAGGTGGTGGGCCTGGATGAAAACCGGCTGTATCCTTCCATCTATGAAAACGACGACGAGGCGTTTGAAATCTGGAACAAAGAGATCGGTGTGCCCGCCGACCGGATCTTCCGCTTCGGCAAATCCGATAATTTCTGGGAGCATGGTTCCGGTCCCTGCGGCCCCTGCTCTGAAATTTACTATGATCGGGGTGAGAAGTACGGCTGCGGCAAGCCTGACTGCACGGTTGGCTGCGATTGTGACCGCTATATGGAGGTCTGGAACAACGTCTTCTCCCAGTTCAACAACGACGGCCAGGGCAACTACACCGAGCTGGCTCAGAAGAACATCGACACCGGCATGGGTCTGGAGCGTCTGGCAGTCGTCTGCCAGGACGTGAACAGCCTGTTCGATGTGGACACGGTGATGAACATCACCAATAAGGTCACCGAGCTCACCGGCGCTTCTTACGGCCAGAGTGTGAAGATGGACGTGTCCCTGCGGGTCATCACCGACCATATCCGCGCTTCCTCCTTTATGATTGCCGACGGCGTGCTGCCCAGCAACGAGGGCAGGGGCTATGTGCTGCGCCGTCTGCTCCGCCGCGCAGCCCGTCACGGGAAGCTCCTGGGCGTGAATCACCCCTTCCTGTACCAGGTTGTGGAGACGGTGGTACGGGAGAATGAGTGCCATTACGCCTATCTCCGGGAGCGTGCCGAATATATCACCAAGGTGGTAAAGGTGGAGGAAGAGAACTTTGCCCGTACTATTGACGGCGGTATGAAGATTTTTGCGGAAATGCTGGCAGACCACAAGGCAAAGGGGGAGAACGAATTCTCCGGTGCGGATGCCTTTAAGCTCTATGATACCTACGGTTTCCCCATCGATCTGACCCTGGAAATGGTGGCCGACGAGGATATGACCCTGGATCAGAAGGCCTTTGCAAAGCTGATGCAGGAGCAGAAGGTTCGCGCCCGGGAGGCCCGCAAGGCGCTGGGCGATTTGGCCTGGGCAGGCATCGACCTTGGGCTGGACAATACGCCCACTAAGTTCCTGGGCTATGAATCCACCCGGTGCCAGGCGAAGGTTCTGGCTGTCTGCGTGGGCGACGAGGTGTCCGGCTCCATTGCCGGCGGCGAGGACGGCATTATCGTTCTGGATCAGACGCCCTTCTATGCGGAAATGGGCGGCCAGGTTGCCGACCACGGTGTGATTACGATGGGACAGTGCTGCTTCCAGGTGAATAATGTCCAGAAGGACAAGGGCGGAAAGTACCTGCACCATGGCAAAATGCTGAAGGGCTCCCTGAAGGTGGACGATGTTGTGGAGGCGTCCATTGATGTGGAGCGCCGCAAGGCAATCATGCGTGCCCACTCCGCCACCCACCTGCTGCAAAAGGCTCTGACCTCCGTGCTTGGCGACCATGTCCATCAGGCAGGTTCTCTGGTGGAACCCGACCATCTGCGATTTGACTTCACCCATTACTCTGCATTGACCCAGGAGGAGTTGGCAAAGGTCAATTCCATTGTGCAGGACTCCGTCCTGGAGGGCTATGCCATCGATACCCGTGAAATGCCCATTGAAGAGGCAAAGAAGCTGGGCGCTACCGCGCTGTTCAGTGAAAAGTACGGCGATACCGTCCGGGTAGTCAACATGGGTGGGTACTCCATCGAATTCTGCGGTGGTACCCATTTGGATAACACTGCCAAGGTTGGCGCTTTTGAGCTGGAGAGCGAGGGCAGTGTTGCCTCCGGTGTCCGCAGAATTGAGGCAGTTACCGGTAAGGCATGCCTGCAGAAGATGGAAGCGGGTCAGACCGTCTTGGCGGATGCATCCTCTAAGCTGAAGGTTAAGCCGAACGAGCTGGGCACCAAGATTCAGAGCAATCTGGATGAAATCAAGGAGCTGAAGCGCGTCATCGAGCAGTACCAGGCGAAGGATGCGGCCGGTGAGGTGGACCGCCTGCTGCAAGGCGCCAAAGAAGTGGGCAGCGTAAAGGTACTCACTGCCAAGATTTCCGGCGCGGATGCAAACAGACTGCGCCAAATGGGCGATATGCTCCGGGAGAAAGAGCCTGCTGTTGTTGCGGTTTTGGCCTCCGTCAACGGTGACAAGCCCTCCTTCCTGGCTGTCTGCGGCAAGGATGCAGTGGCCAAGGGGATCAAGGCCGGCGAGCTGGTGAAGCTGGTGTGCTGCGCCTGCGGCGGTTCCGGCGGCGGCAAGCCCGACTCTGCCATGGGCGGCGGCAAGGATGTGAGCAAGGTCGATCAGGCTTTGGCTCAGGTGGAGCGCTTCGCGGCCTCCAAGATTTAACGGTTCAACAAATGGCGCAGCTTTCCCGGCTGCGCCATTTTCAAAAAGTCCGGGAGGCTCGATGGGAGAGGGGGACAGCATGAGAAAACTTCTGTGGTTCACCATCGGTTTCAGCGTGGGCTGCGGTTTATGCATCACACTGCTCTGGCAGCAGAGCCTGATGCCTCTGTTTGCCTATGCGCTTGTTTCCGGTGTTCTCTGCTTTGTACTGAAATTTCGGAACGGCCTCTTCAGAATTCCTGCGGCTGTATTTCTGGGACTTGCCATTTCACTCGGTTGGTTCGCCCTGTTTCGGGGATATTATTTGCGGCCGATTCAGCATCTGGACGGGCAAACCGTATCCCTTTCAGTCACTGTGACGGATTACAGCGAGAAAACGGACTATGGATATTCGGTGGAAGGCTTTGCAGTCCTGGAGGGAAAGCCATACCGTCTTCGGGTTTTTCAGAAGGACGATACTGCACTAACCCCGGGGGATGTGTTGGAGAGTGATTTTCGTATTCGATTAACAACACCGGAGGGCATGAAGGATTCCACCTATTATCAGGGCAGGGGCCTTTTTGTCCTGGCAACCCAGAAAGCGGACACAGTATGCTCCCGTTCCGAGAGAAATGCGCTTCTCTTTCTTCCGGCCCGGGTGGCAAACGCTGCCAGGGATCGAATCGTGCAGTTTTTCCCGGAGGATACCGCTTCCTTTGCCAAGGCGCTTCTTCTGGGCGATACCTCGGATTTGAGTTACTCTCTGGATACCGCACTGAAGGTCAGCGGCATTCGCCATGTGGTTGCAGTGTCCGGCCTGCATGTCTCCATTTTGTTTGGACTGATTTTCCTGCTGTTCCGAACCCGAAGATGGCTTGTTTTTGTCATTTCTGTTCCGGTGCTGCTGTTCTTTGCGGCAGTTACCGGCTTTTCTCCTTCGGTAACCAGAGCTTGCCTGATGACAGGGCTGATGGCCTTTGGCGCGGCCATTACCGATGAGTACGATGGCCTGACCAGCCTATCCTTTGCCGGCTTGACCATGCTTCTCATGAATCCCTTTGTGCTGCTCTCCGTCAGCTTCCAGCTGTCGGTTTGCAGTGTGGCGGGAATTCTGCTTTTTGCGTCGCAAATCAACGATTGGGTTAAGAACCGTTTCCCAAAGGAGAAGCGGCAGGGAATACGGGGTGCAGTCTGGAGCTGGTTTTCCGGGTCCATCTCTGTTTCCGTCAGTGCGCTGCTGTTTTCGGTTCCCTTGAGCGCCTATTATTTTGGAATGGTCAGTCTGATCGGTGTATTAACCAATCTGCTGACCATTTGGGTGATTGGCTTCCTGTTCTATGGCATTGCAGCCGTGAGCGTTTTGGGCGGTGTTCTTCCCACGCTCTGCCATTGGTTTGGGTGGCTGCTTTCCTGGCCCATTCGGTATGTCCTGTTTACCGCCGGGCTTCTGTCCCGTATCCCGTTTGCGGCGGTGTACACGCAGAGCACGTATATCACCGCCTGGCTGGTGCTCTGTTATGTGTTGCTAATGCTGTTTCTGCTTTTGGGCAGGAGGCATGGGCGGTACTATCTGACCGCTGCGGCTGCCTGCTTATTGGCAGCCATCGGGATATCCGTGATCGAGCCGAAACAGGATGCCCTGCGGCTGAATGTATTGGATGTGGGGGAGGGGCAGGCCATTCTGCTCCAGGCAGGGAAGGAGAATTTCCTCATCGACTGCGGTGGGAGCAGTGATACCGGTGTGGCTGATCAAGTGGCCCAGACGCTGCTGAGCCAGGGTGTATTTCAATTGGATGGATTGGCGCTGACCCACTATGACGCAGACCATACCAACGCCATAGAGCATCTTCTCACCAGAGTTCAGGTGAACCGGTTTTACTTTCCGGATCTGGAAGATAACGCTTTGTACAATCGTTTGCAATCGGATGCTTCCCATTCGGTCACCCTGATTGACCGGGATATGGAGATACCCTTTGGAACTGGAAGGCTTATTCTTTTGGAACCGGGGAATATGAAAACAGGCAATGAAAACTGTATGTGTGTCTTGTTTGAATCGGAAGAGTGTGTTATACTGATAACCGGAGACCGCGGACGTACCGGTGAGCATGATTTGGTTGTAAAATACAATCTGCCTGACGTGGATATCCTGATTGCCGGGCATCATGGCTCCAAGAATTCCACCACAGAGGAACTGCTTCGGACGGTGCGCCCGGAGATTGTAATCATTTCCGTTGGGGAAAACAACATTTATGGACACCCGGCCCAGGAACTGCTGGAGCGGCTTGCGGAATTTGACTGTACCGTATACCGGACGGATCAGCAAGGTTCGGTTCTGGTCAGGAGGTAAACATGGCGAAAAAAGACCTTGCGGCAGGAGCCTTTCAAAATCTGAAGGCTGCTCTTCGGGATAAAAAAATTGGCAGGCTCTATTTCTTCCATGGAGAAGAAACCTTTTTGATGTCCTACTATTTAGAGGCAATCAAAAAGCAGCTGCTGGACCCGCTGACGGAGTCGTTTAATTTTCACCGCTTCACCAGCGAAAATTTTGACCTGGCAGCCTTTTTGGAGGCTGTGGAAAATCTTCCGATGATGGCGGAATACACCCTGGTTCAGGTGGATGATATTGACCTGTTCAAGCTGAACGAATCCGAACGGGAAAGAATTGCCCAGGTTTTCAAGGACATTCCGGAATACTGTACGGTGATTTTTACTTATCTCACCATTGCCTGGAAGCCGGACAAACGGCTGAAAAAGCTTTGGGAGGCGGTGGACACCAACGGACTGACGGTAGAATTCTGCAAGCAGGATCAAAGAGAATTGATTCCTTGGGTTTCCAGGCATTTTGCGGCCCAGAAAAAAAGGATATCCAATGAGCTCTGTGCCTACCTGATCGACATCACCGGCGGAACCATGACGGCGCTGAGCGGGGAGATTCAAAAGATTTGTGCCTACTCCGGCGCAGAGGAAATCAAGAAGTCCGACATTGATGCAGTGACGGAACCGGTGTTGGATGCGGTTGTTTTCCAGATGACCGACCGGATCAGCGAGGGAGCCTACGACAGGGCCTTCCAGTGCCTGCAGCAGCTTCTGAAGATGCAGCAGGAGCCCCTGGCGATTTTGGGCGCGTTGGGCAGCCAATTTCGCCGGCTGACTGCTGCCAAGTGCTTACAGGAGCAGGGCAAGAATGCCTACGATTTACAGAAGCTTTGCGGCATTCCTGACTATCCTGCCAGGAAAACCATGGAAGCAGCCAGGCGCATGGACAAGTCCTTTTGCGGCAGAGCCTCCGAATTGGTTTTGGAGACGGATTATAAAATGAAAACCTCTTTTGATGACAGCCAGCGTCTTTTGGAGCTGCTTGTGCTTACGCTTGCCATGGAGGCCCGGCATGGTTAAAATTCGGGAAGCCATCGTGGTAGAGGGCCGCTATGACAAGAATACCCTGAGCCAGATCGTGGATGCTCCGATTTTTGAGACCCGGGGATTTGGCATTTTTAAGGATAAGGAGCAAATGGCGCTGCTGCGGGCAGTTGCTGCACGACGGGGGCTGATTGTGTTTACGGATTCCGACGGCGCGGGCTTTGTTATTCGCAATCATCTTAAGAGTGCCATTCCGAATGCGTTTTTGAAGCATGCCTATATTCCCGATATTCCAGGCAAGGAGAAGCGAAAGGCCGCTCCCGGAAAAGAGGGAAAGCTGGGCGTGGAGGGAATGACAAGGGATGTAATTCTGGCGGCGCTGAAGGCCTCCGGGGCGACGTTTGAAGACGATACGGAAACCAAATCCGGCGGAATCACCAAGCAGGATTTTTGCACCCTGGGCCTCTCCGGCCAGACCGACAGCAGCCGGAAGCGGCTGACATTGCAAAAAAAGCTGAATTTGCCGGAGCATATGAGCGCCAATGCGCTTCTTCAGGCGCTGAATCTGCTGTATACAATGGACGAGCTTTCCGATTTGGTGAAAGCATTGGAGAAAGACAATGGTTGATATATCTGTAAGTAATTTGACAAAGTTCTTCGTCATTGGGGAAAACCTTCTGCAAAGACTTTCCTTTGAGGTGCAGGAAGGGGAGTGTGTTGCCATCCTGGGCAGGAACGGCTGCGGAAAAACCACCCTGTTTCGCATCCTGACCGGGGAGCTGGACTATGACGAGGGGGAAGTGTACGTCAACCCCAACAAACGGCTGGGCTTGATTTCTCAGATCCCGGTTTTCCCGGAGGGCTACACCGTGGAGGATGTGCTTCGCTCTGCCTATGCCGGTTTGATGAAGATACAAAAGGAAATGATTTCCCTGGAGCAGAGCATGCAGTCCGGGGCCACGGCAGAGCAGCTGCGGCAGTACGACGCCCTGTCCAACCGGTTCCAGGCCGGGGGCGGCTATGACATGGACGTGGAGGTGGACAAGATCTGCAACGGCCTGGGCATCACCCAGGACCAGCGCACCCAGGAATTTGCCAGCCTGTCCGGCGGCGAAAAAACAAGAGTGAATCTGGCCCGGCTGCTGCTGGAAAAGACGGACATTCTGCTGCTGGACGAGCCCACCAACCATCTGGATCTTACCAGCGTGGAATGGCTGGAGCAATACATCAATTCCTTCAAGGGCACGGTCCTCGCCATCTCCCATGACCGGTATTTCATCGATCAGGTGGCCGACCGGGTGATTGAGATCACCGACGGACACGCCGAATTCTATTCCGGCAACTATTCGTTCTATATGGACGAGAAGCAGGCCCGTTTCGATCTGCAGATGAAGCAGTATGAGCAGGAGCAGGCCAAGCTGAAGCAGCTGGGCTTTACCGTGGAGCGGATGAAAGGCTGGGGCATCAACAACCGTACACTCTACCGCCGGGCCATGTCCATTCAGCACCGCATGGAGCGGATTCGTAAGACCGAAAAGCCCAAAGTGGAAAAAACCATGAAGGCCTCTTTCGGAGAGAAGGATTTTTCCGGCGATGTGGTTTTCAAAATGAAAAATGTCTCCAAAGCCTTTGGAGACAGAGCCCTGTTTTCCGATGTGAATCTGAATGTGGAGGCGGGGGAGCGGATCGCCCTTTTGGGCGACAACGGCACCGGCAAAACCACCTTTATCAAGTGCCTTTTGGGCGATGAGGAATGCGCCGGAAAAATCCAGTTCGGCCCCACCGTTAAGTGGGGATATCTGCCTCAGATCATCCATTTTGACCACCCGGAGCGCAGTTTGTACGACACCATGCTCTATGAGAAGAATTGCACTCCTCAGACCGCACGGGACCGTCTGGGCGCCTTTTTGTTTCAGGGCGAGGATGTGTTCAAAAGCGTGGGCAACCTCTCAGGCGGCGAGCAGTCCCGTCTGCGGCTGTGTATGCTGATGGATGAAAAAATCAATCTTCTGATTCTGGACGAGCCCACCAACCACCTGGACATTGCCTCCCGGGAGTGGGTGGAGGCGGCCATCGAGGAATTCGAGGGCGTGCTGCTGTTTGTGTCCCATGACCGTTACTTTATCGAAAAGTTTGCCGAGCGGATTTGGCTGCTGGAAAATGGAACTATCCGGGACTTCCGCTGCGGCTATCAGAAATACCGCTCCATTCTGGAGCATGAGAAGGCGCTCGCCCCAGTGGTAAAGCAGCCGCCCAAGGAGAAAAAGGAAAAGCCCAAGGGCGGCACCAAGGACACGGACAAGCTGATTCGCCGCCTGGAACGGGAGATTGAAAAGCAGGAGGCCGCCATTGCGGAATTGGATCAGAAAATCGAAGCTGCCGCTGCCGACTATCAGGAGCTGACCCGTCTGCTGGGGGAGAAAGAAGAGGCGGAGGCGGTGCTGCTGGAGCTGATGGAGCAATGGGAGGAAGCCCAGAGCTGATTTGAAAAGGCAGACACTGGAGGAATGAAAATGATTCAGCTTCGGAAGATCAATGCCCAAAATATTTGGGAGATTGTGGCGCTGGAAGTGGCAGAAAGCCAGAAAAGCTTTGTGGCCACCAACACCGAGAGCATCCTGGAGGCCTACTGCGCCATTACAAACGGGGGTACTGCACTGCCTTTCGGAATCTATGATGGGGATACCCCGGTGGGCTTCACCATGATTAGCTATGGCTGTGACGACTGGGAGGACGCCCCCGCCATTGCCCGGGACAATTATGCCATCTGGCGCCTGATGATCGACCAGCGATTCCAGGGGAAAGGATACGGAAAGGCTGCGATGGCAGCGATATTGGACTTTATTCGTACATTCCCCCGGGGAAAGGCGGAATACTGTATGCTTTCCTATGAGCCGGAGAATACTGTTGCCAAAGCGCTTTACCATTCCTTTGGTTTCCGGGAGAACGGAGAGATGGACGGAGACGAGATTGTCGCGGTGCTGAAACTCTGCACGACAAACGCATGAGTAAAAAATAGCTACAAAAATCTGACAAATCTGCTA
>JBJDYM010000421.1:0-2611 GCA_051867315.1 Faecousia sp.
CGCAGCTCCACGACAACGCCGTGGGGCAGGCAGACGATGATGCCGATGGTGTCCTCGGCGAGGGCGGGGGTGTGGACGCAGATCTGGTTGTCACAGTCGGATTCGGCCACATAAGCCCGTCCGTCCTCAATCACCAGGGTGTTGTACCAGCTGCCGTCCGCCGGGCCGATGACCATGGTGGTGTCGGTGTGCAGCGGGTAGGTTCCGTATTCCACCCCGTTCACGGTGACCAGCACCTGGGTGCCCCCAGGCATAACATAATAGACAACGAGTCCTGCCGCCGCTGCCAGCACCAGAATCAGTGCCAGCAGGGCGATGAGCTTGCGATTGGAAATGTTCATGGGAAATTACGCAACGTGGAACAGCTGCATTCCTTCTTCAATCTTTGCAGCGGCCTGGTCCAGGCAGGAATTGGCCAGCTTGGAATTGTGGGCGCCCTCGCTGTTTTCCACATACTGGTAGTCGAAGAACCACTGGGCGTGGCGGTACAGCACCCGAATGGCGTCCAGCTCCTCCTCGGTGTATTCACCGGAGGCCACAGCCTCGGCCAGCTTGTCCTTGAAGGCAGACAGGTTGTTACCCACCTCGGTCTCCCGGGCGGTGACCTGGTCCTGGATGGCGTGGACCTTCTCAGCCATGTCCACATCCTTATGGCAGGCGGCGCAGGTATCCAGAATGGCGGGGCTGTCCAGCGGGCTGACCAGGTTATGGCTGGTGTAGCTCACGCCGCTGCCCGTCACCTTTTCCATATGGCAGGAGGCGCAGCTCATGCCGAAGTTTGCATGGACGCTGCCGTTCAGGAAGGTCTCCATTTCGGGATGCTGAGCCTTCAGCAGCTTGGCGCCGGTGGAGGGCTGAGTCCAATCGGCAAAGTCGATGGAATCATAGTATTCCAGCATGGCCTCGGGGGTCATCTCCGCCACATTGGTGAAGGGGATGGTGGTGGCCTTGGTGTCGGGCTCGAAGTAGTACTCAATATGGCACTGGCCGCAGGACAAGGTGGCGGCATCAATATTGCTCATATCCAGCTTATCAAGGAAGTAGTCATGGGTCACCACCAGCTTGCCGGAGTCGGCCTCGTTGGCATGGCAGTTGTAGCAGCCCACGCTCTCATTCATGGAGGCCATGACCTCGTCAAAGTCCAGGCTGTAGGCGCTGACGCCCTGATCCTGCACCAGCTTGGTGAAGTCGGCAGTCTTGCAGGTCAGGCAGTTGGCCAGGGCATGGGGACGGGCGGTATTGGACAGATCCTCCAGGCTGTATTCATGCCCCCGGGCGCTGTCGTACTGCTTGGCGAAGCCGAAGCCCTCGTAGAGGTTCACCAGGTAGGGGTCCTGTTCCAGGTACGCCACAACATAGGTGTTTTCGGCGGTGGCTTTGTAGGAGGCAGTGATTTCCGGGAACTTCTCCGCCCACTCATCGGCGGTGATGATGGCGGTGGAGGCAGCAACCGGCTCGGTCACCTCTTCCGTGGGTGCCTCGGTGGCCTCCTCCGCTTCAGCAGGGACATACAATCCGGCCTGCGCCAGAGCCTCGTTGACCGCTGCCTTGACGGCGTTTGTGGTGACGGTAGCGCCGGTCATGCCATCCACGTCGGCGGACTGGGCCTCGATGATCCTGGCGGGCATCTCCGCCAGAACCACGCCGCCCAGAGCGGGGGTCTCATCCGCGCCGGTGAGCTTCACGTCCACAATTTTTCCGTCGGCCACGGTCACCTCCGCGACGATCTCGCAGAACATGCCCTGGGCCTTTCCGGTGAATACTTCGCCGGAAACAGGAGCCTCCGTCACGGCTTCGGTGGTTGCTTCGGTGGCCTCCGTGGTAGGCGCGGTGGTGGCCTCCGTGGCAGCCTCGGTCACTTCTTCGGTGACGGGAACGGCAAAGCCTGCCTGGGTCAGTGCGTCATTCACCGCAGCCTTGACGGCATCGGTGGTAACGGTGGCGCCGGTCATGCCATCCACGTCGGCGGACTGGGCCTCGATGATCCTGGCAGGCATCTCCGCCAGAACCACACCGCCCAGAGCGGGGGTCTCATCCGCGCCGGTGAGCTTCACGTCCACAATTTTTCCGTCGGCCACGGTCACCTCCGCGACGATCTCGCAGAACATGCCCTGGGCCTTTCCGGTGAATACTTCGCCGGAAACAGGAGCCTCCGTCACGGCTTCGGTGGTTGCTTCGGTGGCCTCCGTGGTAGGCGCGGTGGTGGCCTCCGTGGCAGCCTCGGTCACTTCTTCGGTGACGGGAACGGCAAAGCCTGCCTGGGTCAGTGCGTCATTCACCGCAGCCTTGACGGCATCGGTGGTAACGGTGGCGCCGGCCATGCCGTCCACATCGGCGGACTGGGCAGCCAGAATCTTGCCGGGCATTTCCTCCAGCACCACGCCGCCCAGAGCGGGGGTCTCATCCGCGCCGGTGAGCTTCACATCCACAATTTTTCCGTCGGCCACGGTCACTTCCGCGACGATCTCGCAGAACATACCCTGGGCCTTGCCGGTGAACACCTCGCCGGGCACCGGCGCAGTGGCATGGTCATAGATGCAGATGCAGCCAGCCAGAACGGCAAAGCTGACCAAAAATCCAATGAGCCATTTGACAATCTCATTGACCGCCA
>JBJDYM010000422.1:0-2609 GCA_051867315.1 Faecousia sp.
GCTTACTGCTCCTGGTGCTGGGCGAATACACCCTTCAGAGCGGGATAAATCTGCTTGAAATTCCGGTACTGCTTTTCGTACCGGGCGGCGATTTCGGCATCGGGCTCCACCGTCTGGCGGACGGTGACCAGAGCGTCGGCGCAGGCCTTCACACTGTCATACACCCCGCAGCCCACCATGGCCAGCATGGCGCCGCCGTAGCCGGGGCCTTCCTCGGTCTGGGGAATGTCCAGGGGCAGGTTCAGCACGTTGGCAAAGATCTTCCGCCACAGGGGGCTCTTGGCACCGCCGCCGCAGACCTTGGAGCGCTCAATGTGGATGCCCAGGGACTTGGCCACCTCGAAGGAGTCCCGGATGGCGAAGGCCACGCCCTCCAGCACAGCCTGGACCATGTCGGAGCGGGTGGTGTCCATGGTCATGCCCAGGAAGGTGGCCCGGGCGTTGGTATCGTTGATGGGGCTGCGCTCGCCCATCAGGTAGGGCAGAAAATACACATGGTTGGCGCCCAGCTTGTCTTCCGTGATGTCCTTCTGCTCGGCGGGGTAATCCTTGGTCCTGAGGATCTCGTCGCAGAGCCACTTGTTGCAGCTGGCGGCGGAGAGCATGCAGCCCATCAGGTGGAACCGGCCGTCGGCATGGGCAAAGGCATGCAGGCCGTTGGTGGAATCCACGCCGAATTTCTCGGAGGAGATGAACACGGTGCCGGAGGTGCCCAGGCTGATGTTGCAGGCGCCGTCGCCCACGGTGCCGGTGCCCACGGCAGCGGCGGCATTGTCGCCGGCGCCGCCCACCACCTTGGCGGTCCTGGGCAGGCCGATGTCGGCGGTCACATTGCCGATGACCTCATAGCTTTCAAAGAGCTTCGGCATCTGCTCCTCCCGGACGCCGCAGATCTCCAGCATCTCTTTCGACCAGCACTTGTTGGCCACGTCCAGCAGCAGCATGCCGGAGGCGTCGGAATAGTCGCAGGCATGGACGCCGGTGAGCTTGTAGTTGATAAAATCCTTGGGCAGCATGATCTTGGCGATTCTCTTGAAGTTCTCCGGCTCGTTCTTCTGCACCCACAGAAGCTTCGGCGCGGTGAAGCCGGCGAAGGCAATGTTGGCGGTGAGCTGGGACAGCTTCTGCTTGCCGATGACGCCGTTCAGGTACTCCACTTCCCTGTAGGTCCGGCCGTCGTTCCACAGGATGGCGGGGCGGATCACATTGTCGTTTTCATCCAGGATCACCAGGCCGTGCATCTGGCCGCCGCAGCCAATGCCGGCCACGTCGGCAGCATCAATGCCCGCGGTCAGCTCCTTCAGGCCGTCCTGCACGGCGGTCCACCAATCCTCGGGGTTCTGCTCGGACCAGCCGGGATGGGGGAAGAACAGGGGATAATCCCGGGAAACCGTGCTGCAGATCTTGCCGGCGCCGTCCACCAGCAGCAGCTTGACAGCGGAAGTACCCAGGTCGATACCGATAAAATATTGCATGAAAATGCCTCCTCATGATTTGTCCCACAGGCTGATTTTGCCGCCCAATGGGTCATTTTGATGCTTCCAGTTTAATACAGGATGCTGCATCCTGCAAGTGCCTGGTTGGGGTTTTTATTATACAAATTTGCTTTTTCTTCTTTTTCGTCGATTCGCCTATTTTTCAGCCGCCGGAATTGTGCAATAATTCTGCTGCCGACGCAGCTCCGCGATGATGGCCCGGCTCTGCTCGTCGGTATAAAACCGTTCCAGAGAATGGATGCTGTGGTGGATCACTGCATTTTCCGGTTTTTTCAGAGAAAGCTTATACTGCTCCGGGGTCATGCCGAACTGGCGCTTGAAGGCGGCGGAGAAATACCGGTAGTCCGAGAAGCCGGAGGCCATGCACACGGCGGTAAGCTTCTCCTCTCCCCCGGAGATCAGCTTGCAGGCGCAGTTGACCCGGACGGAATTCACATATTCCTGGAAGCTCTGGTTCAGGGTGCTTTTGATGAAATGGGACAAATAGCTCATGGAGAACCCCTCCGCCTCGGCGAAATCGGACAGGCGGATCTTGTGCATATAGTTTTCATCCACAAACTGAATCAGGGAGGCCAGGCGCTTGTTCCGCTTCTCCTGGCTGATCCGCTCCTCCCGGGTGATGGCCCGGATGGGAATGGCATTCAAAATCCGGTGAAACACCAGGCACATCTGGCCGATGCAGAACAGGGTGTTGTAGCTCTCCCGGTTCAGGTAGGCCTCCGCGATTTCCGCCAGGGTATCCCGGATCACCCCGGCCTGCTCCCCCAGAAAGGGATTGAGCAAAATGGTATCCGCCACCAGATCGTTTTCCAGCCGCAGCAGCTCCGGGGCTACCTGCAGGCACAAAAAGGTGCAGTTTTCCTCCAGCTTGTGCAGCTCGTGGGGCATGCTGGGCTGGAACAGGAGCAGATCCCCCTTCTCCGCCCGGAAGCTGCCCCCGGCACTGCTGACCGTCATGGGATTGTCCAGCAGCCAGATCAGCTCCCACTCCGGATGAAAATGGGGGGTGCGGTAGTCCACCGTATTGAAAAACACAGTCATTCCGGGAATCCGGCTGTGGCGAATGATCTCCAATTCGTTCATATCGGGCATCCTTCCTGTATTTTCCTGTAT
>JBJDYM010000423.1:0-2607 GCA_051867315.1 Faecousia sp.
AGGCAACCGGTTGCCGACTGGTTGTGATGAAAATAACGAGGAGGAATATCTCATGAAAAAACTGCTTGCGCTGCTGCTGACGGTCGCCATGGTGCTGTCCCTGGCCATCGGTGCGTCCGCTGCTGATCCCATCTCCCTGGTCCTGTGGGGCGCTGAGGAAGATCAGGCTCTGCTGGCTGAGCTGGTGGAGGACTTCAAGGCTGCTTATCCCGACCAGACCTTCGACATTCAGATCGGCGTGGAGTCCGAATCCACTGCCAAGGACACCGTCCTCACCGACGTGGAGGCTGCCGCTGACGTTTTCGCTTTCGCCAACGACCAGCTCAACGACCTGGTGGCCGCCGGCGCCCTGCTGGACCTGAGCGGTGATGTGTCCGCGGTTCTGCCCGCCTATGCCGGCAAGACCCTGGACGAGGTCAAGGCTGCCAACGGCGAGGGCTCCGTGGCTGCTGCCAGCAAGGACGGCAAGCTGTACGCCTTCCCCATGGGCGGCGGCAACAACTACTTCCTGTACTACGATTCCACCAAGGTCACTGCCGAACAGGCTGAGTCCTGGGAAGGCCTGCTGGCCGCTGCGGAAGCTGCCGGCTCCAAGGTTGGTATGACCTACGCCTCCGGCTGGTACAACGCCTCCTTCTTCCTGGGCGCCGGCTTCATCTCCGACATGAACGCTGACGGCTCCACCGTCATCGACTGGAACGGCACCTCTCCCAGCGGTTACACCGGCGTGGACGTGGCCAAGGCCATGGCTGAGATCGCCGCCCACCCCGGCTTCCTGGCGGTTGCCGACGGTGACCTGTCCAACCAGATCGCTTCCGGTGCCGTGTGCGCCGTGATTTCCGGCACCTGGGATGCGGGCGCTGCAGAGGCTGCCTTCGGCGAAGGCTATGCCGCCACCAAGCTGCCCACCTTCACCTGCGCAGGTGACCAGGTTCAGATGTCCTGCTACTCCGGCTTCAAGCTGATGGGCGTGAACGCTTACTCCAAGAACACCGGCTGGGCCGTGCTGCTGGCCGAGTTCCTGACCAACGAAGCATCCCAGACTGCCCGGTTCAATGCCCGCCAGCTGGCTCCCACCAACCTGAACGCCGCCGCGGACGAGGCTGTGTCCTCCAACATTGCCATCGCCGCTTCTGCCGCGCAGGACGTTTACGGCAGCGTGCAGAATGTGGGCGGTAAGTTCTGGGACCCCACCGCTACCTTCGGCCAGATGATCGCCAACGGCGAGCTGGGCGACGATGCCGCCATTCAGAAGGCGCTGGATACTCTGGTTGAGGGCGTCTGCGCTCCCGTCGAATAATTCATCTCTCCCCCCTTTTACCGTGCAGCCCCATATGCCTTGGCATATGGGGCTGTACCTCAAACAAGGGATCTTTGAATTTCGCAGAAAGGAAGACCTTTTATGGAAGAGAAATCCAATGGATTTTCCCAAATTGGCGGCGCCATATCCGGCTTCTTTGGGGGAATCGGCCAGTTTTTTTCCAAATTCGGCACAGCGTTTGCAAAGGGTGATCTTTTTGTCAAGCTGTCGCTGATTTGGTGGGGCGCGGGATATTTCCGCCGGAAGCAATACGTCAAAGCCCTATTGTTGACTCTGCTGGAGGCTGGCGTTATTCTGTTCACCTTCAACTTTGCGATGTCCTATGTGCCCAAGTTCGGCAGCCTGGGTACCGTCCAGGCTGAGCAGGTTTTCAACATTCAAACCATGCAGTCGGAGTGGAACGACTACGACAACTCCTTCATGATCCTGCTGTTCTCCCTGTTCAGCTTCGTGGTGTGGGCCGCTGCCGTGGCCGTGTGCCTGCGCAATGTGATAAACGTCTATGCGCTGCAGGTGCAATCTGAGCAGGGCCGCCACATCAACACCTTCGTGGAGGATCTGCGGGACTATCTGGACAAGAAATTCCACATCACCCTGCTGACCCTTCCCACCCTTGGAATCGTCATTTTCACCCTCATTCCCATGCTGCTGCTGATTTTGGTGGCCTTCACCAATTATGACCAGCAGCATATGCCCCCCACGAACCTGTTCACCTGGGTGGGCTTCAACAATTTTGTTTCCCTGTTCGGCGGAAGCATTACCTCAACCTTCGGCTATGCCTTCGTCCGGGTTCTGGGCTGGACCATCGTCTGGTCCTTCTTCGCCACGCTGACCACCTATTTCGGCGGTATCCTCATGTCGCTGCTGCTCAACAGCAAGCTGACCCGGTGCACCCGGCTGTGGCGCACCATGCTGGTGGTGACCATTGCCGTACCTCAGTTCGTCTCTCTGCTTCTGATGCGCAATTTCTTCGCCAACACCGGCATTATGAATACCATCTGCGCCAACATCGGTCTGACCGGCTTCCTTCGGGAAATCGGACTGATTTCCACCAGCTACATTCCCTTCCTGTCCGCTCCCATCTGGGCCCATGTGATGATCATCCTGATCAACATCTGGGTGGGTATTCCTTACCAGATGCTGATTGCCACCGGCGTTCTGATGAACCTGCCCACGGATCAGGTGGAAAGCGCCCGGATGGACGGCGCCAACCCCTTCCAGGTGTTCAAGTCCATCACCATGCCCTATATGCTCCAGGTGACCGGCCCCGCCCTGGTGACGGATTT
>JBJDYM010000424.1:0-2600 GCA_051867315.1 Faecousia sp.
TCCATGGCCTCGGCCTTCTCCCGGGCGATGCGCTCCTGGGTGGCCTTGTCGTTCATGCGCATGGTGTTCACCGCGTCGGCGGTGGCTTCAATGGCGATTTTCCGGGGCAGCATGAAATTCCGGGCGTAGCCGTCGGACACCTCGATCATCTGGCCCTTCTTGCCCTTGCCCTTCACATCCTGCAATAAAATAACCTTCATCATGAATTCTCCTTATCCTTCATAAAATTGATCAATGGATTCCACCAGCCGGTCCAGGGCCTGCTTGGCGTCCAGCCCCTTGAGCTGGGCCCCGGCCACCATGGCGTTGCCGCCGCCGCCCAGAGGCTCCAAAATCACCTGCACGTTCACCTTGCCGATGCTTCTGGCGGAAATGATGATCTGATCCCCGTCCGGGAACAGCACAAAGGAGGCGGTGATGCCGGAAATGTTCAGCAGATCGTCCGCCGCCTGGGCGGCCAGAGGACGGGCGGTGCTGTAGTTCAGTGCGGCAATGGCCAGCTCTCCCCGGTACAGCCGGGCGGATTTCACAATTTGATATTTGGCCACGGTGTCCTGGAAATCGTTCTGCATCAGAAGCTTGACCTCGGTGGTGTCGGCTCCCATGCGCCGCAGGGCGGCGGCGGCCTCAAAGGTACGCTCGCCGGTGCGGACGTTGAAGAACTTGGTATCCAGGCAGATGCCCGCGAGCAGCGCCTTGGCCTCGATGGGCAGCACGTCGCTGCTGTCCACGCCGTAGGTGATCAGCTCCGTCACCAGCTCGGAGGCGGAGGAGGCGTAGGTCTCATGAAGGTTGACCACCACGGGGCTGATATAGTCCGCGGCCCGGCGGTGGTGATCCACCACGCAGACCTTGCCGATGGCCTCCAGCAGCGGCTTAAACTCCACCTGGTCCGGCCGGTTGGTATCCACCACCACCAGGATGCTGCCGTTGTCGCAGGCCACCATGGCCTCCTGGCCGGAGAGGAAAATATCGGAATACTCCGGGGTCTGGAGAATCTCCGTGACCAGCCGGGCGGCGTTGTTCTTTTCCAAATCGATGACGATGTTGGCCTGCTTGCCCTTTTTCCGGCACAGGCAGCAGATACCCATGGCCGCGCCCACGCTGTCCAGGTCCGCGTCCCTGTGGCCCATGACAAACACCCGGCTGCTCTGGCCGATGAGTTCCATCAGGGAGCTGGCGGTGACCCGGGAGCGGACCTTGCTGGTGTAGTCGGCCTCGATGCTGCGGCCGCCGAAGAAGGTGAAGTTCACCCGGTCCTTGATGACCGCCTGGTCGCCGCCCCGGCTCAGGGCCATTTCAATGCCCAGGGCCGCAAAATTGTAGCTTTCCTCAAAGCAGCTGCCGTCCACCCCCAGTCCGATGGACACGGAGGCGGGCAGTCCCGCGGGGCTGACGATTTGGTGCACATCCTCCAGAAGGGAGAATTTGTGGCTGACCGCATCCTCCAGATCCCGTTTTTCGAATACGAAGAGGAACCGGTTCCGCTCCAGCCGGCGGAGCATCCCGTGGTAGGGCTCCGTCCAGTGGGTGATGGCGTCGTTGAGCTTGGCATTCAGGGTGGAGATGGCGCCCTCGGTCAGGTTGCGGGTCAGCTCCTCGAAATTGTCCACCATGATGATGGCCACCACCGGCCGGGAACGGATGTATTCGTCCCGGACCTGGTAGAGCTCCGTCAGGTCGTTCAGATAGATCACCGCCACCAGCGGCGGGCCGTTCTTCTCCTTCACCGCCGTGCCGAACAGCCGGTAGCGGCGGCCGTTCAGCTCCAGGTCCTGGGGGCACTCGGTTTTTCCGGCGGCAAGCCAGTCGGTTTTCACCCCGGGCAGCACATCCTCCAGCTGGCGGTTGACGGAGGTCAGGGTCAGCCCGGTGAGCTCGGCGAATTTGGCGTTGCACCACACCACGCTCTGGTCCCCCAGCTGCACCAGCACTGCCGGGAAGGGGCTGGAACCCTGGCCGGAGCTTTCCAGCGTATCCGTAGCGTGCTGCAAATACTGGCGGATGCGTCGGTTGCTGGCACGCTGATGGCTCAGGTGCACAAAGAATGCCGCCCCGGTGGCCACCAGCTCCACCGCGCCCAGCAGATACTGCCCCACCAGAAAAGAGCCCATGCTGAAGGCGATCATCAGCACATAATAAACGGTCCGGGAGGGCCGAAACAGCCGCATCAGCTTTTTATCCACTTCACACGCCTCCTCCACTGCGCACGCGCATCATGCAAATTCAGTTTATTATAGCAAATTTCCTTCCGTGATTCAAGTATATTTCCATCTGATTTCACCAGTTTTCCGGCCTTCCAAAAAATAATAGTATACTTTTGCCCAAAACTGTGTTATACTTCCCTTATCTGGTGCGGGTGGGCAGACCCGGCCTACCGGCGGGAGCGGGTTATCTCCCGGCAAAAATACAGAAAATACGCGGGCGATGATGGCAAAGAAGGCGATTCAGGGCTGTATTTGACCACATCGGCTGCCTGCTTTTTGTGTGCAAAAACAGAAGATCCTGATCGGCTTCATGAAGCAGGAAGACAAATTGGTATTTCACGCACCCTTGGCTCCCCCTCTGGGGGAGCTGCCGAGAAAAGCGAGGCTGAGGGG
>JBJDYM010000425.1:0-2600 GCA_051867315.1 Faecousia sp.
GCTGCAATCTGCACAGGCCGGCGGCCACTGAGGCACAGCCCCAGCGGCCACCATGCCCGGTCAGAACGGCCACCTAATCAAATGGCAGATTTGGGTCTAATTACCACTGTGTAGTGCTTCGTGGCACGCTTCAAAATGGCGTTGGCAGATACTTCATCGTTCAAAATCATGGTTCCCCAGCTTGCCGGCTCACGCTGCGAGCAGATAAATGTGCTGAGTTTCATTTCGCTCCGCTTCTCCAGGATCTCAAAAAGGATTTTCACTTCACGCTCATCCGTAAGGGTATGGAGGAGAAAGTCGTCCAAGATGAGCAGATCAAAGCCGCAGGTTTTCTTCAGCCGCTTCTGGTACTTCGTGTAGTCCGTCCCCTTCAGCATGACCATCTCTTCAAGAAGCTGTTCACAGTGGTGGTAGCCCACCCGGTGGTTAGAACAGGCAACAATACCAAGAGCCTTTGCCAGATAGGACTTTCCGCTGTCAGACGGTCCCAAAACACAGACATTCAGGCCGTTTTCAATAAAGTCAAGTGTAGAAAGAACCTGTGTAATACCGTTGGGAAGATACTCCCGTTCAGCAGAATCAACGCATCTGGTAATCTCCTGCGGACAACCCAGCAGATGGGCGCTGCGGAGCCGGTTGGTCATCCGCTTATTCATCTTCTGCTGGTACTCAGGCTCTATGAGCCTCGTAATGGCGGACAGCGGATCGAGTTCCGGGAAGTTGGGAGTGTGGTACATTTCTTCCAGCGCCGCAGCCATGCTGCGCAGGCCCATTTCTGTCAGTTCGTCCGTGAGCGTACTCAGGAGGCTTTTTCCAGTAAGCATTACTTGTCACCATCCTTCCGCTTGCTGCGGGCCAAGTTCTGGCTGCGGGAAAGAAGGTTGTTAATGTCCATGGCCTCCGCACTCATAACGAAAGCGCCCTTGTTGCGCTCATCGTTCACGCTTTTGGCACAATCGGAAGTTCTGAGGTCTTCGGCAACCACAGGAATACGGTTCTTTACAAAAGTATAAGTGACCTTACCGTATTCAAGAGCTTGCTTGCAGGTTTCCTCCAGCACCTGTCTGCCATATTTCCGAGCGAAGCTCAGCACGCCCTGGCACATCCGGTAGGTCTGTACCTCAAACTTGCGGCTGGTAAGGATACGCTGAATCACTTCTACAGTGTTCGGCCCCACGGTCATGGCCTTCTTGGTGAAATAAGTGCCGTTCCATTCGGAAAACTCCCTGTAGTCCGGGGGAAGGTGACTGGGGTCAGTAGACCACTGGCTCCTGCTGGTCGCTCTCGGCCATTGGCAGATGAGCTTGCCTTCCTTGGTGTAGATTTTCACCGTGGAAGCGGAGGCCCGAACCAGCACCTCCTTGTGCAGATACTCCCGGCCAACGCTGTAATAGGCGTTGTCGAAGCGGATGTGGTAATCCGAGGATACCTTAGCCGTCCGGCGCTCCATGTATTCGTAAGGAGCTGTTGGCAACGGCTGAAGTGCCTCGCGCTCAGTTTCCCAGTAATGATTTCGGCTGTACTCCTTCTTTTTGAAAGATGCTTTATTGAGCTTGTCCAGACGCGCCCAGAGGTCGTTGTTAAACTGCTCCAGGCTGAAATATTCAAAGTCCTCCAGGTCGTGGAAGATGCCCTTTTCAAGGATGCCGACAGCATTCTCTACGGAACTCTTGTATTTGGGCTTTTTCACTTTGGCCGGAAGAATCACGGTGTGATTGTACTCCGCCCACTCGGCGTAATCCTTGTTCAGTTCCGGGGCAATCCAGTCCCGGTTGGCAATCACAGCTTGCTTGCAGTTATCGCAGACAACGAGCGCCGGAACGCCGCCGAAATACTGAAGCGCATGGTTGTTCACGGCAATCCACTGAGGTTCCTTGGTGGATACCATTCCCTCAGCATAGATGTACTGGGAATACGGCAGGACGGCGACAAACACCACAATGTTCATTTGCTCCCCAGTGAGGTGGTCCACAAATTGGAAGGTCTTCCCGGCGAAATCCACCTCCATCTTCTGCCCAGGGACAGCTGTGAAGTGCATGGTTTGCTTGTTCTCTGCGCACCAACTGGCGTACCGCTTGCAGAACTGGCGATACTGATAGGGCTGTGTGCCTTCCTCTCTGCACCTCTGCGCATAGCGGTTCCAGAGGTAAACGAGGGTCATGTTCTTGCGGGTGCTCATGGACTTGTGGATCTCCTCAAAATCTGGGAGAGCGAACCCTACATCCCGCCCATGTGAGGGCTGGGGCGGACCATAAACGTGGTTGGCAATGGCGTAATTCGTGATCCCCTCCGGCAAGGGAAAACTGAGAGTTTCGCACTTTTTAAATGCGGCAAGGAAGTCATTGACCCCCGATTTGCTAATGCTGAGAAGCTTCGCAATCTCGCGTCCGGACATTCCGAGTCCGTAGTGTTTGATGATAATGTCTTTGTAATCCAGCATAACATTATCCTCCCTAAAGTGTATTTCCGCTGATGCGGATACACCTATTATGAAAGATTGCTGGGTTACTTCAAATAGGTTGCGCAACGGCTCCGCAGGGTGGCCGCTCCGACCGGGCAAGGTGGCCGTTCTGACTGCGCATCAGTGGCCGCTGCCGCGC